>JAWKRT010000001.1:300671-601343 GCA_041389495.1 Myxococcota bacterium | reverse complement strand
ACGGTCGCCGAGGCCGTCGTCGACGCGCCGCGATCCTGCAGGAACGGTGCGAGGTGCACGCTCCAGCCGCTCACGGTGCCGAAGCCGATGCCCATGCCGAGCGCGACCATCCAGAAGTGGCTCGCGCGCACGAGTGCACGCGGCGTCCACACCGCCGCGGCCGCGAGCTCGTCGGGCGGCGGGACCGCGGGCGCGGGAGCGCCGACTCCGGATCGCTCGGGAGCGCCCTGCGCCGCGATGCGCGCCGGCCGGGCGCCGAGCGCGGCGGGAATTCCGGCGAGCACGGCGGGCACCGCGATCGCCGCGGCGAGCCCGGCGAACGCGACGAGCGTCGTGCGCCATCCGTAGGCTTCGATCGCCGGGCCGGCGACGCTCGCGAACACGAGGCCGCCCACGTTGACGCCCGTGTTCGCGATGCCGAGGGCGCGTCCGCGGCCTTCGTCGAACGCCTTGCCGATCACGGCGGCGGTCGTGAGCGGGCCGAGCATCGGGACGCCCGCGCCCGTGAGCACGCACGCCGCCGCGAGGCCCGCGAGCGACTGCGCGCGCGACGCGACGAGGAGCCCCGTCGCGAGGATGGCGGCGCCCGTGAGCATGACGCGCCGCGCGGGCGCGCGGTCGAGCCACAGGCCGACGCCGATGCCCGACACGCCGAGCATCATCACGAGCAGCGCCGCGCCCGACGACACGGCGCTCGTCGCGGCGTCGAACTCGGTGGCGACGGGGCGCACGAACAACGTGAACGAGCCGACCGTCGCGCCGATCGCGACGGCCTGTCCGAGGAACGTCGCGACGACGATGCCCAGCTCGCGGCGGCTCATGGGGCGCGGATCGTACACGAGCGCCCCGCCGGCTCCGCGCAATTCGTCGCGCTTCGGAGCCCGGCGCGGCGCGCTCGCGCCGCCTCGGCGCGCGCCCGGTCGCGCCATCGCGCGCGAGAATTCCCGCGCGCCCGCGCGCCGCGTTCCGTAGGCTTCGCGACCGACCACGCCGAGGAGGAACCCCGTGTCCGCGCACCGAACCCGACTCGCCGCCTTCGCCGTCGCCGCCGCCGCGCTCGCGGCGACCACCTCGGCCTGCGCGCTGCGCGACGCGATCGCGGCGCGCCTCGTGCGCCGCGCCGTCGAAGCGAACCTGCGCACGAGCCTGCTCGACGACCTGCCCGACGGCCTCCACGTCGGCCTGTGCGGCGCGGGCTCGCCGCTCCCCGACCCCGAGCGCGGCGGGCCGTGCGCGGTCGTCGTCGCCGGGCGCCGGGTGTTCGTCGTCGACGCGGGCGCGAACGCGTCGCGCACGCTCGCGCGCATGCGCGTGCCGCAGGGCGCGATCGAGGCCGTGTTCCTCACGCACTTCCACTCCGATCACATCGACGGCCTGGGCGAGCTCATGCTGCAGCGCTGGGTGAACGGCAACGCGGCTGCGCCGTTGCCCGTGCACGGGCCGACCGGCGTCGAGCGCGTGGTCGCGGGGCTGCGCGAGGCGTATGCGCTCGACGCGGGCTATCGCGTCGCGCACCACGGCGAGGCGGTGGTGCCGCGCGCCGGAGCCGGCGGCGAGGCGCGCGCGTTCGCCGAGCCGCCCGACGGAGAGAGCGCCGTGCTCCTCGACGATGGCGGCGTGCGCGTCGTCGCGTTCCGCGTCGACCACGCGCCCGTGTCGCCGGCGGTCGGCTACCGCTTCGAGTACGGCGGGCGCGCCGTCGCGATCAGCGGCGACACGAAGCGCTCCGCGAACGTCGAACGGTTCGCACGCGGGGTCGACGTGCTCGTGCACGAGGCGCTCGCGCCGCGGATCGTCGCGTGGATGACCGAGGCCGCCGAGGCGGCCGAGCGACCCGCGGTCGCGAAGATCACGCGCGACATCCTCGACTACCACACGACGCCGGTCGAGGCCGCGCAGAGCGCGAGCGCGGCCGGTGCGCGCCACCTGCTCCTGACGCACGTCGTGCCGCCGCTCCCGATCTCGCTGCTCGAGGGCGTCTTCCTCGAAGGCGTCGCCGACGCCTTCGACGGCGGCGTCACGCTCGGCCGCGACGGCGTGCTGGCGAGCTGCGCGACCGGGGGCGACGAGGTCGAGATCCGGGATCTGCTGTAGACCGCGCGCGCCCGGCGGGCGGGCTACGGGTCGAGTCGCACGGGCACGGACTGCGACGCGTCGACGAGCATGCCGACCCAGGCGTCGCGCCAGCCGTAGCGCGCGCGCAGGGCTGCGCGCAGCCGCGCGCGCTCGCGGTCGTCGTCGACGACGACGGCGCGCGCCTCGCGTCGCTCCCCGTCGACGACGATCGCGACGCGCGGCTCGCGCAGCGCGTCGACGAACCACGGGTTGTCGCGCGCCCCGGCCTCGACCCAGAGGGCGCCGTCGCGCACCGCGTACCAGACGTGCGTCGAGCGGAGGTGGCCGTCCTCCGCGCGGGTCTCGATGCGCGCGACGTCGCTCCACTCGAGGGCGACCCACGTCGCGACGGCGAAGGCGACCGCGAGCGCGAGCGCTCCCGCGGCCACGCCGCGCACCGCGCGCACGCTCAGAAGCTCCACTTCGCCGAGAAGAGCAGCCGGTCGTTGCGGCCGTAGCCGTCGAGGAAGCCGTCGGGAGAATCCTGGAAGAGCAGGATGCCGAGGCCGACGGTCAGCGCGTCGCGCACGTCGTAGGACACGTCGAGCCTCACCACGGAGCCGTCGCTCGGATCGACGTCGAGCGCGTAGCCGAGCAGCGTGACGTGGAGCGTGTCGTGCCAGAAGTTGCGCGTGATGCGGAGCGCGAGCTCCTGCTGGTCCTCGCGCGCGAAGTCGGGGGCGGCGCGCATCGCGGGCTCGTGCCCGAACAGGTGCCGGTTCGCGATCTCGAACACGATCGTCGTGTCCGTGAACCCGTAGTACTCGACGCCGACGAGCGCGTCGATGCGCTGCTTCTCGTCGTCGGCGGCCGCGAAGCCGAGACCGTCCAGGAAGGCGAGCTCGTACTTGAGCAGCCAGCTCCCGACGGTGTAGTTGCCGCCGCTCCCCACCATCCACAGGCGGTCGTGCACGAGCTGCCCGGTCGCGGCGTCGACGCGCGCGAGATCGTTCCAGAACCACGCCGCGTGGAGCGAGACGTCCCAGCCGGGGAAGATGCCGAGCAGGCGCGCGGCGAGCTCGCCGTCCTCGAAGTCCTCGGGCTTCACTTCGCGCAGCTCGACCGTGCCGGGATAGAAGTCGCTCCCCACGACCGGCGAGCGGTCGAAGCGGATCTCGGGAATCGCGATGGCGGTGAGCGACCAGTCCCCGGCGTAGCCGTCGACCTTCAACATGCCGAGCGGGCGGCGGAGATCCTCGATGTCGACGCGCCCCGGCTCGCGGTTGTCGAGCGGGTTCAACACGTCGAGGACGCGCAGCGTCTCGCTGCGTCCCCAGATGACGACCTGCCGACCGAGCTTCACGTCGATGCGGTCGTGGACCTTCGCCTGGATCCAGGCTTCGCCCACCTCGCCGTCGAGCTCGTAGAGGTCGAGCACCCGCTCGGTGTAGTCGCTGCGGCCGTTGATCGCGTAGGCGGGGTCGTAGAAGCCAAAGCCCTCGACGCGGACCTTGCCGTCGCGGAGCCACGGCGCCTCGGGGACGTCGACCTCGAGCGCGAGGTTGCCGCGCAGGCGCAGGCGCTGGAGGCCTCCGTAGTCCGTGCCCGTGTCGGAGCGGTGGCGGCGGTAGTTCACCGAGCCGCTCAGCTCCACGCTTCCGGAGACGTCCCACCAGCGCGCGGTCTCGTCGTCGAGCGCGGCTTCGTCGACGGCGAACGCGTCGTCGTCGCCGTCCTCGAAGCCGCCGAGGACGTCGTCCATGTCGTCGGCGCGCGCGCCGCTCGCGAGTGCAACGAGCACCGCGGCGCCCGCGACGAGGGCGCGCGCGCGCGCGGCCGCGCATCCGGAGGCGCGCGACGGCATCGACGCGCTAGAGCCCCTTCTCGAGGCGGCGCACCGTGAACAGGTCCTCGGGGAGATCCTGGCCGAAGCGCACGTCGCTCGAGCGCAGCACGGTGCGGTGCAGGGTCTGCTTGCCCTTCTTCGTGGTCATCGTCATCTCGGTCGCGACCCAGATGCCGTCGATGCGGTCGAGCTTCTCGACCTCGAAGTACTTGAGCCGCTTCCCCTTCTTCACGAAGGCGACGCTGCGCACGACGACGTAGTTGTCCTTGCGCACGAACTGGACGAGCTTCTCGTACCCCGTCTCGTCCTTCTCGCGCTCGGTCGTCGGCACGGACTCGATCTGCCACACGGGATGTCCGTCGACCTCGCCCTCGCCGACGAGCGTGTACGCGTACTCGTCGACGGGGCGGTCCGTCATGTCCGCATAGCTGAAGTCGGAGCCCATGAACGCGCCGCTCTTGTCGGAGGACGCGATGCGCTTCGTGCGCGAGAGCGCGGGCAGGTAGAGCCACTGGTCGTCGTCGCGTTCCGGGTCGTCGTAGTCGTAGGTGAGGAAGCCCGTGTCCTCGACGTCGGCCGGCGACAGGAAGAAGAGGATCGACTGCTCGTCCTCGCCGACGTCGCGGCCGAACGTGCGCAGCCGCCGCACGCGCTGGCTGCCGCCCTTGTCGATCAGGATCATCTCCATCTCCATCGTGGAGCGGTCGCCGTCGTCGCGCGCGTCGACGCGCTCCATGATCTCGCGCGCGGTCGGCGCCGCGTCGTCGGCGACGGCGGCGCGCGCCGGCGCGAGCGCGGCGAGAGCGGCGAGCGCCGCGAACGCGAGAGCGGCGGCAGGCGGGCGAAGCGCGGGGTCCACGGCGTCCTCCGGGTGCGAGGCGGCTGCGAGCGGGGCGGCGCGGAGTCTACGCGGCCTCGCGCAGGTCGGCAGGCGCTTCGTCCGCGCCGCGCGCGCGCGCGCCCTCGGGCCCGAAGGGCTCGAAGGTGAGCACGAGCGCGGGCATGAGCAGGAAGTCGGCGACGAGCGCGGCCGAGATCGTCGTCGCGAGCAGGATGCCGTACATCGCCTGACTCGCGAGCACCGAGAACGTGAGCACGAGGAATCCGGCGACGAGCGCGACCGACGTCAGCACGAGCGCGCGACCGACGTCCTGGAGCGCGTCCTCGAGCGCGCGCGCATAGCTTCCCGACGCGAGGAACTCGTGCCGGTAGCGCAGCAGCAGGTGGATCGTGTCGTCGACGGCGATGCCGATCGCGACGGCGGCGATCATCACCTTGCTGTAGTCGAGCGGGATGCCGGCGAAGCCCATGACGCCCAGCGTGAAGAGGACGGGCGCCACGTTCGGCACCATCGAGATCACGCCGAGCCGCAGCGAGCGGAAGATCAGCACCATCATCGCCGCGATCACGACGAACGCCGTGCCGAAGCCCTGCACCTGGCTCGAGACGATGTAGTCGAGGAGCTTGAGCCAGAGGGCGCCGATGCCCGTGAGCTCGACCGTCGTCTCCTCGAGCGGGTTCGCGGCGAGCTCGCCGTCGAGCTGCGCGACGAGGGCGGCCGTCTCGCTCACCGGCGCGAGCGCGAGGCGGAACTCGACGCTCGCGCGGCGGTAGTCCGAGGAGACGTACTCCTCGGCCTCCTCGCCGCCCGACATCTCGTAGAGCAGCAGGTACTGCGCGACGAGCTCGCGCGACTCGGGGAGGCGGTACCAGGCCGGGTCGCCACCGTGGAAGGCCTGGTTCAGATCCTTGAGGATGTCGACGAGCGAGTACGACTTGCGAACGAGCGCGCCGCGCTCCTCGCCGATCGCCTGCAGGCGCTCCATCTCGCGCAGGACGGCCGGCTCCTTGATGCCGTCGGCGCGCCCCGAATCGAAGAGGTAGATGATGTTGGTCGTGCCGCCCATGACGCGGTCGACGCGCTCGGTGATGGCCTTGAGCTCGACCCGGTCGGAGAAGTCGTCGAGCCAGTTCGTGTCGACGACGAGGCGCGACATGCCGACGAGCGAGACGACGGCGACCGCCGCGAAGCCCACGAGGATGGCGCGGCGGTGGCGCACGTCGAAGGCCGCGATCGCGGCGAGCGCGCGCTGCGCGCGCACGCCGCCCTTCGCGGCCGCGGCGCCCGGCGCGCGGCGCTCGAAGAGCGCGAGCACGAGCCCGGCCGCGACGCCGCCCGCCGCGAGCGCGCCCCCCGCCGCGAGCGCCGTGCCCTGCCCCTCGAGCGCGCCGAAGCCCGCGAGCGCCGCGAGCGCGCCCGCGATGCCCGCGAGCTCGCGCCGCCCCATCGAGAGCAGCGCCATCAGCAGCGTGAGCGACAGCGCGAACGCCACGAGCACGCCGAACGCGTTGTAGACGCCCGAGTGCGAGATGCTCTTGATCGGCGCCGAGCTCATCGCGAGGAAGCCGACCGAGGTCGTGAGGCTCGTCAGCAGACACGGCGTGCCGAGCAGGTAGAGCGTGCGCACGAGCGCCTCGCGCCGGTCGCCGAGGCGGCGGTGCCGGGCGCGGAACTCGGACAGGATGTGGACCGAGTGCGCGACGCCGATCGCCGTGAGCAGCGTCGGCGTCGACCCGAAGCTCATGTCGAGCTTCCAGCCGATCGCGGCGATCAGCGCGACGCACGCGATCACGCTCGCCTGCAGCACGACGAGCGGCGCGAGCGCGCCGAGGAACGAGCGGAACGTGAGGAGCAGGATGAGCCCGATCACGAGCGAGGTGAACAGGTCGAGCGTGCCGCTCTCCTCGTCGATGATGCGGTTGTAGATCGCGTTCAGCGGCACGTCGCCCGAGTGGTAGAACTCGATGCCCTCGTACTCGGGCCGCGCGAGGATGGCCTCGATCGCGTCGTCGGTCGCCTGTGGGTAGAGGTTGTCGAGCGCGTCCCCCTTCTCGGGGTCGACGCGGATCTCGTCGAGCGGGTCGGTGCTCGAGCGATCCATCTCGACGATGATCGCGCCGTACTGCGCGTCGGCGCTCACGATGCCGCCGACGAGCATCGGCTTCGCGAGGAACGCGTCGCGCAGCGCGAGCAGCTCCTCCTGCGTCTCCGGGAAGTCGTCGACGATCTTCGCGATCTCGATGCCGTCGGCGGTGCCGCGCACGAGCTCGGCGTTCGCGGGTGTCGTCACCTCGTAGACGAAGGGGACCTCGTCGGCGATCGCCTCGGTGACCTCCGCGATCCGGCGCATCACCTCGAGGTTCCACGGGCCGTGCTCGAAGCCCGGGGCGCGGTAGAGGATGTACGACACCTCGTCCGAGCCGAAGTCCTCGCGGAAGCGCTCGTACGCGAGATAGGTCGGATCCTGCGGGTCGAAGTAGGCCTCGTAGCTGTTGTCGATGCGCGCGCTCGAGGCGAGCCACATGCAGCCACCGACGACGACCACCGCGAGCGCGAGCACCCCCCAGCGGAAGTCGAAGCACGCACCCGCGAGACGCGCGAAGAGCTCGTTCAGGCGTACGACGAGGTCCGGGCTACGCGGGGCGTCGGGACCGATCGGCATGTCGTCCTCTCTCGCGCGCTCGCGCGCGATCGTTCGGGCGCCCTTCGCGACGGCACGCCGCGGCGGCGCGCCGCGTCTTCCGTACGGCGCGCGCGCATCGTACCTCCGGCGCGCACGCATCGTGCAACCAAGGATTGCGGGACGCTTCGCGGCGTGGTCGGGCGGCGCGCCGGCCGGTAGCCTTGCGAGCCCGAGCCGAGAGGAGACGCGCGATGCCGAGCACGCCCCGCACCGTCCAGAACGAGGTTCCCCGCCTGATCAGCGTCGACGACCACGTCGTCGAGCCCGCGCACGTCTGGGAGTCGCGCCTCCCGGCGAAGTACCGCGAGGTCGGGCCGCACGTCGTGATCGCGCCGCGCGGAGAGTTCAAGCTCCACGACGGCGTGTACCGCGAGGAGCCGGGCGACGGGAAGGACATGGCGGTCTGGTGGCACTACGAGGACCACCGCTTCCAGCTCAAGCAGATCATCGCGTGCCCCGGCCTCCCGCCGGAGCAGGTGCGCGCGATCGGCGTCACGTTCGACGACATCGCGAAGGGCTGCTGGGACCCGAAGGCGCGCATCGCCGACATGGACCTCAACCACGTCGAGGCGTCGCTGTGCTTCCCGAACTATCCGCGCTTCTGCGGCCAGCTCTTCGCCGAGCGCAAGGACAAGACGCTCTCGAAGCTGTGCGTCGAGGCCTACAACGACTGGATGGTGGAGGAGTGGTGCGGCGACAGCGCCGGCCGGCTCATCCCGCTGTGCGTCGTCCCGCTGTGGGACGCGAAGCTCGCCGCCGCCGAGATCCGCCGCAACGCCGCGCGCGGCGTGCGCGCCGTCGCGTTCTCCGAGATCCCGGCCTGGCTCGGCCTGCCGTCGATCCACACGTCGTACTGGGACCCCTTCCTCGAGGCGTGCCAGGAGACGGGCACCGTCATCTGCATGCACATCGGCTCCGGCACGAAGACCGTGAACACCGGCCCCGACGCGCCGACGGTCGTCGGCGCCAACCTGATCGCGTGCAACAGCGTGTCGTCGATGATCGACTGGCTCTTCTCCGGAAAGTTCGTGAAGTACCCCGACCTCAAGGTGCTGTACGCGGAGTGTCAGATCGGCTGGATCCCGTACTTCGTCGAGCGCGCCGACGACACCTGGCAGACGCACCAGTGGGCGCAGGGCGAGTCGCGCATCCCCGAGCCGCCGTCGCACTACTACCGCCGCAACGTCCACAGCTGCTTCTTCAAAGACTCGGTCGGCATCGAGATGATCGACAAGATCGGCATCGACCAGGTGATGTTCGAGACCGACTACCCGCACCAGGACGGCACGTTCCCGCACTCGAAGAAGGTCGCGGAGGAGCTCTTCGGCCACCTCGACGCCGACGGCGTGCGCAAGATCGCGCGCACGAACGCGATCGACCTGTTCGGGCTCGACCTGGCTCGCTAGGCCTGGGTCGCGAAGTAGACGCCGCGCTGCCCCGGCGTCTCCGACACGGCGACGCGCAGCCTTCGCACCTGCGTCGCGCCGAAGCGCTCGGTGAGGCGCCGCACGAGCTCGCGCCCGATCCACGACGCGAAGTTCTCGGCCGACGTGTTGTTGAAGGGCAGGATCACGACCTCGTCGCTCGGCGCGAGGTAGCGCGCGGCGCGGTAGACGACCTCGGTGTGGCCGTCGTCGCGCCGCTCCACGCGCAGCTCCGGGTGCTCGCCGGGCACGACCCAATGCTCGTCGAGCTCGTCGCACAGCTCGCGGATCACGGGCTTCACCTCGATGAAGTCGATCACGAGGCCGCGGTCGGTGAGGTCGCCCTGGATCTCGACCTCGACGTGGTAGTTGTGGCCGTGCAGGCGTTCCTTCGACCCGTCCGGAAAGATCAGGAAGTGGGCGCAGGAGAACTTGAAGTACTCCTTGTCCATGTCGATCGCCCAGCTCTCGCGCAGGCCCGCGGGCGCGCGGCGCGCCGGGTCGTCGGTGCGGTCGGACATCGGGGCGGCTCTCCTCGACGCGTCTTCTGCGCAGGCGCGCGCACGCGAGCGCGGCGCGCGCCGCGAGAGTAGCCGCGCGGCCGCCCGAGGCGAAGCGGGCGAGCGCGGCGCCGCGCACTACCCTGCGCGGCGGATGTCCGCCCAGCCCCCGCCCGACGCCTACGCGCCGACGCTGCTCGGCGTCGTCAACGTCTCGCCCGAGTCGATGGTGACGGGCTCGATCGCGCGCTCGCGCGACGAGGTGGTCGCGCGGGCGCGCCGGCTGCGCGACGCGGGCGTCGCCGTCGTCGACCTCGGCGGGCGCTCCATCACGCCCGATGCGCCGCTCGTCGACGACGACGAGGAGCAGCGGCGGCTGTGGCCCGCGCTCGAGGCGCTCGTCGGCGAAGGCTTCCGCGTCTCCGTCGACACGTGGTCGTCCGCGACCGGGTGCGCGGCCATCGAGCGCGGCGCTTCGATGGTCAACTTCACCGGCGGCGAGGCGAGCGCCGCGCTGCTCGCGGCCGCACGGCGCGCCGGCGCCGCGCTCGCGCTCACGTACATGCCCTACGGTGATGCGTACCGCATGCGCAGCGCGGCGCGCGTTCCGTACCGCATCGACGCGATCGTCGCGCACCTCGGCCCGCGCGTCGCGCGCGCGCGCGACGCGGGCGTCGAGCGCGTGATCGTCGACCCGAACCTCGGCATCCTCCACCCCGATACCGAGGACGAGACCAAGATCCATCTGCAGCTCGACGTCGTCTGGAACACGGAGCGGCTGCGCGGGCTCGGCTGCCCGCTGCTCTACTATGCGGCGCGCAAGCCCGAGCGGCTGGCGCGCATCATGATGGCCTCCGCGGTGCTGCACGCGCGGCCCGAGTACGTGCGCACGCACGAGCCCGAGACGATCCGCAAGCTGCTCGCCGCGGCGCGCGAGTCCGAGCTCGGCCGGGGAGGCCCGGCGGCGCCGCGCACGGACGGGACGACGACGGGGCTCGCGACGGAGGACGGCCCGTGACCGAGCTTCCCCTCGAAGGGCGCACGGCCCTCGTGACGGGCGCCGCGCGCCGGACCGGTCGCGCCCTCGCGCTCGCGCTCGCGCGCGCGGGCGCCGACGTCGCCGTCCACTTCCACACGAGCGAGCGCGAGGCCGCCGAGGTGGTCGCCGAGATCCGCGGGCTCGGCCGCGCGAGCGTGCCCGTGCGCGCCGACCTGACCGACGCCGCCGACGCCGCGCGCGCCGTCGACCTCGCCGCGAAGGACCTCGGCCGTCTCGACGTGCTCGTCAACAACGTCGGCGTCATCGTCTGGAAGCGGATCGACGAGATCGAGGTCGACGAGTGGCGCGCGTCGCTCGCCGGCACGCTCGATGCGACGTGGCACACCTGCCGCGCCGCGCTCCCGCACATGCGCGGGCAGGGCTACGGCCGCATCGTCAACGTGCTCGACGCCGACGCCGACCGCCTGCGCGCGACGCCGCTCGCGACGCCCTACAAGATCGGGAAGACCGGCTCGCTCGTGCTGACGCAGACGCTCGCGCAGACGGAGGCGCCGCACGGCATCACCGTCAACGCCGTGTCGCCCGGAACGCTCGAGAACTCGCAGGTGAAGCCTCCGCTCGAGCGCATCCCGGCCGGCCGCTACGGCACCACCGACGACCTCGCCGCCGCCGTCCTCTTCCTCGCGAGCGAGGCCGCGGCCTACGTGACGGGGACCAACGTCAAGGTCTCGGGCGGCTACTTGATCTAGCGCGCGCGCGGGCCCTAGGATCGCCGCGCTCGAATGGCCGAGCGCGCCCCGGGAGCCCCATCGCATGCCGACCCCGAAGCCCTTCCGCATCCACGCCTCCGACGAGGCGCTCGACGACCTCCGCCGGCGTCTGCGCGCGACGCGCTGGCCCGAGAAGGAGTGCGTCGACGACTGGTCGCAGGGCATCCCGCTCGCCTACCTCCGCGAGGTGTGCGCGTACTGGGCCGACGGGTACGACTGGCGCGCGCGCGAGGCGCGACTCAACGCGTTCGATCAGTTCCGCGTTCCCGTGCAGGGGCTCGACATCCACTTCGTGCACGCGCGCTCGCCCGAGCCGAACGCGCTGCCGCTCGTCGTGACGCACGGCTGGCCCGGCTCGATCGTCGAGTTCCAGAAGGTGATCGAGCCGCTGCGCAACCCGCGCGCGCACGGCGGCGACCCGGACGACGCGTTCCACGTCGTCTGTCCGTCGCTCCCGGGCTACGGCTTCTCCGACAAGCCCTCGGCCACGGGCTGGGGCGTGCAGAAGATCGCCGACGCCTGGGGCGAGCTGATGCGAGGGCTCGGCTACGAGCGCTACGTCGCGCAGGGCGGCGACTGGGGCGCGATGGTGACGACCTGCATCGGCGCCCAGGATCCCGAGCACTGCGCGGGCATCCACCTCAACATGCCGATCGCGCCGCCCGACCCCGAGACGATGGGCGACCTGACGCCGCAGGAGCAGTCCGCGATCGCCGGCATGTCCGAGTACATGGAGTGGGACTCGGGCTACTCGAAGCAGCAGAGCACGCGCCCGCAGACCGTCGGCTACGGGCTCGTCGACTCGCCGGCCGCGCAGGCGGGCTGGATCCTCGAGAAGTTCTGGAGCTGGACGGACTGCGACGGCCACCCGGAGAACGTGCTCACGCGCGACGAGCTCCTCGACAACGTGATGCTCTACTGGCTGCCGGCGACGGGCGCGTCGTCGGCGCGCCTCTACTGGGAGAGCTTCCGACAGCCGCCGATGGACACGGTCCGCGTGCCGGTCTCGTGCAGCATCTTCCCGAAGGAGATCTTCCGCACCTCGCGCCGCTGGGCGGAGAAGCGCTTCGAGAAGCTCGCCTACTTCAACGAGCTCGCGAAGGGCGGCCACTTCGCGGCCTTCGAGCAGCCGGCCACGTTCGTCGACGAGGTGCGCAAGGCCTTCCGGCACGCTCGCTAGGCGAGCAGCGCGCGGACGCGGCGCGGGCGTCTACAGGAACAGCGAGAGGACGAGCCCCGCGCCCGCGCCCGCGAGCGCCTTGCGTCCGAGACTCGTCTTGAGATCCGGCACGGCGATCCGCGCGAGCGACTCGAGCGGCTTCATGCCGTCCGCCACGCGGCGGATCACCGGGAACTCGACCTGGCTCGCGAACACGGCGAACCCGAACGACGCCGCGACGATCGCGACCTGCCCGGGCGTGGCGAGCGGGAGCGCCGCGAAGAGCAGCGCGAACACGAGCCAGTGCGCGAGGTTGCCGCCGACGCTCATCGCCTGGAACTGGCTCGGCTCGTTCTTCTCCATGTCGAACACGAAGAGCGGGAGCGACGAGGGCTTGCCGAGCGGCGCGATCGCGCCCGCCCAGCGCGCGCCCGCGTAGTGGCCCCACTCGTGGATCAGCGCCGTCACGAGCGCGCCGACGAGCACGCCGTCGACGACGGAGACGACGGCCGCGAGCCGCAGTCCCGTGAGGCCGTACCACGCGTCCGCGGCGGCGAAGAGCGAGAGCGCGGCGGCGACGACGGCGGTGTCGCGCAGCGCGGGGATCCACAGCGCGGGCGGCGCGGGCGCCTCGCTCGCGGGGGTCGGGCCCGCCGGAGCCTCGGCCCCGGGAGCGCCGTACGGCGTGCTCGCTTCGGTCATGGCGTCCTCCTGTCGTCGCGCTCGTCGCGCTCGGCGCGCGCGGATCGCTCGTTCCGCACGCGCCGCAGCGTACCACCGAAGCGCGCGCCCGCGCGGGCGGTGCGGCGCGTCAGGCTCGGCCGGCCTCCTCGGTCGCCGCGGGCGCCCCCGCGCCGGCTCCGCCCGCCGCGCCCGCGAGCCCGGCCTCGTGGTCGAGCACGCCGAGCTGCGCGATGTCGCGCTCGATCCCGGCCCGCATCGCGCGCAGCCGTCGCGCCTCGTCGGCGCGCACGCGCAGCATCAGGAACGCGCGCACCTCGCGCCCGAGGCTCTCCGTGCGCTCGTGGAAGAGCAGCGCGGCCCAGCCGGTCGCGGGCGCGAGCGCGAAGGCGTAGAGCGCGGCGGCCGCGCCGAAGCGCGACGCCCACCACGCGAGCGCGCCCCACGCGACCGGGAACAGGAAGAAGCCGCCGAGCAGCTTGAAGGTCGCCGGCTGGTCGGGCGTGTCGCGCACGAGGTTCGCGACGAGGCCGGCCGCGCGGTAGGGCACGTAGTTGAGCACGAGGCCGATCCCGGCGACGGGCAGCCACAGCGGTAGCCACGGCACGCGCCCGCGCAGGTAGCGGAGCACCTCGCGGCGCGGGTAGCGCGCCATCAGCTGGTCGTCGCGCACGCCGAGCCGCTCGAGCCGCGCGAGATAGCGCTCGACCTCCGCGCGCACGGCGTCGACGCGCGCGGGCTCGCGGGCGCGCAGCCGCTCGTAGGCCGCGCCGAAGCGCTGCCGCAGCGAGAAGCGCTCGCCGAGCCCGCCGCGCCCCGGCATCGCGGCCGCGTCGCTCGTGCGCGCGAAGACGTCGACCGCCGCGTCGACGAGCCGCGCGTCGTCCCACGAGGCGTACTCGAGCACGACGCCGGCGAGGGCCTCGCGAATCGCGTCCGTGAGCGCGCGGACGGCGTCGCGCTCGTCGGCGTCCGCGCGCGCGACGAAGGGCGCGAGGTCGATCGGCGGCCCGACGCGCACGAGCACGCGCGAGCGGAAGCGCGGCTTGTCCTCGAAGGTGAGCCCGACGGGGACGACGGCGACCGCGCGCGAGCGCGGCCGGCGCGCGGCGCCGAGCGCGATGCGCGCGGCGCCCGTCTTGAGCGGCTGGAGCGCCGGCTCGTCGTGGCTGATGCCCTCCGGAAAGAGCGCGATCGCGCCGCCCTGCTCGAGCACCTCGAAGCAGCGCGCGAAGGTCGCCTCGTTGCGGCTCGTGTCCGTGCCGTCCTGCGCGCGGTAGACGGGGATCGAGCCCGCGAGCGCGAGCAGCGGCCGGACGGCGGGGTTGCGCCAGAGCGTCGACTTGGCGAGGAAGCGCGGCACGCGCGGCAGGAAGGCGATCGCCGCGAACGGATCGACGAGCGCGTTGCCGTGGTTGCCGACGAAGACGACCGGCCCGCGCGGCGGCACGTGCTCGCCGCCCACGACCTCGACGCGACGGAAGAAGACGCGGAGCACCGCGTGTGCGAGCGCGCCGACGACCCGGTCGCGCAGGCTCATGCGGCGCGGGGCGTCGCGCGCGTCACGCGCGCGCTCCGCGCGGCGCGCCCTGTGTCACGATGCGGCACGCGCCGAGCATAGCCGCGCGCGACGGAGGAGCCTTCCCGTGCGATCCAACTTCTGCTTCGACTTCGTGATCCTCGTCGCCGATCACGACGCCAACGTCCGCAAGTACCGCGAGCTGCTCGGCATCGAGCCGATCGAGCTCGCGCCCGAGAGCCTTCCTTCGGCCGACACGCGCTGCACGGTGTTCCCGCTCTGGAACGAGGGCGACCGCGGCATGGTGCTGAGCCTCGTGACGCCGGGCGACCCGGACAGCGCCCAGGGGCGGCAGCTCGCGCGGCGGGGCGAGGGGCTCGCGCTCTTCGGCATCGACGTGGACGACGTCGACGCGCTCGTCGCGCAGGGGCGCCGCGCCGGCGTCGAGTTCGCGAGCGACGAGCCCCTCCCCTACGACTACGGACGCATGGTCTTCGCGCGGCCCGCGACGACGAACGGCATCCCGTTCTTCTTCTCCACGCACCGCGAGGGCTGGTGGCGCAAGACGCTGGACGGCGGCCGCGGCTGACCGCCGCTCGCCTCGCGCGGCGGCGCCGCGTGCGCAGCTCCGGCGCCAGACACGCGATCTCGCGCCGCGCGCGCCGCCCCGCGGGCACCTAACGAAGCGACCTATCATCGGCTCGCGATCCGTAGTAGGTTGCCGGAGTCGCCGACTGCGCGCGGGCCCGTCCCGGCGCCTCTGCCGGGCCCGACCCTCGCGGTCGCCGACGGAGGAACGCCATGAGCGCAACCCACGCGACCCACGTCCCGCACGCGCACCCGAGCCACGCCCCGCGCGTGCCCACGGCGGCCGACATCATGCGCCGCACGCTCGTCACGCTGACGCCGGAGATGCCGATCTTCGACGCCGTCCGGACGCTCCTCAAGCACGAGATCTCGGGCGCGCCCGTCGTCGACGCCGACGGCCGCATCGTCGGCATCTGCTCGGAGCTCGACTGCCTGCGCATCCTCGCGTCGGGCGAGTTCTATGCGGACGACCATCGCGAGGAGGGCGTCGTCGCCGACTACATGAGCACGCGTTTCACGTCGGTCGGGCCGCAGGAGGACATCTACTCGCTCGCCCACGTCTTCCTGACGCGCTCGCTGCGCCGCCTGCCCGTGATGGAAGACGACCGTCTGCTCGGGCAGCTGAGCCGACGCGACGTGCTGCGCGCGATGGAGGAGCTCGGAGCGCGGCGCGCGCGGCGGCGGCGCTACCCCGACTATCGCGAGCCGGCGGGCGACGTCGGGCCGCGGCGCGCGCCCTAGCGCCGGGGTCGACGCGCGCGGCACGCCGCGCGGTGCGGCCGCATCGAGAGGCCCGGCTTGCCGAGGCCTGCTAGGCCGCGTCGCGCGCGCGCTCGGCGCAGGCGCGCTTCTCGGCCTCGGAGCACGGGCAGGCGCCATCGGGGCGGCCGCCGCACGAGCCCTTCAGGTGGCGGCCGCCCACCATCGCGCCGAGCGACATCGCGAGCACGACGATTCCGAACACGGCGGCGGTGGCGACGACGACGGTCATGGTCGGCTCCCGATCCCGGCCGGCGCGGGCGCCGGCGCGTCCTGCGCGAGGTAGGGCTCGAACTCGCGCGTCATGCGCACAGTGAAGCTCGCCTCGCCCGACGCGCCCGTCCCGCCGCTCGGCGCGCCGTCCATGGACGGCAGGGCGGCGTCTCGCACGAGGAAGTACGCGGGGAGGCCCTTCGACGCGGCGAGAGAGTACCCCTCCTCGGGGCCGAGCACGTCGAGCGCGGTCGCCCACGCGTCCGCCCACGCGGCCTCGGGGTGGATCACGGAGACCGACGCGAGGCGGTGCTCGATCGGGTGGCCCGTGCGCGGGTCGATCGTGTGCGAGAGGCGCCGGCCGTCGCGCTCGTAGTAGTTGCGGTAGTCGCCCGACGTCGCCATCGAGACGTCGCGCAGCTCGACGACGCGGTGGACGCGCCGCGCGTCCGCCGGCGCGTCGGGCGCCTCGATCGCGACGCGCCAGGCGCCGCCACCCGGGCGCTCCCCGCTCGCGCGCAGCTCGCCGCCGACCTCGACCAGGAAGCGCTCGCGCCCGGCGGCCTCGAGCCCGCGCGCGACGAGGTCGACCGCATAGCCCTTCGCGACGGCCGAGAGGTCGACGCGCACGTCGGGGCGGCTCTTGCGCACGGTGCGCCCGAGCGGCCCGAGCGCGAGCTTGCGCCAGCCGGTGCGCTCGCGGAGCGCGCGCAGCACGGGGCCGGCGGGCGGCTCGCGCCGGCCCTCGCTCCCGAAGCCCCAGGCGTCGACGAGCGGGCCGACCGTGACGTCGAAGGCGCCTCCCGACTCCTCCGCGACGCGCTGCGCGATCTCGAGCACCGCGTACGTCTCGGGCGAGAGCGCGAACGAGTCCGTGCCTTCGTGCGCGTTGAAGCGCGACAGCTCGGAGTCGGGCTTCCACGTCGACATGAGGCGATCGACGCGCTCGAGCCGCTCGGCGATCGCGTCCGCGGCCGCGCGCTGCGCGGCGGCGTCGAGGCCCGGGTCGGCGAGCTTGACCGACCACGTCGTGCCCATCGCCGCGCCCTGGAGCTCGACCTGCTCGCGCTCGGCGCGCCCGCCGTAGAGCCACAGGCTCGCGCCGCCGAGTGCGAAGAAGAGCAGGCCGAGCACGAGCCGCGCGCGCGGCGAGAGCTCCTTGCGCGGCGGAATGGGCGCGGAGGTCAACGGACCGGGCTTCGGTCTAGCCGAAGTCGTCGAACAGGATGTTCTCGGGCTCGACGCCGAGATCCTCGAGCATCTTCTGCACGGCCTGGTTCATCATCGGCGGCCCGCACATGTAGTACTCGCAGTCCTCGGGCGCGGGGTGGTCCTTCAGGTAGTTGTCGTAGAGCACCTGGTGGATGAAGCCCTTCTTGCCCGTCCAGTTGTCCTCCGGCAGCGGCTCGGAGAGCGCGAGGTGCCACTGGAAGTTCGGGTTCTCGGCGGCGATCGAGTCGAAGTGGTCGACGTAGAACGCCTCGCGCAGGCTGCGCGCGCCGTACCAGAAGCTCACCTTCCGCTTCGTGTGGAGGCGCTTGAACTGGTCGAAGATGTGCGAGCGCATCGGCGCCATGCCGGCGCCGCCGCCGACGAAGATCATCTCCTTGTCCGTGTCCTTGGCGAAGAACTCGCCGAACGGGCCGGAGATGGTGACCTCGTCGCCGGGCTTCAGGCTGAAGATGTACGAGGACATGACGCCCGGCGGCACGTCGGGCTGGCGCGGCGGCGGCGAGGCGACGCGCACGTTCAGCATGATGATCCCGAGCTCCTCGGGATAGTTCGCCATCGAGTACGCGCGCTCCTGCGGCTCGGTGACCTTCGACTCGTACTGCCAGAGATTGAACTTGTCCCAGTCCTCGCGGAACTTCTGCGCGACCTCGAAATCCTTGTAGCGGACGAGGTGCGGCGGGCACTCGATCTGGATGTAGCCGCCCGCGCGGAACGGAACGACCTCGCCCTCGGGCAGCTCGAGCACGAGCTCCTTGATGAACGTCGCGACGTTGTCGTTCGAGCGGACGCGGCACTTCCACTTCTTGACCGAGAGCACCTCCGGCGGCACCTCGATCCGCATGTCCTGCTTGACCTTCACCTGGCAGGAGAGCCGCAGCCCCTCGCGCGCCTCGCCGCGCGAGATGTGCGACTCCTCGGTCGGCAGGATCGAGCCCCCGCCGTCGAGCACGGTCAGCTTGCAGACGCCGCAGCTCCCCTTCCCGCCGCACGCGGACGGCACGAAGATGCGGTTCGCCGCCAGCGTCCCGAGCAGCGTCGAGCCGCTCTTCGTCGTGATCGACTGGTCGGGGTCGTCGTTGATCGTGATCGTGACGTCGCCGCTCGCGACGAGCTTCGCCTTCGCGGCCATCAGCACGAGCACGAGCGCCAGGATGATCAGGATGAAGCCGACGACGCCGGCGATGACCGTTTCCATCAGAGCTGGATCCCCGAGAACGCCATGAAGCCGACCGACATCAGGCCGACCACGATGAAGGTGACGCCGAGGCCGCGCAGCGGCTCGGGCACGTTGCTGTACTTGAGCTTCTCGCGGACGGCGGCGAGCGCGATGATCGCGAGCGCCCAGCCGATGCCCGAGCCGAGCCCGAAGACCGTCGCATCGGCGAGCGTGTAGTCGCGCTCGACCATGAACAGCGAGGCGCCGAGGATCGCGCAGTTCACCGCGATCAGCGGCAGGAAGACGCCGAGCGCGTTGTAGAGCGCGGGCACGTAGCGGTCGAGCGTCATCTCCACGATCTGCACGGCCGCCGCGATCGTCCCGATCAGCGTCAGGAACTGCAGGAACGAGAGATCGAGGTCGGGGAAGCCGAGCCACGACAACGAGCCGGGCTTCAGCACCGCGTCGACGAGCGCCTGGTTCAGCGGCGTCGTCACCGCGAGGACGAACGTGACCGCCGCCCCGAGACCGATCGCCGTCTCCACCTTCTTCGACACGGCCAGGAACGAGCACATGCCGAGGAAGAAGGCGAGCGCCATGTTCTCAACGAATATGGCCTTCGTGGCCAGACTCAAGTAGTGCTCCAACATGGAACGCCTCCTCGACTTGTTCGGGCTTGTAGCTGCGCACGATCCAGATGAAGCTGCCGATCAGGAAGAACGCCGCCGGGGCGAGCACCATGAGGCCGTTCGGGACGTACCAGCCGCCCTCCGTCACCGGCTTCAGGATCGTGATGCCCCAGAGCTTCCCCGAGCCGAACAGCTCGCGGAGCACCGCGACGACGACCAGGATGAGCCCGTAGCCGAGCCCGTTCCCGACGCCGTCGAGGAACGAGACCGCGGGCTTGTTCTGCATCGCGAAGGCCTCGGCGCGCCCCATCACGATGCAGTTCGTGATGATGAGGCCGACGAAGACCGAGAGCTGCTTGCTGATCGTGAACAGATAGGCCTTGAGGATCTGGTCCGTCACGATCACGAGCGACGCGATGATCACGAGCTGGACGATGATGCGGATGCTCGAAGGGATGTAGTTGCGGATCGCGCTCACCGCGAGGTTCGAGAACGCCGTCACCGCCGTCACCGCGATCGCCATCACGACCGCCGTCTGCAGCTTCGTCGTCACCGCGAGCGCCGAGCAGATGCCGAGCACCTGCAGCGCGATCGGGTTGTTGTTCACGAGCGGGTCGAGCAGGACCTCGCGCGTCGTCGCCGTCGCCATCAGTTGCCTCCCGTTCCCATTTCGGCCCGGAACTTCTCCAGATAGGGGCCGAAGCCTTCGTCGGAGAGCCAGAACGCGAGCGTGTTCGTCACGCCGCGGCTCGTGAGCGTCGCCCCGGAGAGCCCGTCCACGTGGTAGGGGTCGTCCTGCGGCGAGCCGGCCTGCCCCTTCTTCACCTGGATCGCGACGTCGCCCTTCGGCCCGAAGGCGCGGCGCCCCTCCCAGAGCGACTTCCAGCGCGAGTTGTCGACCTCGCCGCCGAGGCCCGGCGTCTCGCCGTGCTTGTAGAACGTGATGCCCGCGATCGAGTCGGCGTCGCGCCGGAGTGCGAGGAAGCCGTACAGCGTCGACCACAGCCCCTTGCCGTGGATCGGCAGGATCAGCTCCTCGACGTGCCCGGCCTCGTCCTTCACGTGGTAGACGACGCCGACGTTCGGCACGCGCCGGACCTGGGCCTTGTTCGCAGGCGCCTCCCGGCTCTTCTCCGGATCGGAGACCTCGAGCTTCGGGTCGATCGTCGCGGCGTCGACGCCCTCGACGTAGTCGCCCGTCGCGAGGTCGACGGCGCGCGCCTCGATGCGCGAGCCGTAGAGCTCCTGGATCCGCTCGCGCGTCGCGCCCGAGCCTTCCTCGAGGAGCCCCGCGAGCACGAGCACCTTCTCCTGCACGTCGAGCTGCGCGTTGAGCTCCTGTCGCTCCTTGAGCGACACCGCCGCGGCCGCGACGAAGATCGAGCACACGCCGCAGACCGCCGCCGCGAACAGCACGATGTATCGCGAACTATGCTCCACTGCGGGCGAGCCTCCGCTGGATGTTGGCCTGCACGACGAAGTGATCGAGCAGCGGCGCGAACATGTTCATGAACAGGATCGCGAGCATCATGCCTTCCGGGTACGCCGGGTTCACGACGCGGATGAGCACGACGAGCGCTCCGATGCCGAAGCCGTACTGGAAGCGCCCGCGGTCCGTGAACGCGGACGAGACCGGGTCGGTCGCCATGAACGTCATGCCGAACGCCCAGCCGCCGAGCACCATGTGCCAGTAGAACGGCACCGCGAACATCGGGTTCGTGGTCGACCCGACGGCGTTCAGCAGGAGCGACAGGACGGTCGTCCCGACGAAGACGCCCGACACGGTCGCGAACGAGCCGACGCGCGTCGTCAGCAGGACGGCGAGCCCGAGCAGCGCGGCGAGCGCCGACGTCTCGCCCATCGAGCCGGCCTCCCAGCCGGCGAAGCAGTCCCACCAGCTCGCGTTCGCGAGCGCGCCCGCCGACGCCGCCGCCTGGCCGAGCCACGTCGCGCCGCTGAACGAGTCGACGTGCGCGAGGTTCGCGGCGATCCACGGCGTGTCGCCGCTCATGAACGCCGGGTACGCGAAGAACAGGAACGCGCGCGCCGTGAGCGCGGGGTTCAGGAAGTTCATGCCGGTGCCGCCGAACACCTCCTTCCCGAACACGAGGCCGAAGGCCATGCCCAGCATCACCATCCAGAGCGGGATGGTCGGCGGCAGCGTGAGCGGGAGCAGGAAGCCCGTGACGAGGAAGCCCTCGTTCACCTCGTGGCCGCGGATGATGGCGCCGCCCACCTCGACGAGCGCGCCCACCGCGAAGCCCGCCGCGAGCACGGGCACGAAGTAGAGCCCGCCGAACAGGAAGCAGAGCAGCGGGTTGCCCGGGTCGAAGCCGAGCCCGAGCGCCGTCCACAGCGCCGTCTGCCAGGTGTCGAGCGGCGCGGCGCCCTTGCTGATCGCGTGCAGCGCCTGGAAGCCCGTGTTGTAGTGCGCCATCAGCACGCACGGCTGCAGCGCGACGACGACCGTGATCATCATGCGCTTCAGGTCCATGCCGTCGCGCACGTGCGGCGCCGTGCGCGTGACCTGGCCCGGCGTGAACATCGCCGTGTCGTGCGCTTCCCAGAGCGGATAGAGCTTCTCGAGCGGCCCGCCCTTCTGGAAGAGCGGGTCGACCTTGTCGTGGAGGTCGCGCAGGAACTTCATCCGGAGCTCAGCCTTCCTTCTCGATCATCTCGAGGTTCTTTCGCAGGAGCGGCCCGTAGTTCGTCTTGCCCGGGCAGACGAACGAGCAGAGCGCCAGGTCTTCCTCGTCGAGCTCGAGCGCGCCGAGCTTCTCGGCCTGCTCGATGTCGCCGACCGCGAGCGAGCGCAGCAGGAACGTCGGCAGGATGTCCATCGGCATCACGCGCTCGTACATGCCGATCGGCACCATCGCGCGCGGCGACCCGTTGGTCGTCGTCGAGAACGGGAACTTCTTGTTCGAGAGCAGGCGCGACAGGTAGATGGGCGCGCTCGAGAACGCGTCGAGGCCGGGCGTGAGCCAGCCCATGAACACGCGCTCGCGTCCCTCGCGCAGCACCGTCACCTGGTGGTGGTGGCGCCCGAGGTAGCCGAACACGTCGTCGTTCGCCGTGCGCCCGCCGAGCACGGAGCCCGCGACGAGGCGCTTCTCGACGCCCGCGCCCTCGTCGCCCGCGAGGTCGAGCGTGCTCGCGCCGAGCCGCGACGCGACGAGCTGCGGCTCCGCGACGACGGGCCCCGCGATCGAGACGACGCGCGCGACGTCGAGCACGCCGGTCGCGAGCAGCGAGCCGATCGCGATCACGTCCTGATAGCCGATCGTCCACACCGTCTTCGCGCGACCGACCGGGTCGACGAGGTGGATGTGCAGCCCGGCGAGGCCGGCCGGATGCGGCCCCGCGAACTGCTGCACCTCGACCTTCGCCGTCACGTGCTGCGGGATCTCGGACGTCGCCGCGACGCACAGGTGCGTCGCACCGCTCGTGAGCTTCGCGATCGCGGCGAGGCCGCGGTCGAAGTCCTCGCGGCGCCGCTCGACGACGACGTCGGGCAGCGGCGCGAGCGGGTTCGTGTCGATCGCCGTGACGAAGATCGAGTGCGGCTCCGTGTCCGGCGCGGGCACCTTGCTGTACGGGCGCGTGCGGAACGCCGTCCACTGGCCCGACTCGACGAGCAGCGCGTGCACCTGCTCGCGCGTGAGCGACGCGGGGTCGCCGCCCTTCCACGACGGGAACGTCTCGAGCTCGTGCGCGGCGGGCGCGCCCGCGCGCTCCCCATCGGAGAGATGGATCACGATCGATTGCAGCGCGCGCTTCGCGCCGCGGTTCACCGCGACCACCTTCCCCGCGCCCGGCGCCGTGTGCAGCACGCCCGGCGTCTTGCGGTCCTCGAAGAGCACCTGTCCGCGCTTCACCGTGTCGCCCTCGGCGACGCGCATGGCGGGACGCATGCCCGGGAAGTCGTCGGCCATCACGGCGACGCGCGACGTGCCGCGCGCACCGCGCAGCACCTGCAGCGGCGCTCCCTCGATCGGGAGATCGAGCCCCTTGCGAATCGTGTGCAGTGCCATTGCGTTCGCTCGACGACCTCTCGCTGCGCTCGCGCGCGACGTCGCGCGAGCTCGATCGAGACACGGAAGGCCGCGACGCCATCGGCCGCCGCGGCCCGGAAGTGCTGTCCCTCGCAACCGCGCGAGCGATCGCGCCGGCGACCGCGAGGTGCGATGCCCGGCGCGCGCGAAGCCCCTGCCTGCGCGCGTGCGGGGTGGAGGGCGGCGGGAGTCTATCGGCCAACCCGCGCGCTAGCAGCCGCCCGCGCGCGATTTGCCCGCCCGCGCGGGGACGCCGTCCGAGCGGCGACGCGACGCGACGAGCGGACGCGGCGCGGCCCGCGTACGAGCGGCGTCGCGCGCGTCAGCGCACCGCGGGAGCGACGCGCTCGATCGAAACCGGGATCGCGCTCATCCGCGGAATCCCCGTGTACGGGTCGAAGTCGCGGTCGCTCGCGACGAGCCGGCCCGTGCTGCTGCCCGACGCGTCGAGCCGCGCACAGGCGGCCGCGAGGTCGGCCTCCTCGCCCGCGTCGTCCCCGTCGCTCGCGGGGAGGTCGCCGAAGCCGTGCGCCATCGAGACGACGCCGCGCCGCAGCTCGGGCGCGGGCTCGACGCGCCCGAGGATGGCCGCGCGGTCGGACGCGATCCGCACGACGTCGCCCGCCGCGAGCCCGAGCGCCGCGAGATCGTCGGGGTGCAGGAAGGCCGGATTGCTGCGCCGCCCGCGCGCGAGGGCCTCGATGTCGCGACCCGAGGAGTTGTAGACGTTCGGAAGCCGGCGCGAGACGAGGCGGAACGGGCGCGCGGCGTCGCGCACCGGCACGCCGTCGGCCCCGAGCGGCTCGGCGCGCACCTCGGCGAGCTCGGCCAGCATCGCGGCGTTGCCGACGTCGAGGCGCGCGTCCGCGCCCGGGTCGGCCGGCGCGACCCGCCCCGCGCGCTCGCCCTCGGCCGCCGGGAAGAGCGCGCCGTGCGGGTGGCGGCGCACCTCGTCGAGCGGGACGCGCGAGCCCGCGAGCAGGGCGTCGAGCACCTCGTCGGTGGAGGGCTTCCGCGCCATGTCGACCTTCACCGCCTCGCGCGGCGCGCGCAGGACGCCGGCCTCGGGCCGCGTCGGGTAGAGCTGGAGGGCGAGCCCGAGCCGCTGCGCGAGCCCGTAGAAGAGCTCCCATTCTTCGATGACGTCGGCGCCCTCGGGCGGGCGGGCGACGACCGGCGTGTACTGCGCGTAGGGCTCCGAGTAGCCCATGGCGACGTAGGTCTGCTCGATCGCCTCCATCGACACCGAGGCGCCGGGCACCTCGAGGGACAGCCGCGGTGCCACGACGTAGTGCGCGAGCTGCGAGGTCGCCGAGAGGCGCGGGTCGATCGTGACGAGCAGGTCGAGCGCGCGCATCGCGCGCACCGTCGCGCGCTGGTCGGGCCAGGCCGCGACCGGGTTGCTTCCCACACAGATGAGCGCGCGCACGCGCCCCTCGCCGGGCGTGAGGATCTCGTCCGCGAGCGCCGAGGTGGGCAGGCCGGCGGCCGTGCTCGTGAAGCCGCGCACGCGCAGCCGCTCGCCGAAGCCCCAGGCGCGCCGCGGCGGCTCGGCCTGCGCCCTGGCCTCGGCCGGCGTCAGCAGCGCGCCCGGGTTCGGCACCGGGTCGCCGGCGCGGTTCCAGCGACCGCAGACCGTGTTGAGCGCGAGCAGCAGGTACTCGGTCAGGTTGCCGCGCGGCGCCATGTTCGGGCCCGTGCCGGCGACGCCGCAGCCGCGCCGCGCGCGTGCGAAGACGTGCGCGGCGCGCTCGATGTCGCCCGCGTCCACGCCCGCGCGCGCCGCGGCGTAGGCGGGCGTGAACGGCTCGACCGCGCGCGCGAGCTCGGCCATGCCCGCGACGTGGTCGCGCACGAAGGCGCGATCGGCGAGGTCGTCGCGCAGCACGACGTGCAGCATCGCGGCGAGCAGCGTCGCGTCCTCGCCCGGGCGCGGCTGCAGGTAGACGTCGGCGAAGCGCGCGACCTCCGTGCGGCGCGGGTCGACGACGACGAGCTTCGTGCCGCGCGCCTTCGCCTCGCGCAGGCGCCGGCCGGGGTTCGCCGCCGGGATGCCGCCCGACATCGAGATCAGCGGGTTGTTGCCGACGAGCATCCAGACGTCGGAGTGCGCGAGCACGTTGGAGCCGCCGAGCCAGCGGCCGTGCAGCGCGTTCGCGATGCTCTTGCCCGGCTGGTCGATCGTGCTCGCGGTGAACACCATGCGCGAGCCGAGGGCGACGAGGAAGCCGACCGAGAACGGGATCGCCGCCGGATGCGTCCCCGAGTAGGTGCCGACGTACAGCGCCACCGCGCGCGGGCCGTGCTCGTCGACGATCGCGCGGATGCGCGCCGCGATCTCGTCCATCGCGCGCTCGCTCGCGACCGGCGCGAAGGTGCCGTCGTCGCCGCGGCGCAGCGAGGAGAGCAGCCGCTCGCGGTGCGCGTGCTGCTCGGGGAGCCTTCGCCCCTTCGCGCACGTGAAGCCGTGATAGGCGGGGTTGTCGCGGTCGCCGGTGACGCGCAGCGGCCGGCCGGTCGCGTCGTCGACCTCGACGAGGATGCCGCAGTTCGCGTGGCAGAAGCGGCAGATCGACGCGTGCGTCGCCATGCGTCCTCCTCGGGTCGGCGTCGGCCGCGCGCCTAGCGTCCGGGCTCGGGCGCGCGCGTCGCCGCGAGCCGCGCCCGGAAGTCCTCGGTCGTGTTCGTGTGCGGGAACGGCTCGTCGGGAACGGCGACGCCGAGCGCGCGCGCGAGCGGCTCCCAGCCGTCGCCCGGCTGCCACTCGAGCAGCCGCTCGCGCGGAACGGCCGCGCGCACGCGCGCCACGTGCCGCTCGTAGGCCTCGATGCACGCGCCCTCGTCGTCGATCGCCGTCGTGAAGTGGCGCGCGAACACCGCCTCGATCATCGAGCGCCACTCGGGCGTGCCGCCCGCGATCGACGGGAAGATCGTCGCGCTCGCGCTGCGCCACCACGCCTGCGGGTCGCGCGTCGAGAGCAGCACGAGCGCGTCGGGGAAGGCGTGCGCGAGCTCGGGCCAGAACGCGCAGGCCGGCCAGTCGACGGCCGCCGCGTAGCCGTCGAGGAGCGCGCGCCAGGCGGCGCGGTCGCCGAGGGGCGAGCGCGCGGGCGCGGCGACCGGCGCGCGCGCCGCGGCCTCCCAGAGCGCGACGTGGTCGGCGTGCTGGAAAACCTCGAGCATGTGGTAGCAGGGCGCGCCGAGGAGCCGCTCGAGCGCGGCCTTGAGCGACATCGTCCCCGTGCGGCCGAGCCCGGCGCCGACCACGCGCAGCGTCATTCGCGCGCGTCCGCGGCGCTCGCCGGCTCGGCTTCGCCCGCGTCCGAGCCGCCGGCCGCGTCCGAGCCGCCGGCCGCATCCGCATCCGCGCTCCGGCGGAAGACGAACACGAAGCGGTCGGTGTGGCCGCGCACGGCGTCGTCGAAGACGCTCTTCGCGCGGTCGTCGCCGCTGCGGGCGAGCACGTCGCTCTGCGCCGCGAGCGCGAAGCCGGCGCGCTCGACGTCGCGCCGCACCTCGGACTCGTCGATGCGGTGGAGCGTCTTCGCGTCGCGCGCACCGCTGCCGGCCTCGGCGCGGTGGTCGATCACGACGAAGACGCCGCCGGGCGCGAGCGCGTCGCGGATCGCCGCGTTCATCGCGGCGCGGTCCGTCCCCTGCCAGTAGAGGTCGTGGTAGAAGAGCCCGAGGAAGACGGCGTCGTAGGCGCCGCGCTCGAGCGGGAGCCCGTCGAGCGGCGCGACGAGCGCGCGCGCGTTCGCCATGTGCGGCTTCGCGAGCAGCGCGGGAACGCCCATGTCGCCGAAGCGCTCGAGCACGTAGGGCGGGTTGTGCAGCACGACCGACCCGCTCTCGCCGACCGCGCCGGCGAGGATCTCGGCCCAGTAGCCGCGCCCGCTCGCGAGGTCGGCGACGCGCATGCCGGGCCGGATGCCCGCGAGCGCGAGGATCTCGGCCGGCCGGCGCTCCGCGTCGCGCTCGCGCGACTCGGGCGCGCGCGCGGCGTTCGCGACCGCGGATGCGATGTGGGGCGCGTCGGCGGCGACCACGGTTGGCGTGCCGGCCGGAGCGGCGGACGCGACCGCATCCGCCACCGACGCCGCGCAGATCGCCGTGCAGAGCAAGCGGACGAACATCGCGGCGAGTCTACCCCCGCGGCCCTCGGCGCGGCAGGATTCCCGCATGGTGCCCCGCCCGTCGGACGCGTCGCGGCCCGGCCGCGCGCCGCTCGCCGTCCGCGCCGGGCTCGCGCTCGTCGTCGCCGCCGCGTGCGCCGCGGGATGGCGGCTCCGCTGGGTCCTCGACGACGCCTTCATCAGCTTCCGCTACGCGCACAACGCGGTGCTCGGCCACGGGCTCGTGTTCAACCCCGGCGAGTCGCCGCCCGTCGAGGGCTACACGAACTTCCTGTGGACGGCGATCGCGACGCTGCCGATCGCGCTCGGGCGCGATCCCGTTCTGCCGATGCTCGCGCTCGGCGTCGCGCTCTGCGCCGCGACGCTGCTCGCGACGTTCGCGCTCGCGCGCCGCTGCGCCGAGCGGCCCGCGCACGCGCTGCTCGCGACCGCGCTCGTCGCGTCGAGCTACACGTTCCTGTGCTTCGCGACGAGCGGCCTCGAGACGATGCTGCAGTGCGCGCTCGTGACGGGGGCCTTCGCGCTCGCCGCCGGGCTCGACGCGCGCGCGCCCGCGGCCTGGCGGCTCGTCGCCGTCTCGCTGTGCGGCGCGGGCGCGCTGCTCACGCGCCTCGACTCGGCCGTCCCCGGGGCCGTGCTCGCGGCATGGCTCGCGTGGCGGCTGCGCGGCGCGGACGCGCGCGGGCTCGCCGCGGCGCGCCTCCTCGCGCCCGCCGCCGCGCTCGTCGGCGCGTGGCTCGCCTGGACGCTCGCGTTCTACGGCGAGCTGCTGCCGAACACGTGGTATGCGCGCGAGGCCGGGCTCGCGCTCGCGACGCGCGCGGCGCGCGGGCTCCGCTATCTCGGCGGCTTCGCGCTCGACTACGGCGTCGCGCCCGCGCTCGTGCTCGTCGCGTGGGTGCCGCGCGCGGCGCGCACGCCGCGGCAGGCGCTGCTCGTCGCGACGGTGCTCGCCTGGGCCGCCTACGTCGTGCACGCGGGCGGCGACTACATGGAGTACCGCTTCGCCGTCCCCGTCCTCCCGCTGCTCACGACGGCGCTCGTCGTCGCGGCCGCCGCGCTCGGCCGCGCGGCGAACGTCGCGCTCGCCGCGCTCGCCGTCGCGCTCGTCGCGGGCTCGGTGACGCACGGCCTGCGCAACGACGGCTCGCCGATCGGCGAAGGGCGGCTCGCGCCGGCCGACCCGCGCGCGCCCGCCGAGCCGTTCCGCACGCACTGGGAGGCGGTGCGGCGCACCGTCGAGCGCTATGCGGGAAGCGAGCGGTGGCGTTGGACACTGCCCGCGCTCGGCGCCGCGGGCTACTACACGCGCTTCCATCTCGTCGACCTGCACGGCCTCACCGACCGCGCGATCGCGCGCGAGGGGCGCGTCGCCGACATCGGGCCCGCGCACGACAAGTACGCCTCGCTCGCGACGCTGCGCGCGCGCGGCGTCACGTTCGCGAACAGCTTCGGCGACCCGTGCCACTACCGGCAGTTCTTCGGCGCCGAGCTCGACGGCGCCGCGCTCCACCAGGTGGCGTTCGACCTCGGCGAAGGGCGCCGGACCGCGATGCTGCTGCTCTACCTGACGCCCGACCCCGCCGCCGACCGCCTGCTCGCCGAGCGCGGCCGGCGCGTCGCGCTGCCGTCGGCCGCACAGTGCGCGGCCGAGCGGCGCGCGCGCGGCGAGCACTGGATCGCACCCGGCGAGCCCGCGCGCGAGGCCGACTAGCCTCGGGCCCCGGCGCGCGCGACTACGACGCGCGGCGCACGTCGACCAGGATGCCCGAGAGGTGCGACATGCTCGAGAGCCGCTCGATGTGCGCGGGGCCGTCGCCCGCGAGCACGTTCACGTTCACGCCCGGGTGCTGCTGCGCGTGGCGCAGGCCGTCCGCCTTCGCGTGGCCCCAGCACTGCGGGATCGCGATCGTGAGCGGCATCATCTCGTCCGTCACGCGCACCGGGATCTCGATCGCGCCGTGCTCGTTCGAGACGACGGCCCGGTCGCCGCTCGCGAGCCCGAGCCGCTCGGCGTCCTGCGGGCTCACGTAGGCGTAGTTCGTCGCCTCCGTCACGAGCCGCGGCGAGTTCGACGACGCCGTGTTCATGCGGCGCATCTCGCGCTTGCCGACGAGCTTGAAGCGCTGCGCGTTCGCGACCTCCTCGGCGTGGAGCGCCTCGGCGGTCGCGCCGAAGGCGGCGACGATCTCGCCGGGAGCGAGGTCGACCCGGCCGTCCTTCGTGAGCACGCGGTCGGTGCCGAGGAAGTCGCCGCCGCGCGGCGCGGCGAGGAGCATCCCGTGCGGATGCTCGCGCGTCATCTTCCGACGGCTCGGGAGGCCGGCCTGCTTGAACATGCCGTCGAAGAGCATCTCGGGCCCCGGGAGCACGCGGCCGAGCGGCCCGTAGGCCGTGCGCGCGGCGAGCTTCGCGGCCGCGTTCGCGAGCGCGTCGTCGAACAGCGCGACGCCGAGCGCCATCGCGAGGCGCGTGTAGATCCACCACTCGTGGCGCACGTCGGGCGGCGGCTCGACGACGCGATCGGCCCAGATGATGTACGGCGTCGGCGTGCAGCCGGCGAAGCTCTGCAGCGCATACGGCACCTCGCCGCGCTCGAGCCACGTCGTCGCGGGCAGCACCCAGTGCGCGAGGTTGCCGACCTCGTTGCGGAAGAGGTCGATCGAGACGAGCAGGTCGAGGCGCTCGAGCGCGCGCTCGAGACGGCCGCCCGGGCTCGAGCACGCGAGGATGGGGTTGCTCGCCTCGACGATCAGCGCGCGCACGTCGCCGTTCTCGATGTCGTCGGCGAGCATGCCCGACGGCTGCTGGCCGCTCACGGTCGGGAAGTCGTCGCGGCGGTCGTACGACACCATCATCTGCGGGTCTTCGGCGACCTGCTTCGCCATGTCGAAGAGGCCGTGCCCCATCAGCGTGCCGCCGAGCCGGTCGAGGTTGCCCGAGATCGCGTTGATCGCCTCGAGCAGCCAGAAGCAGGGCGTTCCGCTGCGGCCCTGGTTCACGCCCGTCGCCATGTAGAGCGCGGCGCCGTTCGCGCGGGCGTGGCTCGCGACGAGGTCGCGCAGCGCGGCGGCCGGAACGCCCGTCACCTCGGCCTGCCGCTCCGGCGTCCACGGCGCGACGGCGCGCTCGAGCACGTCGAAGTTCGCCATGTGGCGCTCGACGCGCTCGCGGTCGACGTGCCCGCCGCGCACGAGCTCGTTGCAGAAGGCGGCGAGGAAGAAGAGATCCGTGTCGGGGCGGATGAAGAGGTGCTCGCCCGCCGCCGCCGTCTCGACGCGGCGCGGGTTCACGAAGACGACGCGCCCGCCGCGCTTCACCACCTCGGCGAAGCGCTCCTTCGCGCGCGGCAGGTGATAGAGCGTGTTGCCCGAGACGGCCGGATTCGCGCCGAGGATCATCAGGAACTCGCTGCGATCGACGTCGGGGTGCGCGAGGCGCATCGGCGAGCCGTACATGTCCTGGTTCACGCGGAACTTGTTCATCGTGTCGCAGGTGCCGGTGCCGTACATGCGCTTCGAGCCGATCGCCTTGAAGAGCGCGCCGCGGAAGATCGGCGCGAGCACGTTCGCGCCGCCGGCCGAGCCGACGAAGTGGCCGACCGCCTGCGGGCCGTGCGCGTCGACGACCGCGGCGATGCGCGCCGCGATGTCCGCGATGGCCTCGTTCCACGACGCGCGCTCGAAGGCGCTCCCGACGCGCTTCACGGGGTGCAGGAGGCGATCGGGGCTGTACTGCACGGACGTCCAGCGCGTGCCCTTCACGCACGCATAGCCCTGGCTCACGACGTGGTCGGGGTCGGGCGCGAGCTTCGTGACGCGCCCGTTCTCCACCTCGGCGCGCAGGCCGCACGTCGCCTCGCAGACCCGACAGAACGTGTACTTCGTCTCGGCCACGTCACTCGCCTCCGCCGCCGTCGGGCGTTCCCTTCGCGCCTTCGTCGCGCCGCGGGAAGCCGAGCTCGGCGAGCCGCCGCGCGATGCCGCCGGCCGCGTCCGCGACGTCGACGTTCGTGTCGACGGCGCGCAGCACGCCGTCGCGATCGATGTAGAACGTCCAGCGCTTCGCGTGGGCGCTGCCCGGGCCCGCGACGCCGTAGGCGCTCGCGGTGAGGCCCGTCGCATCGGAGAGCAGCACGACGTCGGCGCCGAGCGAGGCCGCGAAGGCGCGGTTCTGCTCGGGCGCGTCGAGGCTCACCATGAACACGTCGGCCTCGAACGGCGCGAGCAGTGCGGCGCCGTCGCGCAGTGCCTCGAGCTCCCTCGTGCAGCCGGGCGTGAACGCCTTCGGGAACCAGGCGAGCACGACGCCGCGCCGTCCCGCGAAGTCGGCGAGCGAGTAGGTGCGGCCGTCGCTGCCGACGAGCGCGAAGTCGGGCGCCGGGGCGCCGACGGGCGGAGCGCCGGTCTGCGCGTCGGCGCGCGCGGGCCGCGGTGCGAGCACGTGCGGCGCGAGCCCGGCGATCGCGACGAGCGCGATGGACACACGGAGCGACGAGCGCGCGGCGATGCGTCGTGTCATGTCGCGGCAGTCTATCCCGCGCGCGCCCGCGCGTGTGTAGAGTGCGCGGGCCCGGGGCCCACGCCCCGCCGAGGTCGCCGATGCCGATCGCCGCGCGCGCCACCGCCGCGCTCGTTCCCGCCCTGCTCCCGTCCCTCGTCGCGCTCGCGGGTCCCGTGCTCGCCGCGCCCGGTGCCGCGCGCGCCGCCGAGCCGACGTGCCGCTCCTACACCGCCGAGCGACAGGCCCTGTTCGGCGAGCTCCACGTCCACACGGCCGCCTCGATGGACGCCTACATGTTCGGGACGCGGCTGCGCCCCGACGACGCCTACCGCTTCGCGCGCGGCGAAGCCGTGACGCTGCCTCCGCTCGGAGCGGGCGGCGGCGCGCGCGCCGTCGCGCTCGAGCGCCCGCTCGACTTCGCCGCCGTCACCGACCACGCGTCGGGCTTCGGCGCGACGCGCCTGTGCTCGACGCCGGGAACCGCGGGCTACGACTCGCCCGACTGCCGGGCCTTCCGCGCTCCGCTCGCGACCGCGAACACGGCGAGCATCCGCTCGGTGGTCGCGCAGCTGCGCGAGCGCATGGGCGACGGCCTCGGCACGCCGGCCTTCTGCGGCCCGGGCGGAGCGCTCTGCCGCAGCGCCGCGTCCGACGTCTGGCGCGAGATGCAGGAGGCCGCGAAGCGCTGGGACGACCCGACGGACGCCTGCGCGTTCACGACCTTCGTCGCCTACGAGTACACCGCGACGCCCGAGGCCACGAAGATCCACCGCAACGTGATCTTCCGCGGCGACACCGTGCCCGCGCTCCCGATCAGCTACTCGGACGAGCCGGACGTGATCGCGATGTGGCGCAAGCTGCGCGCGCAGTGCAACGACGCCGGCACGGGCTGCGACGCGCTCGCCATCCCGCACAACCCGAACCTCTCGAACGGCCACATGTTCACGGTCGACTACGGCGATGCCGCGTCGGTCGCCGAGGAGCGCGAGGTCGCCGCGCTGCGCGCGTCGATGGAGCCCGTCGTCGAGATCATGCAGATGAAGGGCGACTCCGAGTGCCGCAACGGCATGTGGAACGTCGTGGGCGGCGCCGACGAGCTGTGCGGGTTCCACAAGATCCGCCCGGAGGATACGCCGGACTGCGAGGACGGAACCGGCAAGGGCGCGCTCGCGGGCGAAGGCTGCGTCTCGCGGCTCGACTACGCTCGTTATGCGCTCGTCGAGGGGCTGCGCGAGGAGGCGCGGATCGGCGTCAACCCGTACGCGTTCGGCGTGATCGCGGCGACCGACGGCCACGACGCGACGCCCGGCGCGGTCGAGGAGTGGCGGCAGGATCTCGCGATCGGCCGCGCGACGACCGCGCCCGGCTACAACCTCGGCGGCCTCGCCGGCGTGTGGGCCGAGGAGAACTCGCGCGAGGCGATCTTCGACGCGCTGCGCCGCCGCGAGACGTTCGGCACGAGCGGGCCGCGCATGCGCGTGCGCTTCTTCGGCGGCTGGGACGTCCCGGCCGAGCGCTGCGACGACGCCGCGATGGTCGCGAAGAGCTACGCGGACGCGGTGCCGATGGGCGGACGGCTCGCGGCGCCGACCGACGCGCAGCGCGCGCGCGGCCCCGCCTTCGTCGTCGCCGGCATGCGCGACCCGGGAACGGCCGCGCACCCGGGCACGAAGCTCGAGCGCCTGCAGATCATCAAGGGCTGGGCCGACGACGAGGGACGCATCCACCAGCGCGTCTTCGACGTCGCGGGCGGCGTCGATGCGCGCGCGGGCGTCGACGCGGCGACGTGCACGCCGTCGGGCCACGGCGCAGACGCGCTGTGCGCGGTGTGGCGCGACCCGGAGTTCGACGCGGCGCGCCGCGCCGTCTACTACGCGCGCGTCGTCGAGAGCCCGAGCTGCTCGACCGCGGGCTTCGCGTGCGCGCTCGCGCCGGACGGCGCGAAGCCCGCGTCGTGCGCGGGCGCCGGCGCCGCGCTCACGACGCGCGAGCGCGCGTGGTCGTCGCCCATCTGGTACGGACCCGCGTCGTGACGACGCCGCGCGTCGCGATCCTCGGGGCCGGATTCTCGGGCCTGTGCATGGGCATCCGCCTGCGCGAGGCCGGCATCGCGTCGTTCGCGATCTACGAGAAGGCCGACCGGGTCGGCGGCACGTGGCGCGACAACGTGTACCCGGGCATCTGCTGCGACGTGCCCTCGCATCTCTACTCCTTCTCCTTCGCGCCGAACCCGGACTGGAGCCGGCTCTACGCGCCGGGGGAGGAGATCCAGGCGTACTGCGAGCGCGTCGCGCGCGACTTCGGTCTCGCGCCGCACCTGCGCTTCGGCGCCGAGGTCGTGCGCGTCGACTGGACGGGCGACGAGTGGCGCATCGCCTTCGCCGACGGGAGCGAGGAGCGCGCGGACTTCGTCGTGAGCGGGCTCGGCGCGCTGCACCGCCCGAGCACGCCGGCGATCCCGGGCCTCGAGCGATTCCGCGGCGCGTCGTTCCACTCGGCGCGCTGGGACACCGCGCACGACGTCGCGGGCGAGCGCGTCGCCGTCGTCGGCAGCGCGGCGAGCGCGATCCAGATCGTGCCCGAGATCGCCGGGCGCGCATCGCACGTCACCGTCTTCCAGCGCACGCCGAACTGGATCCTGCCGCGGCGCGACCGCGCCTACCCCGCGTGGTGCAAGCGCCTGTTCCGCCTCGTGCCGCTCGCGCAGCGTCTGCACCGGCTGTGGATCTACCTGAACATGGAGTGGCGCGTGTTCGCGTTCGAGCAGGAGGGCTTCCTCTCCGCGCCGCTCGAGCGCATGTGCCGCGCGCACATCGCGAAGCAGGTCGCCGACCCGGAGCTCCGCGCGACGAGCACGCCCGACTACCGTCCGGGCTGCAAGCGCATCCTGGTCTCGGACGACTGGTTCGACGCCGTCCAGCGCGACGACGTCGCGATCGAGACGAGCGCGATCGAGCGCGTCGAGGAGCGCGGCATCGTCACCGCCGACGGCGCGCTCCACGAGGTCGACACGATCGTCTGGGCGACGGGCTTCGAGCCGTTCAGCCTGCTCGCGCCGCTCGTCGTCACGGGCCGCGACGGACGCCGGCTCGACGAGACGTGGGCCGAGGGCATCGAGGCGCACCGCACCGTCGCGGTCGCGGGCTACCCGAACTTCTTCATGCTGCTCGGCCCGAACAGCGGCCTCGGCCACAACTCGATCATCCTGATCATCGAGGCGCAGGCGCGCTACGTGCTGCAGCTGATCCGGGCCGCCATGCGCCCCGACGGCAGCATCGCGCGCATCGAGCCCCGCCCCGACGCGACCGCCGCCTTCAACCGCGACATCCAGGAGCGCCTCGCGACGACCATCTGGAAGAGCGGCTGCCGGAGCTGGTACATGGACGAGCGCGGCCGGGTCTACACGCTCTGGCCGGGCTCGACGCTCCGCTACCTGTGGACGATGCGGCGGCCGCGGCTCGCCGAGTACGAACGCCGCGCCGCGCAGGGCGCCGTCGCGTAGAGGAGACGCCGGATGACGCCCGCTCCCCGATCGCGACCGCAGCGCCCGCTCGACATGCGCGTCGCCGTGCTCGGCGCGGGCTCGTGGGGCACGACCGTCGCGCGGCTCACGAGCGTGAACGCGCCGACCGTGCTCTGGGCGCGCAGCGCCGACGTCGCGCGCTCGATCGCCGAGCGGCACCGCAACGAGCGCTACCTGCCCGACTTCCCGCTTCCGAGGGAGCTGCGCGCGACGGCCGACCTCGAGGAGGCCGTGCGCGACGCGGACGTCCTCGTGATGGGCGTTCCCGTGAAGGGCTTCCGCGCGACGCTCGAGGAGGTGGCGCGGCACGCGCGGCCGTGGGTGCCGATCGTGAGCCTCTCGAAGGGCCTCGAGCCCGGCACGATGCTGCGCATGAGCCAGGTCGCCGAGCAGGTGATGCCGGGCCACCCGGTCGGCGTGCTCACCGGCCCGAACCTCGCGCGCGAGATCATGGACGGGCAGGCCGCGGCGAGCGTGATCGGCATGAGCGACCTCGTCGTCGCCGAGGCGCTCCAGCCCGTCTTCGCGAGCGGCCTCTTCCGCGTGTACACGAACCACGACGTCGTCGGCTGCGAGATCGGCGGCGCGCTCAAGAACGTCGTCGCGATCGCGACCGGCATGGCCGAGTCGCTCTCGGTGGGCGACAACACGCGCGCCATGGTCGTGACGCGCGGGCTCGCGGAGATCACGCGGCTCGGCGTCGCGATGGGCGGCGAGCCCGCGACGTTCGCCGGGCTCGCGGGCCTCGGCGACCTGCTCGCGACGTGCATGAGCAAGCAGAGCCGCAACCGGCACGTCGGCGAGCAGCTCGGGCGCGGACGCACGATCGACGAGATCACCGCCGAGATGAACATGGTCGCCGAGGGCGTCAGCACCGCGAAGGTCGTGCTCGAGCTCGCGGCGAAGCACGGCATCGAGATGCCGATCGCCGCCGAGATCCACGGCGTCCTCTACGAGGGCCGCACGCCGATGGAGGCCTACCGCGGCCTCGTGCGTCGCCGCGCCGGCCACGAGAGCGAGAGCGGCTGACCGTGTGCTTCTCCGCCGAGGCGAGCTTCGCGGCGAGCGCCGTGCTCGGCGCGGGCGGCATCTGGACGCTGAGCCTCGCTCCGTCGCCCGCCGAGCGTCCGCTCGCGCGCATCCCCCTGCTCTTCTCGGTGCAGCAGTTCGCCGAGGGCGTCGTGTGGGTCGGCGTCGCGAACGACGAGCGCGCGCTCGCGCTCGTGTTCAGCTACGCGTTCGCGTTCTTCGCGCTCTTCCTGTGGCCGGTCTACATCCCGCTCGCGTCGCTGCGCGCCGAGCCGAGTGCGGGCCGCCGTCGCATCCAGGAGGCGCTCTGCGTCGTCGGGCTGTGTGCGGCCGTCTTCATCTCGGGCTCGCTCGCGCGCCATCCGCTCGAGGTGAGCATCGAGGGCGGCCACCTCTTCTACCGCATGAGCCTGCCGCTCCTGTACGAGTCGCTCGCGCTCTACTTCGTCGCGGTGAGCGCGCCGTGCTTCTCGAGCTTCGGCTACCTGCGGGCGTTCGGCGGGCTGCTGCTCGCGTCGCTCGCGGCGACGCTGTGGTCGCACGCCGAGCAGTTCATCTCGCTGTGGTGCTTCTTCGCGGCCGCGCTGAGCGCGCTCATCCTGCTGCACTTCCGGCGGCAGCGGCGCCTGCTCGTCGTGGCGGTGTCGCGCTAGTCAGAGCGCGGCGGCGACGCGCGCGGCGTCCTCCATCGCGCCGCGCAGGAAGCCGAGCCCGCCGCAGTCGCCGATCGCGTGCACCTCGGCGCCGCCCGCGCGCAGCGCGTCGGCGAGCGACGCATCGGCGTGGACGTTCGACGCGACGAGCACGGCATCGGCCGGTGCGACGCCGCGCGCGCCGTCGGCGTCCGTGTAGACGACGCCCTCGCGCTCGATCGCGACGACGGTCGCGTTCGCGACGAGCGCGACGCCCTGCTCGCGCAGCTCGTGCACGATGCGCCAGCGCCCCGGGAGCCCCATCTGCGTGACGAAGCAGCCGCTCGGCTCGAGCACGGTGACGGCGTGGCCGCGGCGCGCACACACGTCGGCGAGGCCCGCGCCCGCGCGCCCGCCCCCGAGCACGACGATGCGCTCGCCGAGGCGCTCGCCGCCGTCGAGGAAGGCGCGCAGCGAATCGACGGTGCGCACGCGGGCGTCGTCGCCGCCCGGCACGTCGGGCGCGCGCCAGCGCCCTCCCGTCGCGACGACGACGGCGTCGGCCGCGGCGACCTCGCGCGCGCCCGCGTCGACGCGCGCGCCGAGCCGCACCTCGACGCCGTGCCTGCGCACCTGCCCCTCGAGCCACGCGAGCAGGCGCGCGTTCGGCTCGTAGGTGCGCGCCGCGAGCGCGAGCCGCCCGCCGAGCGCGTCGCCCGCCTCGCACAGCACGACCTCGTGCCCGCGCAGCGCGGCGATGCGCGCGGCCTCCATGCCCGCCGGCCCGCCGCCGACGACGAGCACCCGGCGCGCGCGCGCGGCCGGTGCGAGCTCGTGCTCGCGCTCGCGCCCCGTCGCCGGGTTGACCCAGCAGCGCACGGGCTCGCGCAGGAAGATCTGCCCGATGCAGTTGTAGTGGTAGAGGCAGGGGCGCACGTCCTCGGGCCGCGCGGCGCGGAGCTTGTTCGGGAGCTCGGGGTCGGCGAGCAGCTTGCGCCCCATCGCGACGACGTCGGCGCGCCCGTCGGCGATGGCCTCGTTCGCCACCTCGGGCTCGATCCGTCCGACCGCGATCACCGGGATGCGCACCGCCTTCTTGATGGTCGCCGCGTACTCGAGCAGGCCGGCGGGCGCGTGCGTCGTGTGCCCCTGCGTGTAGGTGAGCGCGAGCCCGCCCTTGCCGTTCGCGCTCGCGTGCACGGCGTGCGCGCCCGCCGCCTCGATGACGCGCGCGTGCTCGACCGCGAGCTCGGGCGTGATGCCGCCCTCCTCCCAGAACTCGATCGAGTCGATGCGGCACCACACGGCGAAGCCCGGCCCCGTGCGCGCGCGCACCGCCTCGATCACCTCGACGAGCAGGCGCGTGCGGTTCTCGAGCGACCCGCCGTAGGCGTCCGTGCGCCGGTTCTTCGCCGGCGACAGGAAGCTCGAGATCAGGTAGCCGTGGCCGGCGTGGAGCTCGACGCCGTCGAGCCCCGCGCGCTGCGCGCGCTCCGCCGCGGCCGCGAAGGCCTCGACGACGGCGCGGATCTCGTCGGTCGTCATCTCGTGGAGGCCGACGCGCGCGGTCTCGGCGCGCATCGGGCGCGACTGCAGCGCCGCCTCCTCGGGCGTCACCATCGCCATCATCGGGTCGGGCTTCGACGGCGTGGGGAAGGACGGGACCCACATGTCGCGCCCGTCGCGCATGTCGTTCACGGCGGTGAGGCCGCCGTGCGAGAGCTGCGCCGCGATCTTCGCCCCGTGCGCGTGCACGCGCCGCGCGAGCTCGGCGAACGCGGGCACGTGGCGCTCGTCCGCGAGCGCGCCCTGGTTCGGGTTGTAGCTGCCCTCGGGCAGCGTGATCGCGACCGAGCCGACGATCAGCAGGCCCGCGCCGCCGCGCGCGCGCGCCTCGAAGTAGGCGAGCGACGCGTCGCTCGGCCGCCCGTCCGCGTGCGCGAGGTTGTCGCCCATCGGGCACATCGCGATGCGGTTGCGCAGCTCCATCGGGCCGATGCGGAAGGGCGAGAGCAGGTGCCGGTACGGGTGGCCGGCGTCGAGCGGGGCTCCTTCGCTCACGTGCGTCCCCCTAGCGTCGCGAGCACGGCGGCGACGACGGTCGGATCGATGTACTCGCGCCAGTATGCGACGAGTCCGTCGCGGAAGGCGAAGAGGCCGAGGTACTGGTTGCGGTACGGCGCGCCCGTCGCGAGCAGCCGCGAGTTCGAGCGGTACTCGGCGACGAGCTGCTGCGGGTCGAGGAGATCGAGCACGCGGGTGATCTCGTAGCGGTACGGCTCGAAGGCGCTCATGCCGCCGCGGAAGAACGCCTCCATCGTCGAGCGGCCGCGCAGCTCGCGCGGCGTCGACGGCGTCGGGAGGTAGGGCCAGTCGCAGACGACGTCCTCGGTGAGCAGCGCGCACGCGCCGGCGAAGTCCTGCGTGCCGAGCCGGCGCAGGAGCTCCGTCATCGTCGCGCGGTTGGCCTCGCGCAGCGCCGCCTCGTCGCTCATGCCGCCCTTTCTTCTACCACCCGACGGCGCGGGGCGCGGCGCGCTCTCGCGCGCCGCGCCGTCCACGCACTACTTGCGGCGCAGCACCGTCCGCGTGCCGAGGCCGAGCAGGCCGAGCGCCACCGCGCCCACGCCCACGAGCGGCAGCGCCGGGATCGACCCGCCGACGTACGAGCCCCGCAGCAGCGCCTGCCGGTTCGACGTCCCGCCGTTGAACGTCCCCACGATGTAGTTCGACGCCGCCTGGAAGTCGCCCTCCGCGTCGTACGACCACGTCCCGAGGTCGTACGTCGGCGACGGCGCACCGCTGATCGGCGTCGTGATCCCGTGCGGAACCTGCGTCCCGCCCGTGCAGATCGTCTGCGGGCTCGAGATGCAGAACGCCTCGCCGACGCGCGTGAACCCGCCGAGCACGCCCCAGTCCACCGAGCCTCCCGGCGCCGTGTTCCCCGGCGCCGTCGCCGGAAGCGTCGGCGAGAACGTCGTCAGCGACGTCGTGAACACGTACGAGCCCGGACCGAAGATCGGAACCAGCGCCAACGGACCGAAGTTCACCGACTGCACCAGCTCCTGCACGTACTCCGTCGCCGTCACCGTCCCCGAGCCCGTGTCACTGATCGTGTAGTGACCCTGCCAGTAGTTCGGCGAGATCTGGATGGGCGGGCACAGGTCCGTGCTGTACTGGAACTCGTCGCCACCCGCGCCGTGCGGCGGCGTCGCGTCGTACACCTTCACCACCGCCGACGCCGGCAGCGCAAACGCCGCGAGCGTCGCGGCGAGGATCCAAGTCCGAAGCATCATCGCTCTCCTCTTGCTTCACATCCCGACGCCGGGCGTCCCCGTCGTCCGTCGGGGCCACCGGCATCGTCTCGTCCTGCGCCGCGGTCGCGGCGCGGCTCTCGTCGCGTGCGCATCAAGCAATCGGCGTGCCGGTGCCACGCCTAGGCTCAGCGCGCGTAGGGGCGCAGCGCTGGAGCGAATCGCGGCAGCCTTGCGAGCGATGGCGCAGAATGCGCCTCCGGCTGTGCCCGGCCCGCTGGGCCGGGCGCGAGCGGAGGAGACGGTGAGGCCGAGCGCGCTGCACGTCGCCATCGCCTGGACGCTCGCCGCGGCACTCGGCCATGCGGGGCTCGGCCAGCGCATCGCGGACGCGATCAACGGGCTCGACCCGCGCGCGCTCCCCGTCGCGCCCTCGCTCGCCTTCGCCGCCGCCGTGATCGCGGCGGCGGTGCTCACGACCGCGTGGGCCGCGCGGCTCGACGACGGCCGCGCACCCGCCGAGCGCTCGGCGCGCCGCCGCGTGCTCGTCTACCTCGGCGCGCTGCTCGCGGGCCTCGGCGCGGCGTCCGCGGGCGTCGCCGCACGGATCGCGGGCTGGATGCGCGTGCGCGCGCTCGTCACCGCCGGGCCCGGCGTGCCGACGACCTACCCGTCGCGCCCGCCCGCGTGGCAGGGCGCGCGCGTGCGCGCCTATCGACGGCTCGGCCGCACGGGCTTCGCCGTCTCGGACGTGTCCTTCGGCACGGGCTCGCTGCCCGGCGACGCGCGCGGCGAGGCGATCGCGCGCGAGGCGATCGAGCGCGGCGTGAACTACTTCGACACGGCGCCCGACTACGCGGGCAGCGGCACCGAGCAGGCGCTCGGCCGCGCGATGCGCGGCCACCGCGACCGGCTCTTCGTGGCGACGAAGTTCTGCACCGCGCGCGGCCACCTGCCCGCCGGCTCGCCCGTCGACGCCTACGTGCGCGCGATCGAGGGAAGCCTCGCGCGCCTCGGCACCGACCGCGTCGACCTCGCGCACGTGCACGCGTGCGACTCCGTCGACCGCCTGCTCGACCCGAACCTGCACGAGGCGTTCGACCGGCTGCGCGACGCGGGCAAGGTGCGCTTCCTCGGCGTCTCGAGCCACACGCCGAACCTCCCCGCCGTCGCCGACGCGGCGATCGCGAGCGGGCGCTTCGACGTCGTGATGCTCGCCTATCACCACGGCGCGTGGCCGTCGCTCGGCGCGGTCGTCGAGCGCGCGGCGGCGGCCGACCTCGGCGTCGTCGCGATGAAGACGCTCAAGGGCGCGAAGCAGCACAACGTCGACGCGCTGCGCGGCGAGGAGGAGGCCTACTCGCAGGCCGCGTTCAAGTGGGTGCTCGCGAACCCGAACGTCGGCTGCCTCGTGATCTCGTTCCAGAAGCACCGCCACGTCGACGAGTACCTGCACGCGTCGGGCGGCGCGCTCGCGCCGGCCGACCTCGCGCTGCTCGCGCGCTACGACCGCGCCACCGCCGGCACGCACTGCCGGCCGCACTGCGGCGCGTGCCTCGCGCGCTGTCCCGAGCAGCTGCCGATCGACGACGTGCTCCGATATCGCATGTACTTCGAGGACTACGGCGACGAGGCCCGCGGGTTGGCCGCCTACGCGGCGCTGCCCGCGCGCGCCGACGCGTGCGCCGCGTGCAGTGCGCCGTGCGCGGGCGCGTGCCCGGACGGCGTGGCGATTCGCGAGCGGATGCTCGGCGCGCACGCGCTGCTCGCGCCGCGCGCGCCGCGCGCGTGACCGGGCGCGTGACCGGGCGCGCGGCGTGATCGAGCGGCTCGACGCCCTCGCGCCCGACGCGCGCCTCGACGCCGACGTGTGCATCGTCGGCGGCGGGCCCGCTGGCATCGCGATCGCACTCGCGCTCGAGGGAAGCGGGCTGCGCGTCGCGCTGCTCGAGAGCGGCGGCCTCGAGCCCGACGACGCGACGCAGGACCTGTGCGACGGGGTGACCGAGCGCGGGCTGCCCCCCCTCGGCCTGCGCGAATCGCGCCTGCGCTACCTCGGCGGCGCATCGAACCACTGGGGCGGCGCGTGCGGGCCGCTCGACGAGATCGACTTCGAGGCGCGCGCGTGGATGCCGCGCAGCGGCTGGCCCTTCCCGCGCGCCGCGCTCGCCGACCACTACGCGCGCGCGGCCGCGTGGATCGGCATCGACCCCGCGTTCGCGAGCGTCGCCGAGGGCGCGGCGCTCCCGGTCTTCGGGCCGGGAGCGCCGCTCCCGGTCAAAGCGCCGGGAGCGCCGCTCCCGGCGTACGAACGGGGAGCCCCGCTCGCGACCGACGGGCTCTTCGATCTCGCCGGCACGAGGCTCGAGCACCGCGTGCGCGTGGCGCGCGGCGTCGCGTTCGGTCGGCAGTACCTCCCGGCGCTCGAGGCGTCGCGCTCCGTGCGCGTCGTGCTCGGCGCGAACGCGGTCGGCTTCGACTTCGCCGACGAGCTCGCGGCCGTGCGCGCCGTGCGCGTGCGCTCGCTCGCGGGGCGCGAGGCGCGCGTCGCGGCGCGCGCCGTCGTCGTCGCGTGCGGCGGCGTCGAGAACGCGCGCGTGCTCCTCGCGGCGGGCCTCGGGCGCAAGCTCGACGCGATCGGCCGCCACTTCCTCTGGCACCCGCGTCTCGAGAGCGCGTCGATCGTGCTCGCGCGCCCGTTCCCGACGGCCGCGCACCCGTACGACTGGCGCGACGACGCGGGCCGCCGCGTCGCGTGGTCGCTCGCGCTGTCGCGCGACGCGCAGGACTTCGAGGAGCTCCCGAACCACGGGATCTTCCTGCTCCCGAAGCAGGCGCCGACGGGACGCGCGGTCGACGCGCTCGGCGCGCGCGCGCGCGGCGAGCCCGTCGAGAGCGACCTCGCCGACGATCTCCGCGCGGTGCTCGCCGACCCGTCGGGCGCGCTCGAGTACGCGCGCAGCGGAGGGCTCCTGCAGATGGAGACCTGGATCGACCAGGTCCCGAACCCCGACAGCCGCGTCGTGCTCGACCGCGAGGTCGATGCGCTCGGCGTGCCGCGCGCCCGCGTCTCGTGGACGTTCTACGACTACGAGCGCACGTGGATCGCGGAGCTCGCGCGGCACGTCGCGATCGAGCTCGGCCGCGCGGGCATCGGGCGCCTGCGCCTCGAGCAGGGCTTCCTCGAGCCGGGCGGCTTCGAGGAGGCGCTGCGCGCGGGCCAGGGCGGCGGCCACCAGATGGGAACGACGCGGATGAGCGCGACTCCCGCCGACGGGGTCGTCGACGCGAACGGACGCGTGCACGGCGTGGCCGGCCTCTACTGCGCGGGGAGCTCGGTGTTCCCGACGGGCGGCTGGACGAACCCGACGCTCACGCTCGTGGCGCTCGCGCTCCGCCTCGCCGACCACCTGCGCGACACGCTTCGCTAGGTGGCCGACGCCTCGGCGCGCGGCCGGCCGAGAGCCGTCGCGATCGCGACACCGGCGAGCGCGAGCACGACGGCCGCGCTGGCGAGCGCGATCGCGTAGCTGCCCGTGCGGTCGAACGCGAGCCCGGCGAGCGGCGGGACGACGAACGTGAACGGGAGGCCGACGAGCGCGCCCGCACCCATCACGCGGCCGAACGCCGCTGCGCCGAAGTGGCGCGTGATGAGCGACGCGTAGAGCGGCATCGTGCCGCCGCTCGCGAAGCCGAAGACGCAGGTCGCGACGACGAGCAGGTCCTGGCGGCCGGTCGCGGCGAGCGCGCCGCACGCCGCCGCCTGAAGCGCGATCGCCGCGGCGAACAGCCGGTGCGGCGCGACGCGGTCCGACAGGAACCCGAAGCCCGCGTTGCCGGCGATCGCGGCCGCCGCGTTCAGGCTGACGAGCGCCGTCGCGGCCGCGAGCGTCGCCCCGCGCTCGAGCGCGACGCCGACGAGGTGGAACGAGAGCGCGATGCCGGTGCTCGCGACGAGCGCGACCGGCACGACGAGGCTCCAGAAGGCGGGAGCGCGCAGGTAGGCCGGTGCGCCGTCGCTCGGCGCGGGCGCGCTTCGCTGCGCGTCCGGCGCGGCGTCCGGTGCGGCGTCCAGCGGCGCGCCCGGTGGCGCGGAGGGCGGCGCGTCCGCCGCGCGCTCCTCGGCCTCGATGCCGAGCGCGACCGCGAGCACACCGACGACGAGCGTCGCGACGCCGAACGCGACGAACGCCGGTCGCCACCCGTGCGTCGCGACGATCCAGCCCGCGATCGGCGCCGCGACGACCGGGCCCGCCGGCGCGCCCATGTTCGCCAGGCCGAGCGCGCGGCCCGCGTTCTCGGGCACGCGACGCGCGATCAGCGTCGACGACGCGAGCGGGCCGAGCAGCGCCGTGCCGATCGCCGTGCCGACGCCGAAGAGCAGCTCCACCTGCCACAGCGCGGGCGCCGCGGCGATCGCGAGCAGGCTCGCGCCGCTCGCGGCGGCGCCGGCGAGCATGAGGGCGCGCGGCGAGCCGCGATCGAGCGCGCGACCGACGAGCGGGTAGGCGAGCCCCATCACGACGTTCCAGATCGCGACCATCCACGAGAGCGCGGCGCGGCTCGCGCCGAACTCGGCCTCCATGGGCGGCATGAACACGGCGACGCCGCCGAGCGTGCCGCCGATCGCGACGGCCTGCGTCGCGAACGACGCGGCGACGAGCCGCCACTGCCGGGAGGCATCCATCTCCGTCTCCGACGCGCGCGGCGACCGCGCTCGTTAGTCGGCGAGCGCGGACCGCGCCTCGCGCAGCTCGGCGTCGATCAGGCCCACCTCGCTGTAGTTGTTCGCGCCGGCGACGGCGCGCGCGCGCAGCTGCTCGAGGACGTCGATGCGCACGCGCACGACCGGAGCCTCGGGAGCGCGCGCGCCGTCGCCCGCCGCGACGTCGAGCAGGCGCAGCGCCTCGACGAGCCGGCCCGCGTCGGCGTGCGCGCGCGCCCGCGCGACGATCGCGTCCGGCCCGCCCGCGAGCTCGACGAGGTCCGCGTACACCGCGTCGGGCGGCGTCGCGTAGAGGTTCGCGACGCTGTCGTCGTGGTACCAGCCGGTGAGCAGCTCCCAGATCGCACGCACCGACCACGAGACCTTCCCGTGGCCCTGGCTGAGGCGCAGCTCGGGCGGCAGCTCGATCTCGTCCATCGCCTGCCACACGGTCTTCCCGTCGTTCATCGCCGCGACGGTCGCATCCCAGACGTACTGCACGGCGTCGCGCATCTTCGCGACGCTCGCCTGGACATAGGCCTCGCCCTCGACGACGTCGAAGTGCCCGGGCACGAGCACCTCGGGCCGCAGCGCGAGCACGCGGTCGCAGGCGTCGATGTAGTCGAGCGGGTCGCGCACCTTCTCGCCGCGCACGGTGTAGAGGTTGGGGAACATCGGGTAGAGCGTGCCGAAGAGGTCGCCGACGAAGAGCACGCGCTGGTCGGGCAGCCAGAGCGCGACGCCGTCCTCGCCCTCGCCCGTGTTCTCGAACGCGATCACCTCGAAGCGCACGCCGCCGAGCTCGAACGCGTAGTCCTGCCCCGGCCAGACGGCGCGGTCGGGCACGACCTCCCAGTACGAGCGGTCGACGTTCGGGTCGGTGTTCACGAGCCGCGGATAGAGCCGCTTGTAGCGGCGCTTGAAGTAGGCGACGGGCTCGAGCTGGTGGCGGCTCATGTAGCGGTACCGCTCGTGCGCGACGACCCGCGCGCCCGCGGCGCGCTCCTTCGCGTAGTGGCGGAGCCCGCCCGAGTGGTCCTGGTGCGAGTGCGTGAGCACGATGGTGCGGATGGGGCCCGTGCGGATGGCGTCGACCACCTGCTTCTGGCGCGCGGACGACGCGTTGTCGAAGCCCGTGTCGACGAGCACGGCGCCCTCGGGCGTGTTCACGAGGAAGATCGCGCCCTGCCCCTCGATCTTGAAGATGCCCGGCCGGATCTCGCGCGCCTCGACGGGCAGGCGCTCGAGGTCGTCGACGCGCACGGCGACCTCGGAGGGGACGACGGGCGCGCGCGCCGCCGCGGGGAGCGGCGGCGCGGCCGTCGCCGCGCAGGCGAGTGCCAGACCGGACGCGAGCGCGGCGCTCGCGCGCGCGGCGCGCATCACAGCACCGAGTAGCCACCGTCGACGCAGAGCGTCTGCCCGGTGACGAAGCGCGCCGCGGGGCTCGCGAGGAAGAGGAACGCGGGCGCCACCTCGTCGGGGTCGCCCCACCGGCCCATCGGCACGCGCGCGAGCTCGGCCTTCTCGACCTCCGCCATCTCGGGGCGCTTCATCACGGCCGTCATCGGCGTCGCGATGAGCCCGGGTGCGACGGCGTTCACGCGCACGTTGTCGCGCGCCCACGTCGCTCCGGCGTTGAGCGTCATCTGCACGAGGCCGGCCTTCGCGGCGCCGTAGCCGGGCACGAACGACGACGAGCGGAAGGCCGACATCGAGGCACAGCTGATCACGCTACCGCCGCCCTCGATCGCGCTCTTCGCGAGCAGCGGCTTGCAGCCGACCGCGAGCTGGAAGCCGCTGCCGAGGTGCAGCTGCAGCGCCTCGCGGAACACCTCGGGCTTCCATTCGTTCTTCGCCATCAGGCTCGTGCCGGCGTTGTTCACGAGCACGTCGAGCCGGTCGAGCGAGTCGACGAGCGCGGCGAGCGAAGCCGGGTCGGTCATCTCGGCCTGGCGGTACGCGAAGGCCGAGAGGTCCGCGTCGTAGTCCGCCGCGCTCGCGCGCCGCCCCGTCACGGTGACGCGCGCGCCCGCGCGCGCGAAGTGCCGCGCGACGGCGTGGCCGATGCCCGAGGTTCCACCCGTCACGAGCACGTCGCAGCCCGAGAAGTCGAAGGTCACGCCCGCCATCGCCGCTACTTCACCTCTTCGCGCACGGCGAAGCGGTCGAGGTAGAAGCCGAACGGCGCGCGCACGTCCTTCGGCTCGACGCCGAAGTCCGCGCGCACGTCGTAGACCACCTGCCCTTCCCTGCCGCGCGGGTGCGCGTCCATGTACGCGCGGATCTGCCGCCGCGCCGCGTCCGTCATCGGGAGCCCCGCGACCTCGTAGATGCGCTCGACCGTCGCGACGTCGTCGGCCATGAACTCGTGGAACAGCACGTCGACGGTGCGGCCCTCCGGGAGCATGGAACGGTCGCGCACCGAGGCCTCGAGCAGGCGCCGCACGCGATCGCTCCAGTACTCGAGGTACCACTCGGGACGCGGGCTGCGGTAGTTCATGCGCGCGCCGTAGGCGAGCATCGTCGCGGCCGACTGGATCACGGACACGGGGTCGCGGTGCGTCACCACGATCGTCGCGTCGGGGAACGTCGCCATCAGCGGGCCGAGCTGCTCGAGGTGCTGCGGGCACTTGAGCACCCAGCGCTCGCGCGGGCGGTACCACTGCAGGATCTTGAGCGCCCGCAGCATGTACGCGTAGTGCGGCGTCTGGTCGTGGGCGAGGTAGTAGTCGCGCCACTTCGGCGCGCGCAGGATCCACTCCTGGTTGTAGCTCGTGAAGTCCGGGAGCATGAGCTCGAGCTCTTCGTGGATGTGGTCCGGGTTCATCGGGTGCATCGCCGCGATGAGCGGCGAGCTCGCGCGGAACGCCTGCCACATCGCATCGCAGCGCATGAAGCGCGGGTCGACGCCGTCGAGCCCCGGCCCCTCGCCGCGCATCGGCACCGGCGCCTGCCCCTCCCACAGAGGCATCGAGCGCAGACGCTCGTCGGCCGCGATCAGGTTCACGAGGTGCGTCGTGCCCGAGCGCGGCAGGCCGACGACGATGATCGGCCGCTCGATGCGCAGGTCGTCGATCTCGGGGTGGCGGCGCAGGAGGTCGCGGATCAGGAGCCGGTTCGACGCCGCGCGCACGCAGTCGTTCCACAGGCTCGTGCGCGCGAGGTTCGTGATCTCCGGGTCCTCGTCGGCCTCCGACAGCCACAGCGCGAGCCGCTCGCGGAAGTCGTCGGGGCCGAAGTCGTCGAGGCCCGTGCGCGCGACCGCCGCGTCGAGCACCGCGGCGACCGAGAGATCGACGCGCAGGCGATCGGTGTGGGCGAGCGCCGCCTTCTGGAAGTCGCTGAGGACGGGCGCGCGCAGGTCGTCGATGCGGATCTTGGCGGGGGCGGTCATGCGTGGGTCGTTCGCCTAACGCGCTTTCGCGCCGGTGCCCGGCCCGCCGGGCGGCATCTGCAGCAGCTCGATCAGGAGCGGGTCGCCCTCGCGCTCGAGATAGGCGAAGACCGTGTCCGCGCTGTACTGCTTGTACCAGATCGGGCGGTAGCCGATCGCCGCGACGCGCTCGATCCACGCGTCGGCGTCGTCGACGCGGTAGCGCAGGTGGTGCATGCCCTCGCGCCCCGCCTCGATGAACTCGCGGTGGGGGCTCTCGCCGCCCTGCCACTCGATGAACTCGATCTCGAGGTCGCCCGTGCGGCCGAAGGCGAGCGCGAGCTTCGCGTCGGCGACCCGGCCGCGGTACTCGGCCGCCCGGACCGAGCCGTCGAGGTCGCTGAACGGGCCGAAGAGCGGCCCGTAGCGCTCCTTCGCCTCGGCGATCGAGCGCACGACGAAGCCGATCTGGTCGATCGGCGGGAGGCCGAGCGCCGCGAGCTCGCTCGCCGCCGCGGGAGTCTTCGTCGTCGCCATGTCCGCATTCCCTCCCGAACGCGCGGTGCCGTCGCGCCGCGCCTAACGACCGTCCGACTCGACCGCGCGCCGCCACCGCTCGGCTTCGTGCCGCAGCCAGCCGCTCTCCCAGAAGCTCTCGTCGCCGCCGTTCGCGAGCAGGTGCTCGTGCGCGCCGAGCATCACGCGCGCGGCGCGCGCATTCCCCTCCGAGGTCGCGAGCGCGGCCTCGGCGAGCCGGATCGCGCCCGGCGCGTCGCCGCGCGCGAGCAGCGCCTCGGCCTCGGCGACGACCGCGTCCGCGCCGGCGAGGCGCGCGAGCAAGGCCTCCGTGTCGGCGGGGTCGCAGCCGTAGAGCTCGGCCGTCGAGCGGCGGCGGAACCAGCCCGTGTACTCCTCGAAGAACGTGCGCGCGGCCCACGCCACCTTCCCGTAGCCCTGCCCGACGCGCAGCTCCGCCGGGAGCGACGCCTCGCGCATGATCTCGTAGGCGTCCTTGCCCTCGTTCATCGCGGCGAGCGTGCGCTCGTGCACGTGCTCGACCGCGCCGCGCATGCGCGCGAGGCACGCGTCGACGAGCTCCTCGCCCTCGATCGGAAGGTGGCGCCCGGTGATCAGCGTCGCCGGCGCGAGCGCGCGCATGCGGTCGACGTTCGCCATGTAGGGCACGGGGAAGCGGTACTTGTCGCCGCGCAGCGTGTTGAAGTTCGGGAAGTGCGGGAAGAGCGGACCGAACAGGTTGCTCACGATCGCCGTGCGCCGCTGCGGGAGCCAGACGATCAGGCTGTCGATCGTCTCGCCGCCCGGCGCGTGCAGGAGCTCGATGTCGAGGTCGCCGGCGCGCAGCCGCATGCGGTCGTCGAACATCACGTCGGGGGTGGGCTCGTCCTGGAAGGGCTTCGCGTCGGGGTAGCGCTTCGCGAACGCGGCGATGCGCGCGGGCAGGTGCGGGAACCAGCGCATCGCCGTGCGCGCGCGGAACCGGACGAGCCGCTTGTCGTCGGCCTGGCACGCGGGGTTGTTGGCGTGCGCGACGTAGCGCGTCTCGGGGCCGCGCAGCTGGCCGACACCGCCGACGTGATCGACGTGGCCCTGCGTCGTGACGATGTACGGCGTCGGGCCGGGACAGACGGCGTCGAAGAGATGCTTGTGGTGCGGCGTCTCCCAGCCCATCCCCGTGTTCACGATGACGCGGCCGGCGCTCGTCACGAGCATGTAGCTGGCCGTCGTTCCCGCCGAGCGGAAGATGCCGGGCGCGACCTCGACCGCCTTCTCGTCGTACACGGGGTCGAGGAGCTCGCGGCCGGGACGCTCGTCGATCAGGCGGTCGACCTCGGCCTCGATCGCGCGGCTCGCCATCTCGTTCGCCTCCTCGTCCGCCGCCTTCGCGCGGCGGGGGGCGCGCAGTCTGCCATACGGCGCGTCGCCGTGGCGCGTCGCCGTGGCGCGTCGCCGTGGCGCGTCGCCGTGGCGCGTCGCCGTGGCGATCAGCGGCGCGACGGCTCGATCGCGGGGAGCTCGATCGCGGGGAGCTCGCGCCGCACGATCTTGCCCATCGCGTTGCGCGGCATCGCATCCACGAACAGGATGCGCTCCGGAACCTTGTACTTCGCGAGGCGCGCGCGGCAGTGCGCGACGAGCTCGTCCTCGCTCGCGTGCGCGCCCGGCGCGAGCTGCACGAAGGCCGCGACCCGCTCTCCGAGCCGCTCGTCCGGCGCGCCGACGACGGCGCACGCCTCGACGCGCGCGTCCTCGTGCAGCGCGCGTTCCACTTCGGCCGGGTACACGTTCGCGCCGCCGCGCACGATCAGGAGGTTCTTGCGATCGACGACGACGACGGCGCCGCCCGCGTCGAGGCGCGCGACGTCGCCCGTGTGGAGGCGCCCGCCGCGCAGCGCCTCGGCCGTCGCCTCGGGCCTCCGCCAGTAGCCGAGCATCGGCGTGTACACGCCGGCCCACGGGCCCGCGCTCGCGGGCTCGACGCACAGCTCGCCCGCCTCGCCGGGCGCGACCTCGGCGTCGTCCGCGTCGCGCAGCGTGACGCGCACGTGCGGAAGGGGTCGGCCGCTCGCGCCGGGGACGCGCTCGCCGCGCGACTCCTGCGCCACGACCGTCGGCATCTCGGTGAGCCCGTACGTGCCGCGCACGGGCACCCCGAACTTCGCCTCGAACGCCTCGATCACGGGCGTCGGGCACGCGCCGCCGCCGAAGAAGACGCGCTCGAGCGTCGCGAGCGCGCGCGGCGCGATGCGGTCGTCGTGCGCGAGGCTGTAGATCAGGGCCGTCGGCGCGGTGAAGAGCGTGACGCGCTCGCGCTCGATCCACTCCGCGACGCCCTCGGCATCGATGCGATCCATGAACACGCCCGTCGCGCCGACCTGCGCGAGCAGCAGCGTCGTCAGCACCTGCATGTTCAGGATCGTGAGCGGGAAGCAGTCGCCGCGGCGCGAATCGGGTCGGTAGTCGCCGAGCGTCGCGAGCACGGCGCCGGGCACGAGCAGGTTGTGGTGCGTGTGCACGACGCCCTTCGGATGGCCGGTCGTGCCGCTCGTGTAGGCGATGCCGGCCGGCGCGTGCGGGTCGAGCGCGACGGCCGGGGGCGGCGCCGTCGCGGCGTCGAGCGCCGCACTCCACGCGCACGACGCGCGCGCGTCGCGGTCGCACACGACGACCTCGCGCAGGCGCGGCAGTCCGGCGCGCTCGGCCTCGATCTGCGTTGCCATCTCCGGGTCGGCGAGCACGAGCGAGACTCCCGCGTCGTCGAGCAGGAAGCGCTTCTCCGGCGGTGCGAGGTTGCGGTTGATGCCGAGCCAGACGGCGCCGAGCCGCAGCGCGCCGTGGAAGAAGACGGCGATGTCGACGTCGGTCGGCAGGCTCGCCGCGACGCGATCGCCCGCACGCACGCCGAGCGCCGCGAGGGCCGAGGCTGCGCGCGCCGCGAGCGCGTCGAACTCCGCGTACGTGACGCGCCGGCCGCGGCCGACGAGGAACTCCTTGTCGGGGTGCGCGGCCAGCGCGCGCGCGAGCACGTCGCCCACCGTGCGAGGGCCGCGCCCGCCGTCGGGCGCGGGAACCGGACGCGCTTCGCGCCGCCGCGCGCGGAACGGATCGCGCGCGACGAGCTCTTCGATCGGCTCGCGCGTCGCGCCGGACGTGGGCTCGGACTTCGACATCGCGGGGTCGTTCGCTCCGTCGCCGCGCGCGGGCGACCCCGCTGCGGGTCGCGCAGCGTATCATGCGCGTCCGCCCGGAGTTCGCGCCGGGCAGGACGGAGGGAGCGCGCAATGGAGCGACGACGGCTCGGTCACTCGAAGCTCGAGGTCGGCGTCGTCGGCCTCGGCTGCAACAACTTCGGCATGCGCATCGACGAGCCGTCGAGCGCGGCCGTCGTGGACGCGGCGATCGACGCCGGCATCACGCTCTTCGACACGGCCGACATGTACGGCGACGGACGCTCCGAGGAGTTCCTCGGGCGCGCGCTCGGCGCGCGGCGCGCCGACGTCGTCGTCGCGACGAAGTTCGGCGGGCTCGGGGCGATGAAGAAGGAGACGGGCTTCGGCGCGCCCGCCGCCGTCCGCGCCTGCCTCGACGCGAGCCTCGCGCGCCTCGGCACCGACTGGATCGACCTCTACCAGATGCACTACCCCGACCCGGCGACGCCCATCGCCGAGACGCTCGGCGCGCTCGACGACTGCGTGCGCGCGGGCAAGGTGCGCGCGATCGGCTCGTCGAACTTCGACGCGGCGGGCGTGCGCGCGGCGGCCGACACGGCGGCGGTCTCCGGCGGCGCGGCGTTCGCCGCGGCGCAGAACGAGTGGAGCGTGCTCGCGCGCGCGGCCGAGCGGGCGCTCGTCCCCGCGTGCGTCGCCGCGAACGTGTCGCTGATCCCGTACTTCCCGCTCGCGAGCGGCCTGCTGACGGGCAAGTACGCGCGCGGCGAGGCCTTCGCCGAGGGAACGCGGCTCGCCGCGATGCCGTACTTCGCGAGCGTCGCGACCGACGCGAACTTCGCGAAGGTCGAGGCGCTCACTGCGATCGCGCGCGAAGCCGGCCGCACGCTCGTCGAGCTGGCGATGTCGTGGCTCGCCTGCCAGCCGAGCGTCGGCTCCATCATCGCCGGCGCGACGAAGCCTTCGCAGGTGGCCGCGAACGCGGCGGCCGCCGGCTGGAGGATGTCGGCCGACGAGCTCCGCGCGGTCGAGGACGCGGTCGCCGACTAGCCTGCGCCGCACGCGGGTCGCGGCGGGCACGCGGCCCCGAAGCTAGGCGCCCACCTCGTCGAGCATCTGCTCGAGGCACGTCGAGGCCGGGTTCTGCAGCCAGAGCGTCTGGTCCGCCGGCAGGAGGCCGCGCTCGACGAGCCGGTTCGACACGCGCACGACGATGGCGGCGTAGCGGAAGGCGCCGATCAGCTCGTAGTAGAACGTGTCGCCCATCGAGCGGCCGGCCGCGCGTTCGTAGATCGCGACCTGCTCGGCGCGCGTGGGCTCGCCCTCGAGGCGCGGCTGGCCGTAGGCCTCGTGCGACCAGCGGTCGAACATGAGCCACCAGCCGAGATCGAACTCGGGCGGCGCGACCGCGACGTTCTCGAAGTCCGTGAGCGCGAGCGGGCGGAAGTCGCGCCAGATGACGTTGCCCGGCCGGCAGTCGCCCCAGCTGAGCGTCGGCGGGTGCGGCGGCGCCGGGCGGTTCGCACGCATCCACGCGAGCGCGCGGTCGATCAGCGGGTGCGCGCGCCCGTCGAGCTCGCGCCGCGCATAGCGTTCCCAGATGTCCACCTGGCGCTCGACCGTCGGCTCCTCGCCGTCGGGAACGAGCCACCCGAAGCCGGCCGCGCGCCAGTCGAGCGAGTGCAGCGCGGCGAGCGCGCAGAGCCCCTCCTCGACGAGCCGCGCGCGCTCTGCGGGCGTCGCGTCGACGAAGAAGCCCTCGGCCGTGTAGATCGGATTCTCGATCGGCACCTCGCCCTCGACGAAGCCCATCGCGAAGAACGGCGCGCCGAGCACGCTCGCGTCGCCCTCGAAGCCGATGAGCGGTGCGAGCGGGACGACGCCCGTCGCCGCGACCGCCGCCATTGCGCGGAACTGGATCTCGACCTCGCAGTCGAGGCCCGGCGCCTGCTGCGGGTAGACCGCGGGCTCCGGGCTCTCGATGCGCAGCACCACCTTCTCCGAGAACGGCACCCCCGCGCGTTCGCCCTCGACGGGGAGGATCAGCGTCTGCGCGGAGAAGCCCGACTTCGGGCTCTGCACCGCGCCGACGCGCAGACTCGCGACGTCGGGCCAGCGCTGCGACAGCCACTTCGCGAACGGCGCGCGGACGGATTCGGGGTCGATCGACACGGGAGCGGGCTCCTGCTCGTGGCTCGGGCGGGGCGTCAGCCGAGCACGTACTCCGACATGTGCGTGCACTCCATCGGCGCGAAGTCGAGGAAGCGCTCGCAGCTCTTCATCATGCGGTCGAGGTTCGCGCGGAACTTCGCCTCGTCGCCGACCGCGTCGTAGAAGACGTGCGGGTCGGTGAGCGCCTCGATCGGGAACGTCTCCTCGACGATCGCGTCGAAGGGCTTCGCGTCGGGCGTGAGCCGGAACGCGACGACGTTGCGCACGTAGCCCGTGGTCGACTGCGTCTCGACGGCGACCGCGCGGTGGTCGCCGTGCCAGATCCGGAAGAACTCCTCGTCCGCGAGCCCGGGCCTGCGCGCGATGCACGTGACCTGGTTCATGCCCGCCGTGCGGCCGCCCGGGTTCGTCGCGTGCACGAGCGGCCGCGCCTCGCTCACGACGTAGCCGTCGATGCGAGCGGCCGCGGCGCGGAGCGCGGCCTCGCACGGCGCGCGGTCGTCGGCCGTCTGCATCCAGAAGGTCACCATCGCGCGGACGGGCGGCCCTTCCTTGCGGATGGGCGTGCCCGCGGCCGTGTGCTCGTCCTGCACGTTCACGACGACGTCGCGCGCGCCCGCGGCGCGCAGCGCGGGCGCCGCCCCTTCGAGGAGCGCGCGCCGCAGCTCGGCCCCCGGCCGCTCGGCGTCGTCGCGCAGCAGGTAGAGGAGCTTCTCCATCGTCAGGCCTTCGCGACGTCCGCGAGCTTCACGACCTTCGCCTCGAGCGGCGCGATGTCCTCCTCGGCGAGCTGGAAGCGCCAGAACATCGTGCCCTCGCGGCGGCCCTCCATGTCGAGCCAGTTCGGGACGCCCGGGTCGCGGTGCGCGACGACCACCTCGAAGCTGCCGTCGGGCTCGTAGCGGACCTGCTTGCGGTTGAGCGAGCAGCGCCGGTGCGCGTAGTCGAGCGTCTGCAGGTAGCGGTTCCACAGCACGACGTTCGCGAAGCGACACTTCGGGAAGCGCCCGCGCACGACGAGCGCCTCGTCGGGCGCGAGCCGCACGGTCGTCTGCGCATACGTGTTGTCGACGGCCGCGAAGCCGATCTCCTGGTTGCCCGCGTCGCGCACGACCGGGTTGAAGCGGTTCGGCACGGTCGACACGAAGGAGGGCTTCGGCCGGTCGTTGATCGGCGGGAGCGAGTTGTGCCGCAGGAAGTTCGCGACCCGCCGGATGCCGCGCGCGACGCTCGCGTCGCTCGGCGGCGGCGGCGGGCCGGGGTCGTCGACGCGCTCGATCACGAGCGGGATGTGGTGCAGGCGATCGGCCGCGATCGAGACCTCGCGCTCGTAGTAGTGGCGCGTGCTGATGCTGCCGGCACCCGGCACGAGCCGCAGCCAGTTGCGCTCGCCCGACGCGGGCCGCGTCGCGCTCACGCGGAGCTCGAAGTCGCCGTTCGGCGCCGCATCGAACTGCGTGTCGTTGAGCGCGCCGCCGATCTTGCGCGACATGCCGCCGTCGCCCGTTCCGACCTCGACCGTGAACGACGTGTAGGTCGCGCCCGCGAGGTTCCCGCGGATGCGGTACTCGCGCGCGGGGTCGACGAGCGCGTTGAAGTACCAGGCGTCGGGGTTGTCGCCGAGGAGCTTCTTCTCGGGCGTGACGAAGCGCTTGAAGACGGGGCGCTCCGGGTCGCCCTCGAGCCACACCTCGAGCGCGTGCTGCAGCGTGTGGAGCACGAAGCGGCGCGCCTCGGCCTCGTCGTCGGCGTCGGCCACCTGCCACCACTGCCCGTGGAACGCGGCCTCGAGCTCGCGCGTCACCGCGCGCAGCTCCTCGAGCGCGGCCGCGCTCTCGGTGCCGCCGGCGGGCGCGTCGCCCGCCTGCGCGGCGTCGCCAGCGCCCTCGTGGTGGGCGGCGCGCGCCGCGCCCGCGCCGCCGCCGAGCAGGAGCCCCCACGCCGAGCCCAGCGCCGTCGTCTTCAGGAAGTCGCGTCGATCGATCGTCATGTCGCCTCCCCCGTCCGTGCGGCGCGCACCCTACCGCGCCGCGCTCCCCGCCGTCACGCGCTTCCCGAGCCCGCAGCGCCGCCGCCCGGCGGCGGGACGAGCGGCTCGAGCGCGCCGGGGGCGGGCTCCCCGAGCTGCGCGAGCACGCGCCACTGCGTGACTAACAAGGTCGTCAGGACGACCGTCGGGATCGCACCGAAGATGCCGAGCGCGACGCGGTCGCCGAGCCGGTCGGCGAGCGCGCCGACGATCGGCTGCCCGAGGAAGCCGAGCTGGGCGACCATGAACGCCATGCTCAGCACGCGCCCGCGCAGGTGCGGCGGCGCGGCGAGCTGCAGCCCCGCCATCACCGTCACGTTCCACACCTGGCCGCTCACGCCGAGCAGCAGCTCGCAGCCGAGCACGTACGGGTACGAGAACGCGAATGCGTAGGCGAACACCGCGATCGCGTAGCCGAGCAGGCCGCCCACGATCCACAGGCCGAGATACCGGAAGCGCGGGAGGAGCGAGAGCGCGACGGCGGTGACGACGGTGCCCGTCCCGGCGGCGCTGGCCATTCCACTGAGGCCCGCCTCGCCCGTCTCGAGCACGAAGCGCGCGAACACGGGCCGCATCGCGACGATCGCGCCGTTGAAGAACGCCATCGTCGACGCGAGCAGCGCGATGCGCACGCCGCGCTCGCTCCACGCCCACGCGAAGCCCTCGCGCACCTCGGCGAAGGGGTGCTTGCGCTCGCCCGTCGCCGCCGCGCGGCCCGAGACGGGAACGGCGAGGATCAGCCCCGCGGCGAGCAGCATGCCGGCGCCGGCGAGGTAGAACGCGTTCGCCGTGCCGACGAGCACGAGCACGGCGCCGCCGGCCGCGGGCCCGAGCACCTGGCCGACGCCGTTCGCCGTCGCGCCGAGCGAGATCGCATTCTCGATGCGGTCGCGGCCGACGAGGTCGAACACGAACGTCTGCGCCGCGGGCTGCATCAGCGCCATCGCCGTGCCCGCGACGACCGACGCCACCCACAGGTGCCCGATGCGCGCGACGTCCGTCGCGACGAGCGTCCCCATCGTGACGACGACGCCCACCATCGCGAGGCGACAGCCGACGAGCAGCCACTTCTTCGCGACGCGGTCGGCGACGACGCCGGCGAGCGGCGACAGCGTGAAGATCGTCACGCCCTGCATGAACCACACGAGCGTGATCAGCAGGCGCGACTCCGTGAGCTCCGTCATCAGCCACGAGAGCGCCATCATCGCGACCTGCGCGAACAGGAAGTGCGCGAAGTTCGACGCGAAGAACGGCGCGAAGTGCGGGACGGCGAGCGTCGCGCGGGCGCGCGCGAGCCCGCTCGTCGCGACCGGCGACGGCGGCGGCAGCGAGGAGGGCGCGCCGCTATCCACCGAGGCGTTCGGCCCGCTCGCGCTTCGCCCGTTCGCGCTCGACGGCGACGCCGGCGCGCAGCTCGGCCGCGAGCGCCTCGGCCGCGCGCCGCTGGCCGTCCGCGATCCGCCCGCGCGCCGCGGTGAGCTCCTTCGCGACCGCCTCGGCGCCCCCGTCGGCGGCCACCATCAGCCACGCGGTCGCGCGCACGACGTCGAGGAACCCGGCGTCCTCGTCGCGATACAGCTGGTAGAGCGCGAGCTGCGACGCGAGGAACCCGCGGCGCGCGGCGCGCTCGAAGTACTCGACCGCGCACGCGGCGCTCTGCTCGGCGCCGACGCCCTGCGCGTACGCGAGCCCTGCGCTGTGGAGGCCCTCGAGGTTGCCCGCCTCCGCGGCGCGCTCGGAGAGGCGCAGGGCCTCGACCGGATCGGCCGCGACGCCGCGACCGCGGCGCAGCATGTCGGCGTAGAGCGCGAGCGCCGGCGGGAAGTCCTGCGCGACGGCCTTCTCGAGCCAGCGGCGCGCGATGGCCTGGCTGCGGAACACGCCCGTTCCCCTCGTGTAGAGCAGCGCGAGGTCGTACTGCGCGCGCGCCGACCCCGCATCGGCCGCGCGCTCGTACCAGCGCGCGGCCTCCTTCGCGTCGCGCTCGGCGCCGCGGCCCGCATGATAGGCGGCGCCGACGACGGCCTGCGCGCGCACGTCGCCCTGCTCGCCCGCGGCCCGCACGAGCGCGAGCCCGCGCGCGGCGTCGCCCTCGGCCGTGCTCTCGAGGAGCGCGAAGCCGTACCGCAGCTGCGCCTCCGCATCGCCGGCCTCGGCGGCGGCCGCGAGCCAGCGGTGCGCCTGCGCCTCGTCGGCGTCGACGCCGTCGCCGCGCAGGTACGCGAGCCCGAGCTCGCGCTGTGCGGCCGCGCTCCCCGCGTCCGCTCCCGCGCGCAGCCAGCGCAGCACCGCGGCGTCGTCGCGCGGCTCGCGCTCGCGCAGCGCGAGGGCGAGCGCGGTCATCGATTCCGCATCGCCGGCGGCCGCGCCCTTCTCGAGCCACCGCACCGCCTCGTCGCGGTCGACGTCGACGCCGAGCCCCTCCGCGTGGATGCGCGCGACGAGCGCGTACGCGCCAGGCTCGCCGGCCTCCGCGGCGCGCGTCGCGAAGCGCAGCGCGGCCGCCGCGTCGCGGTGGCGCGGGTCGTCGCGCAGGTGGAGCCGCGCCGCGGTCACCATCGCGCGTGCGTCGCCGGCCTCGGCGGCCGCGCGCGACCAGCGGAGCGCCGTGTCGATCTCCGCATCGCCCCAGTCGCCCGACGCGAGCAGCGCGCCGAGCTCGCGCTGTGCGCGCGTGCTCCCGAGCTCGGCCGCCTGCGCGTAGTAGGCGACGGCGCGCGACGCGCTCCGCTCCACGCCGCGCCCGCTCGCGTAGGCGGCGCCGAGCACGGCGAGCGCCTGCGGCTCGCGCGCGTCGGCGGCGCGCTCGAGCCACGGCAGCGCGGCGGCGACGTCGGCCTCGACGCCGCGGCCCTCGAAGAGCGCGGCTCCCCACGCGGCCTGCGCGGCCGCATCGCCCTGCTCGGCCGCGGCGCGAAGGAGCGTCGCCGCGCGCGCGTCGTCGCGCGGCACGCCGCGCCCGTCGTACAGCCGGCGCGCCAGCTCGACGCGCGCGGCCGCGTCGCCGCCCGCGGCCGCGCGCTCGAGTGTGGCGAGCGGGAGGTCGGCCGGCGCAGGCGTCGTCGCGCACGAGAACGCGAGCGCGCCGACCGCCAGGGCGAGCGCCGTCCGGCCGACGCCCGCGTGGCGGCGCCGCTGTCGTCGCTGCATGAGGTGATCTCCCGCGTTGGCCCGGCGAGCCGCGCATCCTACCGCGGGGCGTCGTTCGCGCGCAGCCGTCCGCCGTCGGGCTCCGCCATCCGCCGTCGCGCTCCGCCGATCGCGCGCAACGCGCGCGCGGCGAGCCGGTATGCTGCGCCGTCCGTCCGTCCGTCCGTCCGCCCGCGCCTCTCGCGACGCGCGACGCGAGGAGCCCGCGTGAGCGAACCGGATCCCGACCGCGAGGCCTCCGAGCGAGACACGGCCGTCGAGGGCGAGCGCGCCCCTCGCGCGGAGCGCGCCGCGGGCGCCGCCGGCGCAGGCTGGGACGGCCCGTTCCCGCTGCCGTACACGCTCTGGGTGCTCGGGCTCGCGCTGCTCGTGTCGGCCTTCAACACGCTCGATCGCACGATCGTCTCGATCCTCGTCGAGCGCATCAAGGCCGACTTCGCGCTCTCGGACACGCAGCTCGGCCTGCTCATGGGGCCGGCGTTCGCCGTCGTCTACCTGTTCCTCGTGCTGCCGCTCGCGCGTCTCGCGGACGTGTGGGTGCGGCGCACGGTGATCGCGGCGAGCCTCTTCGTCTGGAGCCTGTTCACGGCGGCCGCGTCGTTCACGTCGACGTTCGCGCAGCTGTTCGCGGCGCGGATGGGCGTCGGCGTCGGCGAAGCCGGCGGCACGGCGCCGACCGCGTCGCTGCTCGTCGACTACCTGCCGCCGCGCCACCGGGCGCGCGGCATCTCGGTCGTGTCGATCGGCGCGACGCTCGGGCTCGGCGCGGGCATGATCCTCGGCGGCGTGGTCGCCGAGCGCTGGGACTGGCGCGCCGCGTTCCTCGCCGCGGGCGTGCCGGGCATGCTGCTCGCGTTCCTCTTCCACGCGACCGTGCGCGAGCCCGCGCGCGGCGCGAGCCAGCGCGACGGCGACGCGACGCAGCCCGCGCTCGGCGACGCGCTCCGCTACCTCGCCACGAGCCCGACCTTCGTCGTCATCCTGGTCGCCAACGCGGCCTCCGTGTTCGCGGCGCTCGGCCGCAACATGTGGGAGCCCGGCTTCCTGATCCGCATCTACGAGATGGGCGAGGTCGAGGCCGCCACGTGGTACTTCGTCACGAGCCCGCTGCCGTCGGCGTTCGGCATCTGGCTCGGCGGGCGGCTCGCGGACGGCCTCGGCGCGCGGGACGCGCGCTGGTACCTGTGGATCCCGGCGATCGGACAGGCCATCGGCGTGCCGATGCTGGTCGCCTTCCTGCTGTGGCCGCGCGAGCACGAGCTGCTCGGCGTCCCGGTCGCGCTCTGGTGGAGCGCGGGCGGCTCGATCGTCGGCTCGTTCTTCACGGCGCCCTTCATCGCCACCATCCAGAACGTCGCGAAGCTGCGCATGCGCGCGCTCGCGTCGGGCGTGTCGACGCTCGTGTCGACGCTCGTCGGGCTCGGCGCCGGGCCGCTGCTCGTCGGCATGACGTCGGACTGGATCGCGCCCCGCTACGGCAGCGAGGCCATCCGTTACTCGCTGCTCGTTCCGACGATCGCGCCGCTCGCGAGCGCGCTCGTGTGCGTCGCCGGCGCGTCGCGCGTCGCGCGCGACCTCGAGCGCGCGCGGCGCGCGACGACTTCAGGTTAGGCGGGCGCGCCGCGACCCGCGCGCCGTCGCCACGAGGGGAGGATCGCTCGATGGAGTATCTCGACGTCGCCACCGCGCGCGCGCGCGGCGGCCTGCGCCTCGTGCTGACGGCCGGCGTGCCGGGGCCGTGGGGCGAGGCCGCGAAGGGCGTCTTCCGCGTGAAGGGGCTCGACTTCGCGCCCGTGCGCCAGACGGCCGCGCAGGTCGACCCGGAGCTGCTCGCCTGGACGCGCGCGACGAACGCGCCCGTCGCGATGTACGAGGACGAGCGTCCGCGCAGCGGCTGGGCCGAGATCCTGTTCCTCGCCGAACGGCTCGCGCCCGAGCCGGCGCTGGTGCCGGCCGACCCGCGCGAGCGCGCGTGGATGCTCGGCCTCTGTCACGAGATCTGCGGCGAGCACGGGCTCGGATGGACGCGGCGGCTGCAGCTCATCGCGGGGCTCCCCGCCGACGCGCCCGAATCGCTGCCGTGGAAGTACGGCGCGGAGGATCGCGCCGCCGCGGCGCGCGCCGACGCGCGCGTGCGCGACATCCTCGGGCTGCTCGCGTCGCAGCTCGCGGCGAGCGGCGGCCCCTATCTGATGGGGAGCGCGCTGCGCGCGGTCGACGTCCACTGGGCCTGCTTCTCGAACCTGATCGCGCCGCTCCCGCCCGCGCTGTCGCCGATGCCGGACTACGTGCGCGGGCCGTACTCGAGCTGGAAGGGCGGCTGCGACGCGTCGCTGCTCGCGCTGCGCGATCGCGTGTTCACCGAGCACCTGGGCCTTCCGCAGGAGTTCTGACGCCCGAGCGAGGCCGCGATGGCGACGAACGACCCCGCGTCGTCCGAGCTCCGGTTCGACGCGGCGATCGCGCAGCTGCGCGACGCGGACTTCCGCAGGCTCTTCGCCGCGCGGCTCGTCTCGCCGTTCGGCAGCCAGCTCACGCTCGTCGCGATGGCGTTCGGCGTGCTCGGGCTCACCGGCGAGGAGGGCGACGTCGGCGTCGTGCTCTTCGCGTTCACGGCGAGCTATGCGGTCACGACCGTCCTCGGCGGCGCGCTCGCCGACCGCTGGGACCGGCGGCGCCTCATCGTCGCCGCCGAGGCGTTCGCGGGCGTCGTGCAGACGGCGTCGGCCGCGCTGCTGCTCACCGGACGCGCGCACGTCTGGCAGCTCGCGCTGCTGATGGCGGCGAACGGCGCGGCGTTCGGGATCGTCGCGCCCGCCGTCGTCGGGCTGATCCCGCTCGTCGTCGAGCGACGGCGCCTGCAGTCCGCGAACGCGCTGCTGTCGGTCGCGCACAGCTCGGCGCTGCTCGCGGGCGGCGCCGCGGCGGGCTGGATCGTCGCGTTCGCGGGCGGCGGCTCGAACGTCACGGGCGCGGGCGCGGCGATCGCGCTCGACGCGGCGAGCTTCTTTGCGACGGCCGCGCTCGTCGCGCGCATCCGCCCGCGCGTCGCGCAGCGCCCGGTCGGCGCTCCCGACGCGCGCGACGGGAGCATGCTGCGCGACCTGCGCGAGGGCTTCGGCGAGTTCGTCGCGCACCGCTGGCTGTGGACGATCGTCGCGCAGTGGACGCTCGTGCTGACGGGCTACCTCGCGGGCATGCACGTCGTCGGGCCGATCGTCGCCGAGCGGCGGTGGGGCGGGCCGCTCGCGTGGGGCGGCGTCGCGGCGGCGCTCGGCGCGGGGCTCCTCGTCGGCGGGCTCGTCGCGATGCGCGTCGCGGTGCGGCGACCGATGCTGGTCGGCACGTGCTTCGTGTTCGCGTTCGCCGCGCCGCTCGCCGCCATGGCGCTCGACGCTCCGGTCGCGGTCGTCGCCGCCGCGGCGTTCGCGGCCGGCCTCGGCAACGAGCTCTTCGCCGTGCTCTGGTACACGGCGCTCCACACGCACGTCGCCCCCGACAAGCTCTCGCGCGTGAGCGCCTGGGACTCGCTCGGCTCGGTGGGGCTCGCGCCGCTCGGCCAGCTCGGCGCCGGCTTCCTCGTGGGCGCCGTCGGCCTCGGGCCGACGCTCGGGCTCGCGGTCGCGCTCGTCGTCGTCCCGACGGCGCTCGTGCTGCTCGTCCCCGAGGTCCGCCGGCTCGAGAGCGCGCCGCCCCGCGAAGCCGGGTAACGCCGGCCGGGCCGCCGGCGTAGACTGCGGGCCCCCCGAGCCGCGAGGCGCTTCCCGATGACTCCCCCGCCGACGAACGAGCGAGGCCACCGCGGCCCCGAGCCCGAGTACGAGAAGGTCGTCTCGGGCTACGAGACCTTCCACTCGCCGCACGCCTTCGCGTGCGAGTACGGCGGCGCCCTGCCCGAGCTCGCGATCGCCTACGAGACGTGGGGCGCGCTCGACGCGAGCCGGAGCAACGCGATCCTGCTGCACACGGGGCTCTCGGCGTCGTCGCACGCGCGCAGCCACGCGCGCAACCCGCACCGCGGCTGGTGGGAGGAGTTCATCGGGCCGGGCCGCGCGCTCGACACCGACCGGTTCTTCGTCGTCTGCACGAACCTGCTCGGCGGCTGCTACGGCAGCACGGGGCCGTCCTCGACCGATCCGCGCACGGGCCGCCCGTACGCGGCGGCGTTCCCCGTCATCTCGGTGAACGACATGCTGCGCGCGCAGCTCCTGCTGCTCGACGCGCTCGGCATCGACCGCCTCCACGCGTCGGTCGGCGGCTCGCTCGGCGGCATGCAGTCCGTCGGGCTCGCCGCGCTCGCGCCCGAGCGCGTGGGCCGCGTCGTCAGCATCTCGGCCGCGGCCTGCTCGCACCCGCACGCGATCGCCATGCGCTATGCGCAGCGTCGCGCGATCATGTGCGACCCCGACTGGCGCGGCGGCGACTACTACGGAACGAGCTTCCCGCACCGCGGCCAGAGCGTCGCGCGCGCGATCGGCACCGTGACGTACCGCTCGGGCCCCGAGTGGGAGGAGCGCTTCGGCCGCGCGCGCCGCACGGACGGCCCGCCGACCCTCGGCGAGGACTTCGAGATCGAGGCCTACCTCGCGCACCAGGCCGAGAAGTTCTGCCTGCAGTACGACGCGAACTCCTATCTCTACATCTCGAAGGCGATGGACCTGTTCGACCTCGCGACCCCGGCCGAGCCGGGCGCGAAGGCTCCGATCGCCTCGGTCGCGTGCCCGGCGCTCGTCGTCGGCGTCACGACCGACATGCTCTTCCCCGTCTGGCAGCAGCGCGAGCTGCGCGACCTGCTCGCCAAGGCCGCGCGCGCCGAGCGCGTCGAGTACGACGAGATCGACGCGCCCTACGGACACGACACGTTCCTGATCGAGCACCGGCGCCTCGGAGCGAGGATGCACCGGTTCCTGGCTCGCTAGGCGCGAGCGCGCCGCGGCCCGACCTACGGCGCCCGGCGGTGCCCCATCGAGATGTGCAGCCCGACGAGCCGCGCGACGAGGACGGTCAGGTAGACCTGCCCGGACACCGCCTCGCCGGCTGCGAGCATGCGCGCCGTCTCCGAGACGGGCACGATGTCGCCGTAGCCGAGCGTCGTCAGCGTCACGAAGCTGAAGTAGAGCGTCTCGGCGACGCGCACTTCGCTCGTCCACTCGCCGGCGTGCGGCGGGAAGCTCAGCGCCGTCGGGTCCCACTCGAGGAGCGCGCCGTAGGTGAACGCGAAGGCGAGGCCGATCAGGATGTACACGCACACGCCGCCGAGCAGCGTGTCCGTCGATACCTCCTCCTCGCGCAGCACGGCGAGCAGCACGAAGCCCGAGGCGAAGGCGACGAAGGCGGCGCCGGTCAGGTGCGAGACGAGCCACGCGCTCGGCACGTCGGCGAACAGGCCGAGCCACGCGAACACGACCGGCGGCGCCGCGAGCGCGATCGCGGCGAGCAGGGCGCGGCGGTCGTTGCTCACCGCGTAGATGCCCGCGATCAGGATCACGGTGAAGAAGACGCGGAAGCGGACGGGCGCGAGCGCCGAATCCGCGAGCAGCGCGCTCGACACGAGGAAGAAGAGCAGCGCGACGAGCAGGAAGCCGAAGCGCCCGAACGGGTGCTCGCGGATCTCGATCTCGAGGTCGCTCATGCGCGGGCTAGGCCGGCTTCAGCTTGTAGTGGATGGGGAGGCGCTTGATGCCGCCGACGAGGTTCGACTGCAGCCGGTCGACCGGCCCCGCGATCTCGAGCTCCTCGATGCGCGGCAGCAGGTGGCGGTACGCGACCTCGAGCTCGAGGCGAGCGAGGTGCGCGCCCGCGCAGAAGTGCTCGCCGACGCCGAACCCGATGTGGCGGTTCGGCCGGCGGTCGATGCGGAACACGTCCGGGTCCTCGAACACGTCCTCGTCGCGGTTCGCCGAGGGGTAGAACAGCGCGAGCAGGTCTCCCTTCGCGAGCTTGCGGCCGTGCAGCTCCGTGTCGGCCGCGACCGTGCGCGCGAAGTGGATGATCGGGCTGTTCCAGCGCACGACCTCCTCGATGGCCGAGTCGAGCAGTGCCGGGTTCGCCTGCAGCTTGCGCAGCTCGCCCATGTTCTGCGCGAAGGAGAGGATGCCGCCGCTCGTCGCGTTGCGCGTCGTCTCGTTGCCCGCGACGACGATGATCTGGCACCAGGCCAGCACGTCGATCGGGTCGAGCGGCTTCCCGTCGATCTCGGCGTGCGCGAAGAGCGTGATGAGGTCGTCCTTCGGGTCGCGCTTGCGCTCCTCGACGAGCTTCGCGAAGTAGGTGAACAGCTCGACCGTCGCGCGCTGGCCCTCCGCATTCTTGTCGCCGGAGGGCGGGTTGTACTCGGGGTCGTCCACCCCGATCATGCGGTTCGTCCAGTCGAAGATGAGCCGCCAGTCGCTCTCCGGCACCCCGAGCAGCCACGCGATGACCGCGATCGGGAGCGGGGCCGACACCTTTTCCACGAAATCGACCGTTCCCTCGTCGCCTTCGGCCAGCAGATCGTCGACGATCTGCTGCGCGATGCGCTGGACGGGAGCGTGGATCTTCTTCAGGGCGCGCGGCGTGAAGCGGTCGCTGATGAGCTTGCGCGACTTGCGATGGAGCGGGTTGTCCTGCTCGATCAGCGTCTTCGGGCGCGGCCCGCGGTTCTCGTCGTAGTTCGCGCGGACGATGAGCTGCGGACCGTTGAGGAAGAGGTCGGGCTGGCGGCCGACCGTCGTGATGTCCGCGTGCTTCGTGACCGCCCAGTAGGGCTGCTCGGCGTCGGCGAAGAAGTGCACGGGCGACTCGCGCCGCAGACGCCGCCACGCCTCGTGCGGATAGCCGTCCGCCGCGTAGCCTGCGGGAGAGATGATGTCGAGCTCGTCGATCGAACCGCTCGCCGCTGCCGCCACGTCGCGCCCTCCCTCGTGCGATGCGCCGCGCATCGTGGCAACCGCCGGGGCGGGTTGCAAGCGGCGCACGGCGGATCGCGCGCGGCGCGCAGCGCGCGCACTCGCGCGCTGCATCGCGGCCGCCGCGCTGCTCGCGGGCTCGGGCTGCAACCCGACGGCGGACACCTCGACGACGTCGACGCCCGCGGAGGCGGTCGGCGGCGCCGCTCCCGCGGCACCCGCCCGCGAGGAGGCGCGCTGGCTCGGCTCGGAGCGCTGCGGCGCGTGTCACGAGCGCGAGGCGCGCGCGTGGCGCGGCTCGCACCACGAGCGCGCGATGCAGCCCGCGAACGCCGCCAGCGTCGTCGGCGCCTTCGACGGGCGCGCGCGCACGCTCGACGGCGAGCGCTGGGTGCCCGAGCAGCCCGAGCCCGGGCGCTTCCGCTTCCTCGTCGGGGAGGGCGAAGACGCGCGCGAGGCGCTCGACGTCGCGTTCGCGTTCGGCGTCTTCCCGCTGCAGCAGTACCTCGTCGCCGCGCAGGGCGGGCGCCTGCAGGCGCTGCCGGTCGCGTGGGACGCGCGCCCGGCGCGCGCGGGCGGCGCGCGCTGGATCCACCTCTACGAGGGCGAAGGCGTGCGGCCGGGCGACGAGCTCCACTGGCGCGCGCGCGCGCAGACGTGGAACGCGCAGTGCGCGCCGTGCCACGCGACGAACCTCGCGCGCGGGTACGACGCCGAGACCGACACCTACGCGACGACCTGGTCCGAGACGGGGGTCGGCTGCGAGGCGTGCCACGGCCCGGGCGCGGCGCACGTCGCGTGGGCCGGGTCGGGAGCCGGCGCGGGCGCGGCCCCCGACCCCTACGCGGCGCGCCCGCTCCGCGGCCGCGGCCCGTGGACGCTGCGCGCGGGCCGCGCGATCGCCGAGCGCGCGCCGGGCGCGCCGGCCTCGAACGAGCTCGACGCGTGCGCACCCTGCCACTCGCGGCGCATGCAGCTCGCGCCGCACCCCGACGCACGCGCGCCCTACCTCGACGGCTGGCTCCCCGCGCTGCTCGACGACGGCCTCTACTTCGCCGACGGGCAGATGCGCGACGAGGTGTACGTCTACGGCTCGTTCGTGCAGAGCCGCATGCACGCGGCGGGCGTGAGCTGCTCGGACTGCCACGATCCGCACTCGCTCGCGATCGCCGCGCCGGGCGCGAAGCCCGCGGCGCGCGACGCCGGGGCCGCGCCGAACGCGGGCGCGCGCGCCGCATCGCCCGACGCCGCCTGCGCGCGCTGCCACGCGCCCGCGACGTTCGCGACGCGCGCGCACCACGGCCACGCCGCGGGCTCGCCCGGTGCGAGCTGCGTCGCCTGTCACATGCCGACGCGCACCTACATGCAGGTCGACGTCCGGCGCGACCACGCGATGCGCGTGCCGCGGCCCGACGTCGCGCACGCGATCGGCGCGCCCGACGCCTGCTCGGCCTGCCACGGCGGGCAGTCGGCCGCATGGGCGGCCGAGGTGCTCGCGGAGCGCGGCGCGAAAGCGGGCCCGCACTTCGCGCTCGCGATCGCGCGCGCGCGCGCCGCCGCGCTCGACCGCACCGAGCACGCGGCGCTCGTCGAGGTCGCGCGCGACGAGGCGCTCGCGCCGATCGCGCGCGCGACCGCGCTCTCCCTCGTCGAGCCCTTCCGCGACAACGCGAGCCTGCGCGCGGTCGAGGCCGCGCTCGCGAGCGACGACGCGCTCGTCCGCATCGGCGCCCTGCGCGCGCTCGAGCACGTGCCGCCGGACGCGCGCGTCGGCCTCGCGCGGCGGCTGCTGCGCGACGGCGTGCGCGCCGTGCGCATCGAGGCCGCGCGTGTGCTCGCCGAGGCGCCGCCGCGCGCGTTCCCGCCCGGCGAGCGCGCGACGCTCGTCGCTCCGCTCGCCGAGCTGCGCGCCGCCTACGCCGCGAACGCCGACCGCGCCGAGGCGCAGCTCGGCCTCGCCGCGCTCGAGAGCGCGCTCGGCGACGGCGACGCCGCGCTCGCCCACGCGCGGCGCGCGCGCGAGCTGGCTCCGCGGCTCGCGGCCGCGGTGGTGAACCTGGCCGACCTGCTGCGCGCGCGCGGCCGCGACACCGAGGCACTCGCGCTGCTCGAGCGGGCCGTGGGAGAGCAGCCCGACGACGCGTCGCTCCAGTACGCGCTCGGGCTCGCGCTCGTGCGCGCGGACGGCGACGGTCGCCCCGACGGCGCGCTCGCCGCACTCGCGCGCGCGAGCGCGCTCGCGCCCGAGAGCGGGCGCTTCGCGTTCGCGCACGCGCTCGCGCTCGACGCCGCCGGGAGGCGCGACGAGGCCGTCGCCGCGCTCACCGCGCTCGCCGCGCGCGAGCCCGGCAACGCCGACGCGCTCGCCGCGCTCGCGACCTTCGAGCGCGACCGCGGCCGTCTCGCCGAAGCCCTCGCCTTCGCGCAGCGCCTCGCGGACGCGCGGCCGGACGACGCGCGCGGGCGCGCGCTCGTGGAGGAGCTCGGGGCCGCGACGCGCGCGAACTAGCGTCGAGCCCGCCGCTCGGCGGCCGGCGGACGCGCGGGGCGCGCCGCCGTCGCGCGCACCGCCGCGCTCGCGCGCCGACGCGCGCGAGCCGCGCTCACGCGATCGCGCCGCTCCGCTTCAGCGCCTCGATGCGCTCCCAGGGCAGGCCGAGCTCGAGCAGGAACGCCTCGGTGTCCTGCGCGTGCTCGGGCGCGCGGCGGATGGCGGGCGGCGTCTCGTCGAACTGCACGGGGCTCGCGACGATCGGGAACGTCGAGCCGTCGCCCTTGTCGACGTCGACGAGGTAGCCGTTCGCGCGCACCTGCGGGTCGTCGCCGATCTCGACCGTGTTCTGGACGGGCGCCCACTGCCCCTCGAGCGTCGCGAACGTCTCGGACCACTCGGCGAGCGTGCGCGTGCGAAGGACGGCCTCGACGAGCGCGCGCGCCTCGGCGGCGTTGCCCATGAGCTTCTCGACCGTGTCGAAGCGCGGGTCGCCGACCCATTCGGGGTGCCCGACGTGCGCGCAGAAATCGGGCCAGTAGCGGAAGGGCTGGAGCATCACGAGCGAGACGAAGCGGCCGTCCTTCGTCGCGTAGACGCCGACGAGCGGGTTGCTCGCGGCGCCGGCCGAGCCCTGCTTGTTCGAGTGCCAGGGCTCGTGCGTCTGGAGCGAGAGGTCGATCGCGAGGCCCATCGTCCACATGCCGGTCGAGAGGAGCGACACGTCGACGACCGAGGGCTCGCCGGTGCGCTCGCGTGCGAACAGCGCGGCCGCGATGCCGCCCGCGATGGTCATGCCGCCGATCGAGTCGCCGTAGCCGGGCGCGGGCTGGCCGAGGATGCCGGGCAGCATCGGCGGCGTGACGCCCGATGCGCTTCCCGAGCGGCACCAGAAGCCCGTCATGTCGTAGCCGCCCTTGTCGGCTTCGGCGCCGCGCACGCCGTAGGCCGAGCCGCGCACGTAGATGACGTCGGGGTTCTGCGCGCGGATGTGCTCGAGGTCGATGCCGAGCTTGCGGCGCGCGGGCGGCAGGAAGTTGGTGACGAAGACGTCGGCCGTCTTCGCGATCTCGTAGAGCACGGCGAGGCCGTCGGGCGTCGCCATGTCGAGACCGATGCTGCGCTTGCCGCGGTTCGGGTGCTCCATGAACGGGTTCACGTCCGTGGTGCTCATCGCGACCGTGCCGGTCTGCACGATGCCGCGCTGCGCGTCGCCGCGAACGGGGTGCTCGATCTTCACGACGTCGGCGCCCCAGTCGGCGAGCACGGCGCCGGCGGCCGGCACGTACGTCCACTGCGCGACCTCGAGGACGCGCACGCCCTTCATCGGTAGGTGCATCGGGGCCTCCTGCGAGGCGCGCATCCTACCCCGGGCCTGCGCGGGCCCGGCGGGAAAGGCGATGGATCCGGCGCGAGGCGGCTGCCGCGCTAGACGCTGAAGCGCCCCACGCCCTCGCCGAGCTGCCGCGCGCGCGCGAGCAGCGACTCGACGCAGCGCCGCAGCGCGTCGGCGCGGCGGCGGCTCTCGGCCGTGTTGTCGCGGAACACGGCCAGCGCCTCGGCGATCTTCTCGATCTCGCGGTGCTGGTTCTCGGCGGCGTCGAGGATGCCGTGCACGCCGTGCGCGACCTCCTCGACGGCCTGCGCCATGTGCCCGCTCTGCCGCGACTGCTCGGACGTCGCGTTCTTCACCTCGCGCGCGAGCTGCCGCATCTGCTCGACGCCGCCCAGCATCTCGGTCGCCACCTTGTCCTGCTCGTGCGTGCCGACGACGATCTGCTCGACGCCGCCCGCGAGCGCGCGCATCGCCTGCTCGACCTTCGCGATGTCGGCGGCCTGCACCTCGGCCGAGCGGACGATCTCGCCCACCATCTCGCCCGACTGCTCGGCGTTGCGGCGGATCTGGTCGAGCGCGCCGCCCGCGACCTCGGAGAGGCCGACGCCGCGCCGCACGTCCTGCGCGCCGTCTCCCACCGCGCGCACCGCGTCCTCGATGCCCGAGCGCACGGCCTCCATCGCGCCGGCGATCTCGCGCGTCGAGCCCGCCGTGCGATCGGCGAGGCTCTTGATCTGCTGCGCGACGACGGCGAAGGCGCGCCCGTGCTCTCCGGCCTGCGAGCTGATGATCGAGGCGTTGAGCGCGAGCAGGTTCGTCTCGGCGACGACCGCCTGGATCACCTGCACGACCTCGTCGATCATGTCGGAGCGCTCGGACAGGTCGTTCACGATCTTCTCGAGGCCCTGGAAGCGCGCGTCGATCTGCTCCATCCCGCGCACGACCTCGCCGACGACGGAGCTGCCGTGCTCGGCACTCTCGCTCGTCTTGGCCGCGAGCTGCTCGCACGTCTGCGCGTTCGTCTCGACGCCGCGCACCGACTCGCGCAGCACCTCGACCGACGACGTCGCCGAGCGCGCCGTGCCGCCGAGCGCGTCGGCGTTGCCGGCGATCTGGCGGACGGCCGCGCTCAGCTGCGAGATCGAGGAGGCCGAGGCGTCGACCGTCTCGAGCAGCGTGTCCATGTGCTCGTCGATGCGGCGCGCCGTGGCGTCGAGCTCGGTGACGCTGCTCGACGTCTCGGTCGCCGTCGACGCGATCGAATCCACGTTGTCGCGCACGGCGCGCGCCGACGCGCCGACGCGGTCGATCGCCTCGCGCGTGTCGGAGACCGCCGCCTGCTGGAGGGCCGCCTGCTCCGAGAGGCCCTCGCTCTCCTCGGCGAGCGAGTTCGCGTCGCCCGTGATCGCGAGTGCGTGCTCGCGGACGGTCGCGACGAGCAGGCCGAGCGACGCGCGCGTGCGATCGAAGGAGCGCGCGAGCACGCCGAGCTCGTCGCTGCGCCGCACGTCGGGCGCGAGCGTGAGGTCGCCGTTCGCCATCGCCTCGGCGCTGCGCCCGATCTCCTCGAGCGGCGCGGCGATCTGCGCGCGCAGGCGCGAAGCCGCGAGGCTCGCGAGCGCGAGGGCGAGCACCATCGCGCCCGTGATCGTCCAGGCGGACTGGCGGAGCACGGCGCCGCGGCCGGCCAGGCTCTTGACGAGCGTCACGTGTCCCGCCGCGACGGCGCCGTCGCCGACGGGCGCGACGAAGTGCAGCGCGCCGTCCACGTCGCGCAGCCCGTCGGGCCCGACCACCGAGGGCGCCTCGATCGCCGCCCCGCCGCGCACGTAGCGCGCGAAGACGGCGCCGCTCGCGTCGAAGATCGTCGCGGCGAGCACGCTCGGCTCGCGGTGGAGGGCGGCCAGCACCTCGTCGCCGGCCGTCCGGTCGTCGAACTCGAGCGCGGGCTGGGCGTAGATGGCGAGCACGCCGGCGAGGCTCTCGATGCTCGCCTCGGTCGACGTGCGGAAGCGCCAGATCTCGAGCGCGACCGAGGCGACGGCCGAGATCAGGAGCGCGACGCAGGTCGTGATGAGGATGGAACGCGCGAGCGCGCGTCGGATCGACGCGCGCCCTTCGCGATGGTCGTGCATGGCGCCCTCCCCGGTCATCGCACCGCGCTCGCGAGGCGCAGGAGCTTCGAGCTCACCTTCAGTCCGCTGCGATCGGCCTCGGAGCGGCTCACCTCGAAGCTCACCTTCCCGCGATCGATCTCGATCCCGATCATTCCCCCGACGCGGGCGAAGCGGTCGTACTCGGCGATGCTCAGCACGGGCTCCCCGCGCAGGTCGTGCGCGATCGAGCGCGCGAGCGTGCGCTGGTCGCGCGAGCCGAAGACGACGTGGCAGCCGCGCGCCTCGTCGACCGACGCGACGGTCCGCACCTCGATCGCGCGACTCTCGATGCGCTTGTCCGAGAGGGCGACGGCGAACGCCTCCGCGAGCGCCGCGTCCTCGATCACGCCGATCACGAGCGGCGCGTCGGCGCTCGCGAAGCTCGCCGCCGGCCACTCGACGTACTTGGCGACGTTGAAGAGAAAGGCCGAGCGCACGACGTCGTCGTCGTCCGCCCGCGCGGGAAGGGAGGGCGCGGCCGCTCCCGCGAACACCGCGACCACGGCCACGATCGCGCAGGCAGGGCTGTGGAAGCCGCGAATGCGGCGAGCGCGTACTCGAGCGTGCACCAATCCCCCCTCGCGACTTCGACGTGCCCGTACGGCGGGTTTCGGGACCGGGCTGCGCCCGACGTTCCGGGCAGCTGCCACGCGGGTGCCCATCGGCGAGGGACGCCCCCCGCTTGACGCCCAGAACGGGTAGGTCTCGGGAGATCACCGGACGCGGCGCGTTCGCGGGGCCCGGTCCGCCGCCCGCGCGTGCCGCGCGGCGCTCAGCCGCCCACGAACGCGCGGTGGAGGCGGCGCAGCGGGCCGCCGCTCGTCGCGCCGCAGATCGCGCGGCGGTAGGTCTCGACCAGCCTCCGCGTCTCCGACGGCCAGTCCTGCTCGAGCGCGCGCTTGCGCGCGAGCAGGGCGAACTGGCGGCGTCGCCCGTCCTCTCGAAGCAGCTCGGCCACGCAGCGCGCGCCGTCGAGCGGCCGGTCGGGCTCGTAGAGCCACCCTGTCTCGCCGTGCGCGACGAGGTCGGGTACGCCGCCGGCGTTCGCGGCCACGACCGGCACGCCCGACGCCATCGCCTCGAGCACGACGAAGCCGAGCGTCTCGGTCGCCGACGGCATGAAGAACACGTCCGCACTCGCGAACGCGGCCGCGAGCGCCTCGCCGCGCAGGAAGCCCGTGAACACGACGTCGAGCCCGCCGAGCGACGCCTCCAGATCCGCGCGCGACGGGCCGTCCCCGACGAGCACGCCCTGCGCTCCGGGACACGCCTCGAGCACGTTCCGGAAGGCGTCGAGCCCCTTCTCCGGCGAGAGCCGTCCCGCGTACAGCACGACCGGACGCTCCGGACGCCCGCCCGTCCACTGCATGCGGAGCGCGAGCGAACGACGACCGGGCGCGAAGCGCTCGACGTCCACGCCGCCGCGCCACAGGCCGACGTCGCGCACGCCGTGCTCGGCCAGCTCGCGCTGAGTGAAGCGCGACGGACAGAGGTTCAGATCGGCCGTGTTGTGGACCGCGCGGATCGCGGGCCACAGCGCCGGCTCGACCCAGCCGAGCCCGTGGAGCGGCGCATAACGAACCAGATCGGTGTGGTACGAGGCGACCGTCGGCAGCGCGAGCGCGCGCGCGGCCACGAGCCCGAAGACGCCGAGGAAGGCGGGTCCCACTGCGTGCACGACGTGCGGCGCGAAGCGCCGCAGGTGCCAGGCGCTACGCGGGTCCGGGAGACCGAGCCGCAGACCGGGATACGGAGGAAATCCGATCGCCGGGAGGCTCTCGATGCGCGCGCCCGCGTACTCGCGCATCGGGCAGTCCGGCGCGAAGACGAGCACCTCGTGGCCCTCGTCGCGCAGGCACCGGATGGTGTGCCGAAGGCGATTCGTGATGCCGTCGATCTTCGGAAGGAACACCTCGGTGAACAGCGCGATCCGCATTCGCGACACCTCGTCCGGGGGCCCGGGAACGCTAGGTGCCGCATCGGTCGCGCAGGGGGCCGCGCAGTGAAGAGACCGCGACATCGCCGTTCCGGGCGCGCGACGCGCGCGTGTCGGTGCGATGGCACTGCGAGCGCGCAGGGGCGCGGCACGGGAGCCGCGATCACTCGGGTCCGTCGGGGAGCGCGCCGCGACCGAGCACGCCCTCGAGCAGCACGCCCTCGCGCAGGCCCCAGTCGCAGACGCGGTAGGCGTCGAGCTCGAGCTCGCGGGCGACGGCCTCGAGCACGATCGCGCCGACCACGACGAGATCGGCGCGGTGGCGGCGGCTGCCGCGCATCTGCAGGCGCTCGGCGTGCGTCGAGCGCACGAGCGTGCGGCGGAGCTCCGCGAGGTCGGCGAGGGCGACGCGCGGCGTCTTCGGCCGCGGGCCGCGCAGCGCCGTCTTCTCGCCGAGCAGCCGCGCGAGCGCGCGCACGGTGCCGCCGGTCGCGACGCCGACGCGCGACGTCCCGCTCGCGAGGTCGCGATGGTCGGCGAGCGCGCTCCGCACGCGCTCGCGGATCGCCCGCACTTCCGGCTTCGTGATCGGGTCGTTCGCGACGAGCTCGCGCTGCAGGCGCACGACGCCGAGCGGCGTCGTCACCTCGCGATCGATCGCGCGCCGCGAGCCGACCGCGAGCTCGAGGCTGCCCCCGCCGAGGTCGAGCCCGAGCGTCGCGTCGTTGCCGAGATCGACGCGGTGCTGGAAGGCGCGGAAGATCGTGCGCGCCTCCTCCTCGCCGCTCAGGATGCGGATCGGATGGCCGAGCGCGGCGCCGATGCGCCGCGCCGTGTCGGCGCCGTTCGAGGCCGCGCGGATCGCCGCGGTCGCGACGGGGAAGAAGCGCTCGACCTTCTCGCGCCGCGCGACCTCGGCGAGCTCGCGCGCCACGTCGCACGCGCGCTCGACGACCTCGTCGGGAATCGCGCCGCCGTTGGCGATCATGGCGCCGAGCCGCAGCATCACCTTGTCGCGCACGACCGGCGCGATGCGCCCGCTCGGCGGGACGTCGGCGATCAGCAGGTTGAAGGACGTGCTCCCGAGGTCGAGCACCGCGGCGCGCACGACGCCGGCCGCCGGGTCCCAGCCGCCGCCGGTCTCGCGACGCCGCCGCGTCGCGGCGGGCTCGACGTAGGTCGCCTGCGTCGGCGTGTAGCCCTGCCCTTCGAGCACCCAGAGCGCGCCCTTGCGGCACTCGGGACGGTCGGCGTCGACGAGCTCGAGCACGCGGAGCACGCGCCCGATCACGTCGCCGTAGGTGCAGAGCAGGAGCGGCCCCTCGTCGAACGTCGGCAGGAGCTCGAGCGCGCGCGCGACGTCCTCGCCGCTCGCGAGGCGATCCTCGATCTCGACCTCGACGCCCGTGGCGGACGAGAGCGCCTGCACGGTCTGCTGGCAGCGCACGGAGGTCGCGGAGAGGATGCGCGTCGGCGGATCGGCGGCGAGCTGCGCGGCGAGCGCCTCGGCCTGCTCGCGGCCGACCTCGTTGAGCGGGCGCAGCTCGTCGTCGTCGCCGAGCCAGTCCTCGCGGGCGACGGAGCGCGCATGTCGCACGAGATAGATCTTCACGCGACCCCGCCCCCCGCCGGGTTCGATCGCCAGAACGGGTTCGATCGCCAGAACGGGTTCGATCCCGGGCTCGAGCCGATCCCGTTCGTCGCGCAGCCTATCACTCCGCTCCTCCCTCGGGTGCGCGCGTGCGCGCGCGCGCACGCGCCTGCAGCTCCTCCTGTGCGGCGACGCCGCGCTCGGTCGGCACGCGGTGCCACGTCGCGTCGACGAGCTCCCACGCGAGGCGATCGTCCGCCCACAGGAGCTGCAGCACCTCCTCGACGCGCTCGCACAGCGCGGGCGACTCGACCGGAACGACGAGCTCGACGCGGCGGTCGAGGTTGCGCGGCATGACGTCGGCCGAGCCGATCGAGTAGCGATAGCCGCGCCGCGCGCTCCCGAACCGGTAGAGGCGCGAGTGCTCGAGGTAGCGCCCGAGCACGGAGCGCACGCGCACGTTGTCCGAGAGGCCCGGCACGCCCGGGCGCAGGCAGCAGATGCCGCGCACCACGAGGTCGACGCGCGCACCCGCGCGCGACGCCTCGTACAAGGCGTCGATGATCGCCGGGTCGGAGAGCGAGTTCACCTTGAGCACGACGTGGCCGTCGCCGGCCTCCGCCTCCTCGCGGATCCAGTCGACGAGCGCCGGGCGCAGGTCGGTCGGCGCGACGACGACCTTGCGGTACGTGTCGGGCCGGCTGAAGCCCGTGAGGTGGTTGAAGAGCTTGCCGATGTCCTCGCCGAGCGCGGGGTCGGACGAGAAGAGGCCCACGTCCTCGTAGAGCCGCGCCGTCACCGGGTTGTAGTTGCCGGTGCCCACGTGGCAGTAGCGACGCAGCCCGTCGCCCTCGCGGCGCACGACGAGGATGAGCTTCGCGTGCGTCTTGAGTCCCGCCAGGCCGTACACCACGTGCACGCCCGACTGCTCGAGCGCGTGCGCCCACTCGATGTTGGTCGCCTCGTCGAAGCGCGCCTTCAGCTCGACGAGCGTGACGACCTGCTTGCCCGCGCGCGCCGCCTTCGTCACGGTGCGACCGATCGGATTCTCGGGGCCCGAGCTGCGGTAGAGCGTGTGCTTGATGGCGACGACGTCGGGGTCGTTCGCCGCCTGCTCGAGGAACGCCAGCACCGACTGGTCGAACGACTCGTACGGGTGGTGCACGAGCACGTCGCGCTCGCGCAGCACGGCGAACAGGTCGACCGGCTCGTCGGGGCCCGCGGGCGCGAACGCGCGCGGGCGGCGCGGCATCCACGGCAGGTCCTTCAGCTCGGGGCGGTCGAGCGCGGAGTAGATCTCGAAGAGCGCGCCGAGGTCGAGCATCCCGTTTCGCACGTAGACGTCGGCGTCCGAGAGCTCGAGCTCGTCGCGCAGGAGGGCGCGCGGCTCGTCCGCCATCGACGCGTGCACCTCGAGCCGCACGGCGTCCGACAGCCGCTGGCGGCGCTGCAGTCCCTCTTCCACCGCGAGCAGCAGGTCGTCGGCGTCGTCCTCGGCGAGGTCGAGGTCGGCGTCGCGCGTGACGCGGAACGAGCAGTGCGACTGCACCTCCATCCCGGGGAACACGCGGTCGAGGTGCGCGCCGATCACGGTCTCGATCGGCACGAAGGTCGACGCGTCGCGCAGGCGCAGGAAGCGCGGCAGCAGACGCGGCACCTTGATGCGCGCGAAGCGGCGCGTCGCCGCGATCGGGTCCGCGACCATCACCGCGAGGTTGAACGAGAGGTTCGAGACGTACGGAAACGGGTGCGTCGGGTCGACGGCGAGCGGCGTCAGCGCCGGGAAGATGTGCTCGTCGAAGGTGCGCGCGAGCTCGCGCCGCGCGGCGGCGTCGAGCTCGTCGAACGGCGCGACGACGATGCCGGCGTCGCGCAGCTCGCCCGAGAGCCGATCGGCCCAGATCGACTCCTCGCGCCGCTCGAGCGCGACGACGCGCTCGCGCAGCACCGCGAGCTGCTCGAGCGCCGTGCGCCCGTCGACGCCCACGACGTCGACGTCCGACTGCAGCTCCGCGTGCAGCAGCGCGACGCGCACCTGGAAGAACTCGTCGAGGTTGCGGCTCGCGATCGCGAGGAACTTGAGGCGCTCGAGCAGCGGGAGCGACGCGTCCTCGGCGAGGGCGAGCACGCGCTCGTCGAAGTCGAGCCACGACAGCTCGCGGTTGAGGAAGCGCGTCTCGCCCACTTCGCGGATCCGGCCCGTCGTGCTCGTCGGTTCGTGCGGCATGGGCTCCGTGCGGCGGCGGCGCCACGCGCGCGGAGCGCCGCCCAGTCTAGGGGCGCCCACCCGCGCGCACGGGGCCCGCGAATGACGACCCGGTGACGATTCCGCGAAGGCGAGACCGCGGCGGGCGCCGCCCGCCGCGCAGACGATCGACCGGACGCCCGCGCCGCACAACCGCGGGGTGCGCGGCCACGGCGAGGAGGTGCGGAGCCGGGGCGCCTAGAGCGGGAGGCCGCGCTCGTCGGCGAGCGCGCGCGGCGTCGCGAAGGCCGCGAGCCGCGCGCAGCCCGGGCGGAGCGCGCGCGGCGCCGCGTCGCACTCGAGCCACGCGAGCGCGCCCGTCGGCATGCCCGCGCGCAGCCGCTCGTAGGCGTCGCGGTCGCCCTCGCCCGCGAGCGCGACCGCGAGCTCGTGGATGCCGGGGTTGTGCGCGACGACGAGCACCGCTCCAGGGTCGCCGTCCGCCGGCTCCGGCAGCCGCCGCAGCCGCTCGAGCAGCGACGCCGCCGTCGCGAGGTAGAGGCCCTCCTCCACATCGAGCCGCGCGCGGTCGAGCGCCCCCGCGATCGCGAGCTCGGCGAGCGTCTCGCGCGTGCGCAGCGACGTCGAGCAGAGCACGTGGAGCTCGCCGCCCGTCGCGCGCGCGGCGAGCCACTCCCCGACGAGGCGCGCACCGACGCGCCCCTTCGGCGCGAGCGGCCGGTCGCGATCGGCGAGCCCGTCGCCGCGCTCGGCCTTCGCGTGGCGCAGAAGCAGCAGGCGCAGCGGCACGGCGCGCGCCTAGTCCGCGTCGGCGCGCGCGTCGCCGCCCGCGCCCGTCACGACGACGTGCGCGCCGCGCATCGGCGCCTGGTCGAGGTGCGGGAGGCAGAGGTACTCGTAGTCGCCCTCGCGCTCGAACGTGTGACGATAGGTGGCGCCGCGCGCGAGGAAGGGCGACGCGAGCGGCGCGTTCGTCGGCACCGTCCCGACGCCGCTCGTCACCGTGTGCGTCACCGCGTCCTCGTTGATCCACGTGACGGTCGCGCCGCGCGTCACCTCGAGCGTGCGCGGCTCGAAGCGCATGCCGCGGATGCGCACGACCGGGCCGTCGATCGGTGCGGCGGTCGCGGGCGCGGCGGTCGTCGGCGCGCTCGCGCGCGGCGCGGCCTCCGGCGCCGCCTCGGTGCGCGCCTGCGCGCCCTGCGGCGCGTCGACGCAGCGCGCGAGCGGCGCGCCGCCGCGCGTCGCGGCGTCGGCGAGATCCTCGCAGTTGCCGCTCCCCGTTCCGTCCCACATCACGTCGGCGCCGCCGCCGTAGGCGCGGGCGATCGTCGGGTGCGGGGCCACCCCGTTGCCCGAGACGTAGTTGAAGCCGATGCGCGTGCGATCGGAGAGCGGCTCGAGCGCCGGATCCTTCGCGGCCTGGTCCTCGGCGAGGCGCACGACGGCGATGCCGGCCGAGCGGTTCTCCTTCACGACGTTGTCGACGAGCTCCGTGTCGTCGGCCCCCATCACCATGAGACCGATGCCGAAGGGGAGCTTGCCGACGATCGACTCGGGGTCGCCGAAGTTGTCGCGGTCGTTGCGGAGCGAGAAGTTGCGGACGACGCGCGTGCGGAGGCCCTCCTTCTGCACCTTGCCCGGGAGCACGAAGACGAGGATGCCGGCCGTGTTGTCGTACACGAGGTTGTCGCGGACGAGGGCGTCGTTCGTGTTCTCGATCTCGATGCCGGCGACGTTGCGGTGGACCTCGTTGTGCGCGACCAGCGCGCCGTTCGACTCGCCGACGTAGATGCCCGCGTCGCGGATGCGCGTGACCGTGCAGTGCGTGATCTCGATGTTGCGCGACTGCACGGGATACACGCCGTAGAGGCCCGTGTCGTCGATGACGAGGTCCGAGAGCAGCACGCCGTCCACCCCCTGCGTCGTGACGCCGTTGCCGCGGTAGTGACGCACCTCGAAGCCGCTCATCGCGAAGGGCGAGCCCGACGCGATGACGCCGTCGCCGAGCTCGCCGCGGCCGTCGAGCACGGGGCGCGCGTCGCCGCGCACGAGGCCGCGCAGCACGATGCCCGGCCGGTCGACGGTGAGCGCCTCGTGGTACACGCCGGGCTCGACCTCGACGACGCTGCCCGCCGGCGCGGCGTCGATCGCCTCCTGGATGGAGCCGCTCGGCGCGACGCGCACGACGTGGCGATCGGACGCGGCCGCGAGCGGCGCCGCCGCGGCGACGAGCACGGCGACGAGCGCGGCGACGCGCACGACAGCGGCGGGGAGGCGCGCTGCGACGGTGCGGCCTCGCGCGCGCGTGCGAGAGCGGGCTTCGGTGCGGGTCACGATCCGTCCTCCTGCGGGTGGGCGTCGTCGCCGAGGCGCGGCACGGGAAGGCCCGACGGTACCGCGTCGGGCGTCGCGGGACGCCGCGACTCGTCGCCGAGCGCGCGCAGGAAGGCGACGAGGTCGGCGGCCTCGGCATCGGTCATCTCGATCGGGCGCACCTGCGCATCGACGCGGTCGTCGGGCACGCCGAGCGCGCGACCACCGCCGTGCCGGTAGAAGTCGACCACCTCCTCGAGCGTCGCGATCGACCCGTCGTGCATGTAGGGCGCGGTGCGGCCGACGTTGCGCAGCGTCGGGACGCCGAAGTGGCCGCGGCGCGCGGGCTCGCCCGTCGCGCCGCCGACGCCCGGGTCGTCGCTCGGCACGCCGATCGCGAGGGCGAGCGGCGCGTCGAACGTCGGCAGCCGGTGGCACTCGAAGCAGCGCGTCGCGAGCGAGCGGAACGCGCGCAGGCCGCGGCGCTCCTGCGCCGTGAGCGCCGTCGCGTCGCCGCGCGCGTGGCGATCGAAGCGCGAATCGCGCGAGACGAGCGTGCGCTCGAACGCCGCGAGCGCGCGCGCGAGGCGCTCGAGATCGACGGCGCCCGCGCGCGCGCCGCTCGCGGCACCGTCGCCCGCCCCCGGGCCGAACGCGCGCTCGAAGCGCTCGACGTACTCGGGGACCGCGCGCAGCCGCGCGAGCAGCGGGCCCGGGCGCGCGGCCATCTCTTCGGGCGAGAAGAGCGGCCCGAAGACCTGCACCTCGAGCGACGGCGCGCGGCGATCCCAGAAGAGGCGCTGCTTGAAGCCGGCGTTGTAGAGCGTGGGCGCGTTGCGCGCGAGCGGGCCGCGCGGCCCGACGGGCGTGCGCCGCCCGTCCGCGAACGCGCGCTCGGGCGCGTGGCAGCTCGCGCACGCGAGCGAGCCGTCCCGCGAGAGGACGGGGTCGAAGAAGAGCAGCCGGCCGAGCTCGACCTGCTCGGCGCTCCCGGGCGGCGCGGTCGGCGCGGGGAACGGGACGTCGAGACCCGTCGCGCGCGCGAGCCCGTCGTCGTCCGCCGGCGCCGCGAGCGGCCGCGCGGCGGGCGGCGGGCGCGCGGCGCCGGGCGGCCGCACCGCGGGCGGCGCGCACGCGAACGCACCCGCGAGCGCGAGCGCGGCGAGGAGCGCGGCGGGAGCGGACGGCGTCGACACGGCGCCTCGGGTAGCACACGGCCGGGCGCGCGCGGTCTGCGCCCTCGCCTAACGCGCGGCGCTCCAGCCGAGCTCGTCCGCCCGAGCGCGCGCGATCGCGGGCACGTCCGCGGCGACGAGCCGCTCGTGCAGCACCTGCACGCCGATCAGGTGGTTGAACACGGCGTCGAGCGTGTTGCGCGTCGCAGCGGTCGTGGCCGGGTCGTCGTGGAGCGCGAACAGCGCCGCGACGCCGTCGCGCGACAGGAGCCCCGCCTCGTCGATCGCCTCGGCCGACAGGTGACGGCGCGCGAGCCCCTGCATCGCCTGCCACTTCTTCGGGTCCGTGTGCGCGGGCGGCGCCATGAACGCGAACTTCTGGCGCTCGTAGAGCACGCGCGGGAGCAGCCCCTTCATCGCCTCGCGCAGCACCCACTTCTCGGTGCGGCCGCGGATGCGCACCGACGGAGGCAGCGTCGCCGCGAGCTCGGCGAGGTGGTGGTCGAGGAAGGCCGGCCGCGCCTCCATCGAGTTCGCCATGTCCACGCGGTCGCCGCCCCACGTCAGGATCTGTCCCTCGAGCATCGTCTTGATCCAGACGTACTGCGCGCGGTCGAGCGGATGGCGGCCCTCGAGCGCGCTCGCGTCGAGCGCCTCGGCGATCGCGCGGCCGGGCTCGTAGCCGGCGAGCGACGCGCGGCGCTCGGGCTCGATGAGCGCGGGCACGTGCGCGGCGCACGCGAGCCACGGCTGCAGGCACGCGGGCGTGAAGCCGACGCGCGCGGTGAGCGCGGGGTCGTCGATCTCGCGCTCGGCGAGCATCGCGCCGCGGACGAGCGCGTTCGCGTCGCGCAGGTCGCGCCGCCAGCGCGCGCGCTCGTCGGGCGGGAGCTCGTCGAGGCCATGCAGGAAGAGATCGTTGCGGAAGGCGGGATAGCCGGCGAAGAGCTCGTCCGACCCCTCGCCCGTCACCACGACCTTGTAGCGCGCCTCGTTCACGTGGCGGCTCATCAGGAGCTTCGCGACCGCGAGCGTGTTGTAGACGGTGCGCTCCGTATGCCAGAGCGTCTCCTCGAAGTGGTCGTAGAGGTGCGTCGCGTCGAGGCGCAGCACGTCCTGCTCGGCGCCGACGGCGAGCGCCATCTCGCGCGCGATCGGCGTCTCGTCGTACTCGTCGCTGTCGAAGCCGATCGTGAACGCCTTGACGGGCGACTGCTGGACGGCCGACGCGAGGCCGAGGATCGAGCAGGAGTCGATGCCGCCCGAGAGGTAGCAGCCGACGGGCACGTCGGCCTCGAGCCGCAGCTGCACGGCCTCGAGCAGCTTCTCTCGCACGGCCTCGATCGCCTCGTCGTCGGACATCCGCGCGTGCGCGCCGCCTTCCGGGAACGGCATGTCCCAGTAGCGCCGCTCGCGGATCTCGAGCCGTCCGTCGCGGCGCCGCACCGTGAGCACGCTGCCCGGCGCGACCTGCCGAACGCCGGCGAAGGCCGTCGTCCCGGGCACCATCGTCTGCATCAGCTGGTGGAAGAGGCCGGCGGAGTCGAAGCGGCGCGGCACGTCCGGGTGCGCGAAGAGCACCTTCAGCTCGGAGCCGAAGACGAGCGTCTCGCCCACGCGCGTCCAGTAGAGCGGCTTGATGCCGAAGCGGTCGCGCACGAGCGAGAGCGTCTGCGCGTCGCCGTCCCACAGCGCGAACGCGAACTCGCCGCGCAGCTCGGGGAGCGCGGCGTCGAGGCCGCCGCGCTCGCACAGGTGCAGCACGATCTCCGAGTCGCTCTTCGTGCGGAAGCGCGCGCCCTGCGCGACGAGGTCGGCGCGGATGCGCTTGTAGTCGTAGAGCTCGCCGTTCTGCGCGAGCAGGAAGCGGCCGTCCGCGCTGCGGAACGGCTGGCGCCCGCGCTGCTCGTCGAGGTCGATGATCGAGAGTCGCGCGTGGCTCATGCCGACGCCGTCCTGCGCCTCGACGCCGAACCCGTCGGGCCCGCGGTGGTGCTGGATGGCCGCCATCGCGACGAGCGTCGCGGGCGCGACGGGGCGCGACGGGTCGGCGTGCAGCACGCCGGCGATTCCGCACATGCAGGGCCTCCTAGACGTACGTCTTGAGCAGCGCGGAGAGGAGCGCCATCCGCACGAACACCGCGCCGCGCGCCTGCGCGAAGTACCAGTTGTGCGGCGTCGCATCGACGCTCGGGTCGAGCTCCTCGCCGCGCGCGAGCGGGTGCAGCACGACGGCGCCGGGCTTGAACGGCGACTCGGCCGTGAGCCGGAAGCGCGCGCCGATCGACTCGTAGCTCGTGCCCTTCCACGCGATCGCGTTGATGTAGACGACGTCGAGCGAGGGCAGCGTCGCGTCGAGGTCGGCGGAGACGTCGATGCGCAGGCCGGCCTGCTCGAGCTCCTCGCGCTGGCCCTTCGAGAAGGGCGCTTCCTCGTCGGTCACGATCACGACGCGGTCGATCACGTCCGCGAAGCGCGAGAGCAGCACGAGCAGGCTGCGCACGGTGCGCATGCGCCCCGGCACGCCGATCACGCCGATGCGCACGGGCTCGCACGGCTCTCCCGAGGCGATCGCCGGCCGCCACTTGAGCAGCGCGTACACGTCGGCGAGCGCCTGCGTCGGGTGCTCGTCGAGCCCGTTGCCGCCGTTCACGATCGGGATGCGCAGCGTCTCGAGCATCTCGTAGACGGCGCGTTCGTCGGAGTCGCGCAGCACGACGAGGTCGCCGTACTGGTTCAGCATCTCGCCGATGTCGCGCAGCGACTCGCCCTTCGCGAGCCCGGTCGACGTCGGGTCGGTGATCGACATGACGTCGCCGCCGAGCCGGTGCCACGCGCTCTCGAACGAGAGGCGCGTGCGCGTGCTCGGCTCGTAGAAGGCGCTGATCAGGATCTTGCCGGTGAGCGGACGGTTGATCCGCTGCGGCTGCGTCTCGTAGCGCGCCGCGACGCGGCAGAGCTGCACGACCTGCTCGCGGTCGAACTGGTGCGCCGAGATGATCGGCCGGTTCGCGATGTCGAGCAGCGGGCCGAGATCCTCGGACACGCGCTCCATGAATTCGCGCGGGCGCTCGAACCCCTGGACGTCGAGCGGACGCTCGTCCGCCAGTGCGGCGCCGAGCCGCGCGCGGAAGTCCTCGGTCACCACAGCCTCCCGCTCCGCGCGTCGCGCACGAACAGCACGACCAGGACGACGGGCGCGATCGAGCTCAGGATCGTGGCGCCGGTGACGAGCCACGTGAGGAAGTCGGCGGAGGCGGTCACGATCGGCCCTCCCCGTCGGCCGCGGCGAGCCGCGACCAGTCGAAGTCGCCGGGCGCGATGCGCGCGGCCAGCCAGACGGCGAGCATGGACACCGCCGCCGACGCGAGCGCCGCGACGTAGAAGCCGATCGCGAAGTAGGCGACGAGCCCGGCCGCCGTGCCGCCGACCATGCCCGCGACCGCGCCGGCGGCGTTCGCGCGGCGCCACACGAGGCCCGCCGCGATCGGCCAGATCGTGCTCGCGACGAAGGCGCCGGTGAAGTGCAGCAGCTCGGCGAGCGTGGCGAGCCGCGGCAGACAGAGCGCCCACGTGAGCAGGCCGAGCCCGAGCACCACGTAGCGCGCGGCGCGCGCGAGCTCGTCGGGCGTCGCCGAGGGCCGCACGTGGCCCTTGTAGAGGTCCGTCAGCACGAGGTCCGACGTCGCCGCGAGCAGCGAGTCGAGGCTCGATGCGAGCGCGGCGAACACGACGATGAAGACGATGACGGCGCCGCCCTCGCCGAGCAGGTTCGCGGCGACCATCGGGCCCACCATGTCGGCGGCCGGGACGTTGAGCCCGAGCGCGGGAACCGCGAGCGCGATCATGCCCGCGACGATCGGGATCGGCAGCCACAGGAGGCCCGCGATCAGGTACGCCGGGAGGCCGACGCCCTCGCGGAACGCGAACGCGCGGCTCCACCACACGTTCGAGTGGAAGATCTCGCCCACGCCGAACAGCAGGTTGTTGAACAGGAACATGATCGCGGCCGGGAAGAGGAGGTTCAGCAGCTCGGGCCGTTCGCGCGCGAGCGACGCGTGCATGACGTCGAAGCCGACGCGATCGATCGCGAGCCACGCGAGCGCGACGACGCCGACGAGGATGATGAGCGTCTGCAGGAAGTCCGTGCCGATCACCGCGCGCAGGCCGCCGAGCAGCGTGTACAGCACGCAGATCGCGACGATCACGCTCATGCCGACGCGGTACTCGATGCCCGTGAGCGCGTGGATCAGCACGCCGCCCGCCATGCCCATCGAGATGAGCCACCCGAGCGCGTAGAAGAGCGACACGCCGAGGAAGACGCGCCACGCGAGCTTCCCGTAGCGCAGGCGCACGAAGTCGCCGCTCGTGAATCCGCCCGGCATGAGCGTGCGGATGCGACGCGCGAGCGGCGCGAAGAGCAGCAGGCCGACCGCGCCGAGCGAGTAGCCGACCATGCCCCACACGCCGAGCTGCAGCGCGAGCTGCGGCGCGGCCATCGTGGTGTTGCTCGTGACCCAGGTGGCCATCGTCGTCGCGACGCCGAGCGCGAGCCCGACGCGGCGGCCCGCGAGCATGAAGCCCTCGAGGTCGCCGGCGTCGCGGCCGAGCCACCATCCGAGCGCCACCCACAGCACGCTGAACGCCGCGAGGATCGCCCAGCCGATCGCCGGGTCGAGCACGCCCGCCGCGACCTCACCCATCGGCCGCGACCCTCGCCGCCTCGCGGCTCGCGAGCTCCTCGACCTCGGCGATCGCGGCCGCCGTGGTCAGCACGCGCGCATAGCGATCCTTGAGCGTCGTGATCGCGGCGTGCTGGAGATCGGGCGTCACCGTCGCGCACCCGTCGGAGACGAGCGTCGTGTAGTAGCCGAGGTCGCAGGCGTCGCGGATCGCGGTCGACACGCACTCGTTCGTGTAGACGCCGACGACGAAGAGCGCCGTGACCCCCATGTTGCGCAGCACGTAGGACAGGTTCGTCGCGTTGAAGACGCCCGACGCCGTCTTGTCGATCACGATCTCGTCGCCGTGCGGCGCGACGATCTCGAGGAACTCCGCCTCCTTCGAGCCGGGAGGCGCGTGCAGGCCGAGCCGCTTGTGGCCCGCGCTGCGGTCGCGCCCGTCGCGGGTGAGCGAGCGGATGCGCGTGTGCACGACCTCGAGCCCCGCGGCGCGGAACGCCTCCTGCAGCCGGTGCACGTTCGGGAGCACGATCCGCTCGAGGCGGTCGAAGTAGTAGTCCTGCGCCTCGAGCGGCACGCCCGCGGCCTCGGCGTCCGCGAACACGCCGTGACCGCGCGCGGCGTCGAGGTACTGCATGTCGATGCACAGGAGCGCCGTGTGCGCGGTCGCGAGCGAGCGCCGCAGCGCCGGCGCCTCGACGAACGCCTCCCGGTAGCTGTCGCGCAGCGGGTCGACGTTCAGGAAGGCGGGCGCGCCGCCGCCCTCCGCGCCGCGTCCGCGGTCGGCGCTCATCGCGCGAGCTCGACGAGCGCGTGCAGCAGGACGTTCGCGCCGAGCTCGATGTCGGCGGGCGACGTCCACTCCGCGGGCGAGTGGCTGCGGCCGGCGCGGCTCGGGACGAAGATCATCCCGGCAGGCGCGATGCGCGCGATCATCTGCGCATCGTGCGCGGCGCCGCTCGGCATCGCGAGCGGCTCGGTCCCGAGCGCCGCGCAGGCGGCGCGCGCGGCGTCGACGACGCGCGCGTCGCACGCGACCGGCGCGAGCTCGCTCACGACCTCGTACTCGAAGCGCAGGTCGCGTCGGCGCGCGACCGCCGAGAAGGCGCGCCGGAACGCGGTCGAGAGCTCGGACAGCGAATGTGCGTCGGTGTCGCGCACCTCGAGCGCGAAGCGCGCCTCGCCGGGAATCACGTTCGCGGCGCCGGGCACGAGGTCGACGCGCCCGACGGTCGCGCGGCTGCGCGGCCCGCCGTTCTCCTCGAGCACGCGGTCGATCTGCGCCGCGACCTCGGCGAGCCCCTGGAACGCGTCGCGGCGCATGTCCATCGGCGTCGTGCCGGCGTGGTTGGTCTCGCCGAGCAGCCTCACGTCCCAGCGGAAGAGCCCGGTGATCGCGTCGACGACGCCGATCGCGTGCCCCGTGCGCTCGAGCACCGGCCCCTGCTCGATGTGGAGCTCGACGTAGGCGTGGATGCTGCCGGCTTCGCGCTCGGCGCCGAGCGCGTCGTGCGCGCGGTGCCCGGCCGCGGCCATCGCGTCGACGAGCGTCGTGCCGTCGAGGTCGCGCGCGCGCTCGATCGCGTCGGGCGTGAGCTGCCCGCTCATCGCCTGCGAGCCGAGCATCCCGCCGAAGCGGCCCTCCTCGTCGCTGAACGCGACGAGCTCGACCGTGCGCGCGAGCCCGGGCCCGCGCTCGGCGAGCGTGCGCAGCGCCTCGAGCCCGCACAGCACGCCGAGCGCGCCGTCGAGCTGTCCGGCGCCCGGCACGGTGTCGATGTGCGAGCCCGTCATCACGCACGGGAGGTCGGTCGAGCCCGGAAGGCAGGTGCCGAGGTTCGCCGCGCCGTCGACGTGCACGGCGAAGCCCGCGTCGCGGATGCGCTGCGCGAGCCACGCGCGCCCCGCGCGATCGCCGTCGCCGAAGGCGCGCCGGTCGAGCCCGCCGCCCTCGACGCGCCCGATGCGCGACAGCGCGTCGAGGTCCGCGGCGAGGCGCCGCGCGTCGATGCGCAGCGCTTCAGCCATCGGCGCCCGCCCCGCCCTCGGGCTTCGACAGCACGAGCACGGTCGTCGCGCCGAACACGAACGCACCCACCGCGAACGTCAGGAGCGCGCGCGCGAGGTCGTGGTGCGCGACCTCGACCGCGACCGCGTCGCTCACTGCGTCGCCGCGGCGTGTCAGCCGGTAGTGATAGGTGCCGTCGGGACGACCGCTGACGAGGCGCGCGCGATCCGGGCCTTCGTACAGCGTGCGGGCGTCGGCGAAACCTGGCTCGCTCGCTTCCTCGAGCGCCGCGTCCTCGCTCGCCGACCAGCGCAGCTGGTAGACGCCGTCGGTCGAGTGCGCGGTGGACGCGGAGAGCTCGGCGGCGCCGGCCGAGAGGGGCGCCACGAGCGGGGAGAGCAGGAGCCCCACGAGACGGATCCGGCGTCCGCGACGCGGCGGACGCCGACGAGCTGGCAGGTCGAAGAAGATGACGCGCGCCCCTCTGGAGAGGCGCCGAGAATGGACGGAATCGCCCGGCGGTGCAACCGCGTGCCGTTCTCGGCGCACTCAGGGGCGCGACGCGTTCCGATCGGTGTCGCGGCGCGTCGCCGCGGCGACACCGGAGCGTGTCGACTAACGTTCGCCGCGCGCGAAGCGGCGGAACCCCGACGCGCTCCAGTTGTCGTGATCCTCGCCGAAGCCGCGCCGCCCGCCGTTCCACTCCCAGTCGGTGAGGCAGTTCCACGTCCAGAGGTTCGGGTTCAGGTGCACGCCGATGACGTTCAGGCAGGTGCCCGTCGCGTCGAGCGTGCGGCCGAGCTCGTCGGTCGCGGTGAGTCGCACGCGCGTCGGATGGAGATCCTTGCGCTCGAGGACCTCGCGGCGTCCGGAGACGAGCTTCGACCACACGCCGTCCTCGAGCAGGAAGCCGTGGAACGCGACGCAACCGTCGCCGAAGTCGCCCGTGATCGCGTGGAAGGCGTCGCGCTCCGAGGCCGTTCCGTAGGTGTAGCCGCCGTGGACGTTCGTCGAGTTCGGGTGCAGCGACGCGCCGATCTGCGAGCGCAGCCCCCACGAGCGGTCGCGCATGCCGAAGGCGTCGACGTCGATCACCTCGTCGCGGATGCGGATCGTGCCCGTGTACCGGCACGGCTGGTCGAGGTGGCCGTGCGCGAGGTAGTTCGGCGCGCAGATCCCTTCGGCGACGAGGTGCACCTCGACCTCCTGTGCGTCCGGGTCGAGGTAGTGGAGCTCGTACTTCCGGAGCGGCTCGAGGCAGCGGTAGTGGATGCCGTTCGCGAGCCGGATGTCCGTCAGGTCCTGGCCCTCCGGAATCGGCAGGTGCCACAGGTTCTTCGCGTAGAGGCAGTTCCAGATCTGGCTGCCGCTCTCGTCCCAGAAGAACGCGCCGCCCGACGTGACGCCCTGGTTCGGGCGGAAGAAGGGGTACAGCTGCCCGGAGAGCCTCCGCTCGGGCACCGCGAACGTGAACCAGCACGTCTCGGTCCAGAACGGGTCGTCGGAGGTCGGCGGGTGGAAGCGGTCGTCGGGGTGCATCTCCATGCCCGCATTCCAGCAGGCCGCACCCCCGAAAGTAAAGAGCGGCCGGCCCCGTCCTCGGGGCCGGCCGCTCCGCGGCCGTTCGCAGTGCGCGCCGCGCGGCGCGATTGCGCTAGGCGGGGCGCAGCTCGGCGAGCGCCGTCGCGTTGTCGCGCATGATCAGCTGGACCTCGTCCTTCGAGAAGCCGCCGAGGTCGTTCACGAAGGACACCGGGTCCGCGAGCCCCTCGGCGTGCGGGTAGTCCGAGCCGAACAGGATGTGGTCGGAGCCGATCGCGTCGCGCAGCCCGTGCAGGTCGTCTTCGTAGTACGGCGACACCCAGACGTGCTTCGCGAAGGTCTCGAGCGGGTCGCGCTTGAACGCGTACGGCATCTGGCCGTACGCCTTCTCGAGCTTCTTGAGCAGCGGGAAGACCCAGCCGCTGCCCTGCTCGATCGTCGCCATGCGCAGGTTCGGGAAGCGGTCGAAGAGGCCGTCGCAGATGACGGTCGCGAAGTAGTCCGCCGGCGCGCTGGCCGACAGGCACAGGCGCTTCGGGTTGAAGTCGAACGCGCGGAACTCCTCGCCGCCGCCCCACATCTCCGAGAAGCGCAGGTAGCCCGCGTCGCCCGAGTGGAACATCACGCTGATGCCGGCGTCGTTCACCCTCTGCCAGTAGCGGTCGTAGACCGGGTCGGCGGGCGAACGCCAGCCCTGCGGCGTGTGCACGGGCGCCGTGCGCATGTTGATCACGCGCGCGTCGTGCTCGAGCGCGAACTCGAGCTCCTCGATCGCCGCGTCGACGTCGATCAGCGAGACGTAGGGCGTCGAGTAGATGCGCTCCTGGTAGGCGAAGCCCCAGTCTTCCTCGAGCCAGCGGTTGAACGCCCTGAAGGCCGCGACCGCCGCCTGCGGGTCGTTCGAGAGCGCCTCCTCCATGCCGACCGCGAGCGTCGGGAACATGAAGCAGCCGTCGAGCTCCTGGGTATCGAGCAACGCGATGCGCGCGTCGCGGTTGCGGTAGGCGGGGTTGATCGGCTCGAGCTCGCCGAACAGGTCGCGCGTGCTCTTGCCCTCCTGGTTGCGCCCGCGGAAGTACTCGTCGAGGCAGCCCGGCTTCGCCACGGGGTCGAACGTCGGGTTCGGGATGAAGCGGTTGATCTTGCCGCCGACGAGCAGGCAGCGGCGGCCGCCGACGTCGGCCCACTGCATGGCGCGCTTCGCCATGCGCGGGTCCATGTGGCGGACGAACGCGTCCTCGGGCTCGTAGTAGTGGTGATCCGCGTCGAAGGCCTTGAAGCCGAGATCGGTCATGGTCTCCTGTCCTTTCGATGCTCGCGCCGCTGCGCGCTCGCGCGACGGCGTGGGATGGGCCCCGGCCAGGGCGGTGGCCGGTGTGGCCACGACGAGCCAGATAATGAATAATCCGGCGACGATTTTCAATGAACTCGCCGAAAAAAATCTTCACCGGGCGGACGCAATCCGCCGTAAGATCCCGGGCGAGCAAGGGTTTCGGGGGGCGAACCGAGTGGGAACGCGCCAGGAGCGGAGCGAGGAGCGCCGGCAGCGGATCATCGCCGCGGCGCGCGACTGCTTCGGCCAGCACGGCTTCGCCGGCGCCACGGTCGAGGCGATCGCGTCGGCGGCCGGCGTCTCGAACGGCCTCCTCTACAAGCACTTCCGCGGCAAGGAGCACCTGTTCGAGGTCGTCGTCGCCGAGATCGTGCGCGACTGGGTGCGCGCGCTCGTGCCCTCGGACGCGGAGGCCCTGACGCCGACGCAGAAGCTCGAAGCGATGTTCCGCCGCTCGGTCGGCTTCTGCCGCACGCATCCGCTCCTGCCCGGCGTCCTGAGCGGCGACGCGCGCTTCGAGCTCGCGCGCATCGGCAACCCGAACCGCGGCCGCATCCACGCCCATCGCCAGCTGATCGCCGACGTGCTCGCCGACGGCATGGCGAAGGGCGAGTTCCGCGCCGACCTCGACGTCGACGCCGTCGCCGACGTCATCCAGCACGTCCACGCCGAGTACTCCTCGCGCGCCTACCGCCTCGACCCCGAGTTCCCCTACGACGACGAGCTGATCGACGCGGCCGTGCGCTTCGTGCACGACGCCGTGTGCGCGCGCGACGCATGACGACGCCGCGCAGGGCGCCGTCGCTCGCGAGCGCGCTCGCTGCGCTCGTCGCGATGCTCGCGTGCGGGTGCGCGCGCGCACCCGCCGCGTCGCCCGCGATCGTCTCGATGCGCGTGCCCGCCGTCGCGACGACGCCGCCGCGCAACGCCGACGGCACGCTCAACGCGCTGGTCGAGATCCCGGCCGGCACGAACGAGAAGTGGGAGGCGTCGGAGTCCGACCCGACGCTCCTCGAGTGGGAGCGCCTCGACGGCGGCGCGCGCCGCGTCGTCCGCTACCTCGCCTATCCCGCCAACTACGGCATGGTGCCCGGCACGCTGCAGCGCGCCGAGGACGGCGGCGACGGCGACCCGCTCGACGTCGTCGTGCTCGGGCCGGCGCTGCCGCGCGGCGCGCTCGTCGCGGTGCGGCCGATCGCCGTCCTCGCGCTGCTCGACGACGGCGAGGTCGACGACAAGATCGTGGCCGTGCCCGCGAGCGGGCCGTTCTCGGAGGTCGACGACCTGGCCGCGCTGCGCGCGCGCTTCCCGGGCGTCGACGCCATCCTCGAAGCCTGGTTCACGCACTACAAGGGCGCGGGGCGCACCGAGTCGCGCGGCTGGCGCGACCGCGCGGCCGCGGAGGAGATCGTCGAGCGCGCCGTGCGCGCCGCGCTCCCGCGGTGACGTCCCGACCTCGGCGCGCGCTCCGGATGCGGAGCGCGCCGCTCAGCCGGCCGCGGCGAGCGCCGTCTGCTCGTCGCGCAGCTGGCGCTTGAGGATCTTGCCCGTCGCGCCGCGCGGCAGCGGCTCGCTGCGGAAGTCGATCACGGTCGGGATCTTGAACGGCGCGATGTGGCGGCCGAGGAACTCGCGCAGCTCGACCGCGCCGAGCGACGCACCCGCCTTCAGGAGGATGGACGCCGCGACCTCCTCGCCGAGCCGCTCGTGCGGCACGCCGAAGACCGCCGCCTCGTAGACGGCGGGGTGCTCGTAGATCGCGGCCTCGACCTCGGCGCAGTACACGTTCTCGCCGCCGCGCAGCACCATGTCCTTCGCGCGGTCCTGCACGTAGACGAAGCCCTCTTCGTCGATGCGCCCGAGGTCGCCGCTGCGCAGCCATCCGTCGACGATCGTCTCCGCCGTCGCCTCCGGCCGGTTCCAGTAGCCGCGGATCAGCATCGGGCCGCGGAAGCGGATCTCGCCCACCTCGTTCGGGCCGAGCGGGCGGCCGTCGTCGTCGGTGATGCGGACCTCGAGCGTCGGCGCCGCGCGGCCCGTGCTCGTCGGCTTGCGCACGTAGTCGTCGCCCGAGTTCTGCGGCCCGTAGGCGTTCGTCTCGGTCATGCCGTAGCCGATGCCCGGCCGTCCCTTCGCGAAGCCCTGGTCGATGCGGCGCACGAGCTCGGGCGGCGCGGGCGCGCCGCCGCCGCCGACGTTCGTGAGGCTCGACGTGTCGCGGCGCGCGAAGTCGGGCGACTCGAGCAGGTCCCACGACTGCGTCGGCACGCCGACGAAGCGCGTCACCTTCTCGCGCTCGATCAGCTCGAGCGCGCGCTCGGCGCTCCACTTGTACATCATCACGAGCTTGTAGCCGGCGGCGAAGCAGCTGAGCATGACGGGCACGCATCCCGTCACGTGGAAGAGCGGGACGACGAGGATGAACGACGTCGGGTTCGCGGCCGCGGCCTGCGCCTCCTTCGGATGGCGCAGCGCGTTGACGAGCGCCGAGAACGCGAACGCGGCGAGCGCGCTCGTGACCGCGCGGTGCGTCGACACGGCGCCCTTCGGGTGGCCCGTCGTTCCCGACGTGTAGAGCAGCGTGGCGTCCCAGTCGGGGTCGACGTCGACCTCGGGGAGCTGCGCGCCGAGCGGCAGCACGTCCGCATAGCGTTCAGCGCCCTCGGGCAGCGGGTCGCCGTCCGCGCGCACGACGACGAGCCGCCCGCCGCGCGCCGCGATGGCCTTCGCGCAGCGCGCGGCGCGCTCCGCGTCCGCGATCACGACCGAGGCGCCCGAGTCGTCGATCGCGTAGGCCATCTCCTCCTCGGTCCACCACGCGTTCAGCGAGACCGAGATGCAGCCGACCGACGTGATCGCCGCGAACGAGACGACCCACTCGGGGTAGTTGCGCATCGCGATCGCGACGCGGTCGCCGCGCCGCAGGCCGTACGTGTCGACGAGCAGCGAGCCGAGCGCGTCGACGTGCCGCATCACCTCGCCGAACGTCCAGCGCTCGTCCTCGTAGACGAGGAAGTCCGCGTCGCTGCGCGCGCGCGCGCCGGCGAAGACGTCGCGCAGCGAGCGCGGCGTGCTCGCGAACGCGCGGACCGGACGGCCGTCGACCTCGATCTCGCGAATCTCGAAGGGCGCGCCGGCCCCCGTGAGCGCCGCCACGGCGGCTTCGTAGGTCATCGTCATGGGTGGGGTCGCTCCGTCGTCGGCCGTGGGAACGCGCGCCGCGCGCGGCCGCGCACTATATCGCGCGCGCTGCGCCGCGCGGCGGCCCGCCCGCGCGGGACTCGCAGTCACGACCGGCCGTCGCGGCCCGTGCACTCAGAACGCGACGTGCTGCCCGCCGTCGACGAGGATCGCCTCGCCGGTGATCCACGCGGCGAGGTCGGAGGCGAGGAAGACGGCGAGGCCCGCGACGTCGCCCGGCTCGCCGATGCGCCGCGTCGGGTTGCGGCGCGCGACCATCTCGCCGCCCTCGCCCTCCCACAGCGCGCGCGCGAACTGCGTCCGCACGAGCCCGGGACAGATGGCGTTGACGCGCACCTTCGGACCGAGCTCGGCGGCGAGCTGCTTGGTGAGGTGGATGAGCGCGGCCTTCGTCGTGTCGTAGGCGCCGAGGATCGGGTTCGTGTGGTAGCCGCCGACCGAGGAGATGTTGACGACGGAGGCGCCGCCCGGGCCGTCCTTCATCGCGCGGTGCCACGCGGCCTGCGTGAAGAGCAGCGGCCCCGTCAGGTTCACCTGCCACGTCTTCTCCCAGCGCGGGAGGTCGATGTCGATCGTCGGCCCCGCGTAGGGGTTCGTGGCCGCGTTGTTGACGAGCACGTCGAGGCGACCGAACGCCTCGAGCGTCGCGTCGACGGCCGCCTCGGCGTCCTCCGCGCGCCCCGCGTTGCCCGCGCACCAGCGCGCGCCGCTCCCGACCTCCGCGGCCGCGCGCTCGAGCTCGTCCGCCTTGCGCGAGAAGAGCATCACGTCCGCGCCCGCGCTCGCGAGCGCCTGCGCGATCGCCTTGCCGATGCCGCGCGAGCCGCCGGTCACGAGCGCCGCCTTGCCGCGGAGCGAGAGCGGGCCGGAGGGGTCCATCGTCGTCACGCCGATCTCCTCGCGCGCGGCTCTCGCCGCGCGACTACCAGGTCTTGAGCCGCTCGCCCTCGGGCCAGAGGTACTTGCGGATCTCGCGGTTGCTCGACTCGACGCGCAGCCGCGTGAGCCGGGAGCTCGCGATGCGCCAGCGACCGTCGTCGCAGCGACGATAGGTCTCGTGGTAGTGCCCCCAGCCCTTCATGTCGTACCCCGGCGCCTCGAGGTAATCGAACATCGCCCACACGCCGCGCGCCTCGTCGGCGGACGCGAACTCGATCTCGGGCATGTGGCCGTGGTGCGTCGTGATCATGTGGTCGATCGCCTTGCGCACGAAGGCCACGATGTTCTCGCGCCCGACGGTCGGCGGGTCGCCGGGGGCGGAGTTCGCCATCGAGCAGTCCTCGGTGAACACGTCGCCCCACGCGTCCCATTCCTTGCAGTCCATGAGGCGGAAGTAGCGGGCCTTGAGGCGCTTGATCTCCTCGAGGTCGGCGAGTCGAGCGGGGTCCACGGCGTGCTCCTCCGGGCTCGCGCACGCAGCGGCGCGCGGGCCGCGCGATTGTGTCGCGGGCGCGGCGCGCGGGGCAAGCGCGCTTGTCGCGCGCGGTCGCTTCCTTCAGGATGCGCGGCGACGCCGCATCGGCGTTCCCGCACCCGCACCCGCACGGCCCGCTCGCGACGCGCACGCCTCGCGACGAGCCCGGAAGGAGCCCGCATGACCCCGCCCCCCTCGCCTCCGGCCTCGAAGTTCGGGTTCGACTCGACCACGGACGAGGTGCTCGCGGGCGTCGACCTCGGCGGCGCGCTCGCCGTCGTCACCGGCGCTTCGGGCGGGCTCGGCGAGGAGACGGCGCGCGCGCTCGCCGCGCACGGCGCGAGCGTCGTGATGACGGCGCGCGACATGGCGAAGGGCGAGGCCGCCGCGGACGCCATCCGCAAGTCGACGGGCAACGCGAACGTCTCGGTCGCCGAGCTCGAGCTCGGCTCGCTCGCGAGCGTGCGCGCGTTCGCCGAACGCTTCCTTCGCGAGCACGACGCGCTCCAGCTGCTGATCAACAACGCGGGTGTGATGGCCTGCCCGTACGCGAAGACGCACGACGGCTTCGAGCTGCAGCTCGGCACGAACCACCTCGGGCACTTCGTGCTCACGAACCTGCTGGCGCCCGCGCTCGTGCGCGGCGCGCCGGGGCGCGTCGTCAACCTGACGTCGGGCGGCCACCGCTTCTCGAACGTGAACTTCGACGACCCGAACTACGAGCGCACCGAGTACACGAAGTGGGGCGGCTACGGGCAGAGCAAGACGGCGAACGTGCTGTTCACGGTCGAGCTCGACCGGCGCCTGCGCGACCGCGGCGTGCGCGCCTACGCCGTGCACCCGGGCGCGATCCTGACGGACCTCGGGCGCCACCTCGTGCCCGAGGACGTCGAGGCGCTGCGCTCGGCGCGGCCCGGCGGCGCGAAGATGCGGTACAAGCCGGTGCCCGCCGGTGCGGCGACGACGTGTTATGCGGCGACCTCGCCCGACCTCGAGGGCCTCGGCGGCGTCTACCTCGAGGATTGCCACGTCGCGGCGGTGAACGACGAGCCCGCGCCGGACGGCGTGCGCAGCTACGCGCTCGACCCCGAGGGCGCGGCGCGCCTGTGGGCGCTGTCGGAGCAGCTCGTCGGCCAGCGCTTCGACCCCTGAGCGCGTCGCGCGCGGCCCCGTCGGGCGCGGTCCCGTCGGGCGCGCGCTTCGATGCTAGTCGACGTAGCCGAGCGCGCGGAGCTGCTCGAGCTGCCCGCGCAGCAGGTCGGCCCGCGCGTTGGGCGCGCCGTCCTCGAGGCCGCCGCGGCGCTCCTTCGGGATGCCGGCGGGGTCGGGGTCGCGCAGGGCGAGCTCGCGCAGCCGGCGCGCGGGCGCGGCCGTCTCGTCCCAGGGCGCGGGCGCGAGCTCGCCCGGGTCGGCCGCGAGGTCGAAGCGGAAGCCGGCCACGGGCTCGGCGCTCTTCACGTCGACCTGCATCAGCCACTTCTCGTCGCCCGACCACGCCGCGCGCCAGTGGCTGTCGACGTAGGTCGTCTCGGCGAGCACCGTGCGCTCGGGGTCGGCGCCGCGCTGCCGCAGGTCGACGCCGTCGAGGCCGTGCGGCGGCTCGACGAGCGCGAAGCCGAGCACCGTCGGCAGCACGTCGACGAGCGAGACGAGCCGGTCGTTCGCGCCCGGCGCGACGCCCGGCGCGCGCACGAGCATCGGGATGCGCACCATCTCGTCGTACACCTGGTAGCCGTGCGTGAAGTAGATCTGGTGCTCGAGCATGCTCTCGCCGTGGTCGGCCGTGAGGATCGCGAGCGCCGTGTCCGCGTCGGCGGCGCGGTCGAAGGCCGCGAGCAGCCGCCCGATGTGGTGGTCGGTGTAGGCGATCTCCTCGTCGTAGGCGTCGACGGACACGAGCGCGTCGACCTGCGCCGCATCGCCCGCCGTCTCCTTCTGCACGTTGTTCTGCGCGAGCCGCTCGACGTCGACCATCTGCGGCGCGTCGTGCGCATAGCCTCGCGCGCGCCAGTCGTCGGGCGGGATGTAGGGCGAGTGCGGGTCCATGTAGTGGACCCACAGGAAGAACGGCCGCGCCGGGTCGCGCTCGCCTTCGAGCCACGCGATCGCTTCGTCGGTGAGCGGGCCCGCGCTGCGCTCGACGTTCTGCGTGAAGAGCGCCGGACGATCGACGCGATCCTCGTAGCGGTCGAAGCGCGGCGCGAGCCCCATCGCCTCGTTCGAGAGCACGGCGTTCCCGACGAAGGCGGCCGCCTGCCAGGCGTCGGGCAACAGGTCGGGGATCGCGGGGACGCGCCGGTCGAGCTTCTGGTAGAAGAGCCGCACGCGGTGCTGCTGCGGGTGTCGCCCCGTCAGCAGGCTGGCCACGCTCGGCGGCGTGCGCGAGCCGGTCGAGTAGGCGCGATCGAAGCGCACGCCGTTCGCGAAGTAGGCGTCGATGTGCGGCGACGTGTCGCGCGCGTAGCCGTAGATGCCGAGGTGGTCGGGCCGGAGCGTGTCGATCGACACGACGAGCACCGCGGGCACCGGCGGCGCGGAGCGCGCGCAGCCGCCCGCGACCGCCGCGGCGAGCAGCGCGAGCAGCGCGCGCGCGAGCGGGCCGCGACGCGGAGAGCGAGGACGCGCCGCGGCTGCGCCGCGCGCGCTCCGCACGGCGTCCCGCGAGCCCTCTCCCATCGACGGCGACGACGACACGCTCCCGCTTCCGCTCCTGCGACGTCGCCGCCGGCGACGGCCGGCGCGAGCGCGCGAGTCTACGGCGTGGCGCGCGAAAGCTCGACCGCGCCGCGTCCGGCACCCTCGCTCCCGGCGGCCGCGCGCGCTCCGGCGTCCTCGTCACCCGCGAGCTCCGGGCGGGCGAACGCGGGCAGCGCGATCTCGACCTCGCGCTCGAGGTCCGAGAGCACGACGCGCGGCGGCGACGCCCAGCTCGGGTCGTCGGGCAGCGCGCCCGGCGCGAGCGCCGCGGGCACGAGCGCGTCGAGCGGGACGAGGCGGCGGTCGTAGAGCGCCGGGTGCCCGGGCTTGCGCACCGCGAAGAAGGTCGCGAACGCGTCGCGCAGGTCGTCGGCGGTGAGCGCCTCCGCCTCGCGCGGCGACGGCCGGCGCGACGCGATGCGCGAGCCGTGGTCGCCGAGCGCGATCACCCACGCGCCGCGCGCCGCGGGGTTCGCGTCGAGCGCATCGAGCACGCGCGCGACGCGCGCCTGCGTGCACGCGAGCTGCGCGAGGTAGGGCGGGTAGCGCCGCGCGCGCGACGCCTCGGAGAAGTGCGCGAACCCGCCGTCCGAGGCCGCGCCGTGCTCCCAGCGCGCCGGGTCGCCGACCAGCTCGCAGCGCGCGTTCCACGCATAGGGGAAGTGCGGGAGCATCACGTGCGCGACGAGCGCGACGCCGGGCTCGAGCCGCGTCACCTCGCGCTCGAGCGCATCGAGCTCGTCCATGCCGGTGAGCGCGCCGACGCGCGCCGTCTCGGGCGCGGGAAGGCGCGACGAGAGCCGCGCGAAGAGGCCCGCCAGCAGGCGCGCGCGCGCCGCGAGCGGGAGCGACGCGCCGTCGAGCGCCGCGGGCGACTCGAGCGCGAACGTCCGGCACGACTCGAGCGCGAAGCCGCGGCCTTCGACGCAGAGGTCGAGGTAGTCGGTCTGGATCACGCGCAGCGCATAGCCGCGCCGCGCGAGCTCGACGAAGCGCGCGTTGCGCCCGAGGAAGACGCGCCGCTGCGTGCCGGCCACGCGCGTCGGGTCGCCGTCGTTGAACATCGCCGAGAACGAGTCGCGGCTCAGGAAGTAGCGGCTGTACGCGCGGCCGAAGACGCGGAACCCGCGCGCGAGCCACGCGTCGCGCAGCTCGCGCGCTCTGTGCGCGCCCGGGTCGAACTCGGCGGGGATGGCCTCGACGCCCGCGTGCTCGTCGAGCACGAGCACGAGGACCGGCGGGAGCGACGCGTCGCGCGCGTGCGCCGCCCCCGCGTCGCGGACGCGCTCGACGCCCGCGCGCGCACCCTCTGCTCCCCGCCCTTCGGCGCCCACGCGCGGCGCTCCGCCGCCCACGGGCAGCAGTGCGCTCGCGGCGAGGAAGGCCGCAGCGACCGCGCCCGCCGCGCTCCACTGGCGCCGCAGCGCGAACGCGGCCGCGCCGCCCGCGAGCCCGGCCGCCGCCACCGCCGCGACGGGCAGCGCCGACTGCGACTGCCACTCGGCGAAGAGCGCGGCGAGCGCGCCGAAGACGACCGCGCGCGACGCCGCGCCGCGCGCCTCGGCCGCGAGCGCGGCCACGGCGGCCGCCGCGAGCAGTGCGCCCGCGAGCGCGAGCGCGTGACCGGAGACGAGCGAGGCGCCGTGGAAGCGCAGGAACACGAGGAGCGGCGAGACGAGCAGCGCCGCCGCGACGAGGAAGCTCGATCCGAGGCGCGCCACGGCGGGCCCTCCGTCGGCGGCCGGCGCCGCGCGGGGCCGCCTAGCGTCCGAAGCTCGGCATCGCGGCGTTCAGCATGCGCAGCACGACGTGCTGCGGCGGCCGCTTCGCATCGCCCAGCGAAACGTACCAGTCGTAGGCCTCGGCCAGCATGCGCGCGTTGTCGTACTTCGGCGCCCAGCCGAGCGCGTCCTTCGCGGCGCGGATGTCGAGCACGAAGTCGGAGTCGGCGAGGAGGTAGTGCTCGGGCACGATCGGCGAGACGCCGAACACGTCGAGCGCGCGCGCCGCGTTGCGCAGCAGCGCGGCCGGGATGCAGACGACGGGCGAGCCCGTCCCCGCGTGCGCGATCAGGCTCTCGGTCCACTCGCGCACGGTCGGCACGCCGCCCGGCTCGGCGCCGACGTTCACCATCGCGCCCTTCGAGCGCGGCGAGAGCGCCGCGGCGATCGCGGCGTCCGCGACGTCCCACGCGCTCACGCCCTGCACGCGGTTGTGGCCCGAGCCGAGCAGGAAGACGGGCTTCGCGCGCCGCACCCACTCGAAGAGGATCGTGAAGACGCCCGTCATGCGCGGGCCGAAGAGCGTCATCGGGCGCAGCGCCGTCACGTCGAGACCGCGCGCGACGGCCTCGGCGCACAACCGCTCGGCCTCGATCTTGGATTCGCCGTAGCGTCCGAGCGGCGCCTGCACGTGGTCTTCGCCGACGGGGACGGTGCGCGGAACGCCGTAGATCCCCGAGCTCGACAGGTGCACGACCTTCGGCACGCCCGCGCGCTCGGCGGCGCCGAGCACGTTGCGCACCGACTCGAGGTTCGAGCGGAAGATGCGCTCCTCGCTCCACTGGAACTGCGGCTTCATGCGCTGCGCGGCGGCGAGGTGGTAGACGACGTCGCAGCCGCGCGCGAGCGCGTCGAGCGCGCCGGGCTCGGCGGTGTCGCACAGCACGAGCTCGTGGTCGCCGCGGTGGCCCGGGCCCTCGGGCGGGACGATGTCGACGAGGCGCAGCTCGTCGCCGCGGTCCTCGAGCCGCTCGACGAGGCAGTGGCCGAGCAGGCCCGAGCTTCCCGTCACGAGACACTTCATGCGAGCCACCTGCCGCCTTCCCCGTTCGCCGAGCGCTCCGCGCTCGGCCGGTACTCGCCGCGCGGCGCGCGGCGCGCGCGGCGCCGCGCCCTTCGGAGGGTGGCCCGCGCGCGGGCGCGGTGACGCACGCGAGCGCGCGAGGGTACACGCGCCGGCAGCGCGCGCGCAGGAACGCGCGCCGAAGGGGCGCGGCCACCCGGAGGCGCGCCGCGGACGCGCGCGCGATGCGCCGCGCGCGATAGACTCCGCCGCCGCCGCACCGCTCCGGGCCCGCCCGCACGACGAGGGCGCCGCGCGGGCACCGCGTCGGCGTCCGCTCCGCACCGACGAGGAGAGCCGCGAGCCCTTGCCCCCGCGCGCCCGCACGCCCGCCCCGCATCGCACGCCGCGCACCCGGCTCGCCCTCGCGGCGGTCGCCGCGCTCGCGCTCGGCGGCGCCATCGCCGTCGCGTGCACCGATGCGCGGCCGCGGCGCGACGTCGTCGTGATCGTCACCGACACGACGCGCGCCGATCGGCTGAGCGTCTACGGCCACGCGCGCCCGACCTCGCCGAACCTCGAGGCGCTCGCGCGCGACGGCGTCGTCTTCGAGCGCGCCTGGAGCACCGCGTCGTGGACGCTGCCCGCGCACGCGTCGCTCCTGACGAGCCAGTTCCCGACGGCACACGGCGCGCACATGACGCCCGACACCGACGCCGACTCGAACGGCAGCAACCCCGCGCACCTGCGCGAGGAGGCCGTGACGCTCGCGGAGCTCCTGCGCGAGCGCGGCTGGCGCACGGCGGCCTTCGCGGGCGCGGGCTGGCTCTCGCCCGAGTTCGGCCTGCTGCAGGGCTACGAGGTGCGCGACGCGGAGAACAACCGCGCGATCCCGGCCGCCGCGATCACGAGCCGCGCGCTGCGCTGGATGGCGACGCTCGAGCGCGACGAGCCGCTCCACCTGCTCGTCAACTACTTCGACCCGCACTGGCCGTACGAGCCGCAGCCGCCGTTCGATCGCTATGCGAAGAGTGGCCCGGACGTCGCGATCCCGTCGCTCGGCGAGCTGCTCGCGGGTGCCGAGACGACGCCCGCGCAGCAGCGCCGGATGCTCGACCTCTACGACGGCGAGATCGAGTACATGGACCGCCACATCGGCCGCCTGCTCGACGGCCTGCGCGCGGCCGGGCGCTACGAGGACGCGATGATCGTCGTGATCGCCGACCACGGCGAGCTCTTCGGCGAGCACGGCGACATCGGGCACGGCGCGTGGCTGTGGGAGGAGCTCGTGCACGTCCCGCTGATCGTGAAGTACCCGGGCCACCGCCGGGCGGGCGAGCGCGAGAGCGCCGTCGTGTCGACGGTGGACCCGATGCGCTGGATCGCCGACGAGCTCGGCATCGCGCTCCCCGCCGACACGAGCGGCGTTCCCGTCGGTGCGCGCGACCTCGCGCTCGCCGAGGAGTTCCCGAGCCAGCTCTTCGTGAAGCTCGGCGGCGAGCGGATGCAGCGCGACCTCGTCGCGGGCGTGCGCTGGCCGTGGAAGCTGATCGCGTCGAGCGAGGGCGCGCGCTCGCTCTTCCGCATCGAGGACGACCCGCGCGAGGCGTCGCCGCTCGACGACGCCCCCGAGACCGCCGCGCTCGACGAGCGCATCCGCGCGCTGCGCTCGACGCTCGTCGCTCCCGAGGTCGATCGCTCGCGCCGCATGAGCCCCGAGGCGGAGCAGCGCCTGCGCGAGCTCGGCTACGTCGAGTAGCGCGCGTGCCCGGGCGTGCAGGCATCCGTCGCGCGGGGCCGTGGCTCGGAGGGCTCGCGCTCGCCGTGCTCTTCGTCCTGCGCCACGCCTCGATCCTCGCGCACCTCGACGCGCACTTCGTCGACTTCGCGCCGCTGCACGGCGGGCAGCTGCTGAACGAGGTCGCGGACACGCGCCTCAACTCGTGGATCCTCGCGTGGGTGCGGCACGCGGTGGCCGAGCGGCCCGCATCGCTCGTCGACGGCTCGATCTTCGACGCCAACATCCACCATCCCGCTCGCGACACGCTCGCGGGCTCCGAGCACCTGTTCGGCGTCGTCGCGCAGCTCGCGCCCGTGCTGCCGTTCACCGACTCGGCCGTCGCCCTCCACCAGGCTGCACTCGCGCTCTCGACCGCGCTGCTCATGGCGACGACCGCGTTCGCCGTGCGCTGGATGACGGGCTCGACGTGGGCCGCGCTCGTCGCGGCCGCGTTCGCGCTCGGCATGCCGTGGCGCGTGACGGAGCTGTCGCACCTCCAGCTCTCGAGCGTGCAGCTCCTGCCCTTCGTGTGGACGGGCGTCGTGCGCGGCCTGCTCGGCGAGGCGCGCGCGCGCCACCACGCGCTGCTCGGCCTGGCCGTCGCGCTGCAGCTGCTCTCGTCGTTCTACCTCGCCTACTTCCTGTCGCTCAGCTGCGCGGTGCTCGTCGCGCTCGTCGCGTGCGTGCACCGGCCGCGGCTGCGCGACGTCGCCGCGCTCGCCGCGGCGGTCGCTCCCGGCTACCTGCTGCTCGTCCTGTCCGCGCTCCCGTATCTCGCGCGCCAGGCGAGCGCCGACCTCGCGTCGCAGTACGACCCGTCCTTCTCGCTCGGCATCGGGGGCGCCTTCTCGATCGTCGCGCCGCGCTGGCCGCACTGGCCCGCGCACTGGCGGCTCGCGAACGAGCCCGCGAGCTACTGGACGCCGTGGGGCGTCGCGCTGCTCGCCGTCGTCGGCGCCGTCTCGGCGCTCCGCGCGCGCGCGCACGCACCGCGCCTGTTCGCGACCGCGCTCGCGCTCGTCGGCATCGTCGCGACGTCGTTCGTGATGATGATCGGCGGCTCGCTCGAGGTCGCCGGCGTGCGCGTCCCGCTGCCGTCGATGCTGCTCGGCGAGGTGATCCCCGGCTTCTCGCTGCTCCGCGGCCCGCCGCGCTGGGGCATCCTCGCGTGCGTCGCATTGCCGATGCTCGCCGGCGCGGGCGTCGCCGCGATCGACGCGCGCGTCGCGCGCGCGCTCGCGCCGATGCGCACGGGCGCGAGCGCGGCCGCGCGCATCGGCGCGCGCGCCGCCGTCGCGCTCGCGAGCGCGGCGACGTTCGCGTGGTTCGCGATCCCGACGGTGCCCGCGTGGGGCGACCCCGCGCTCGTCGCCGCCCGCTACGGCCCGGTGCGTGCGCTCCCCGCCCTCCCCTCGCTCGCCGAGGGCGGAGCGCTGCTCGAGATCCCGTGGCCCGTCGGGCACGCGAACATCGAGTACGGCTCGCGCGCGGTGCTGATGAGCACGCTGCACTGGCGCCCCGTGCTGAACGGCTACACGGGGCACCGGCCGCCGACCTACCGCTTCCTGCAGCGCATCGGCGCGCGCCTGCCCGACCGCGGCGCGCTCGACGCGCTCGCCGACCTGACGCGCCTGCGCTGGGTGCTCGTCGACCTCGACCGCGCGAGCCCGCTCGAGCGCCGCGCGTGGCTCGCGGCCGAGCGCAAGCGCGACGTGCGCGCGCTCCACCGCGACGCGCACACGGTGCTCTACGAGGTCGACGGCTGGCAGACGGGCGGAGGCGCGATGGAGGCGCTGCTCGCGACGGAGCCGCGGCCGACGACGCTCGCGGGGCTCCCGCGCACGCCGCTCGCGCTCCCCGCGCCGGCGGGCGCGATCGACGGGCGCATCGCGCCGCGGCAGGCGGCGAGCGGGCTCTACGACACGTGGCTGCGCGTGCGCAACGACAGCGACGTCGCGTGGCCGGGCTTCGACCTCGACCCGCGCGGGCTCGTGCAGGCCCGGTACACGTTCGCGCCGACGGGCGCGGGCGACGCGCCCGCCGTCACGAAGCTCGCGCCGATCGACCAGGACGTGGCCGCGCACGCCGAGCAGGCGCTGCTCGTGTTCCTCGAGGCGCCGCGGCGCGCCGGCGAGTACGCGCTCTGCATCGACCTCGTGCAGCGGCGCGACGACGGCATCGCCCCTCTCCCCGTCGCGCCGCTCCGCCGCGCGGTCGCCGTCGAGCGCGCGGGCGAGGAGACGGAGATCGGCCGGCTGATCGAGAAGGCGATGCTGCGCGCGGCGCCGATCGCGCCGTGCGGCGCGGAAGCGCGCGAATGAGCGCGTCTCCCGCGAGCGGCGCTGTGCTACCTCCTCGCGCCATGGCGTGCATGCTGTGCGGCGCGACGGCGCCGCGCGCGCTCTTCGCGAAGGAAGGCCGCGACGTCGTCCGCTGCCGCTCGTGCGGCCTCGAGTGGGTCGACCCGATGCCCACCGCCGAAGAGCTCACCGCCTACTACGAGCGCTCGTACGCCGACGGCTCCTACTCGTTCTTCGCCGAGGCGCAGCGCGAGCGCGCCGCGATCGCGCGCCATCGCCTCGGCGTGATCGCGCCGTTCGCGCGCGAGGGGCGCTGGCTCGACGTCGGCGCCTCGTCGGGCGACTTCGTCGAGGCCGCGAGCGCCGCGCACGACGTCGAGGGGCTCGAGCTCTCGGAGACCGCCGTGCGCGAGGCGCGCTCGCGCGGGCTGCGCATGCACTGCGGCTCGGTCGAGAGCTTCGCCCCGAGCGCCCCCTACGCGACGATCACCGCCTTCGACGTGCTCGAGCACCTGCGCGAGCCGCGTGTCTTCCTCGAACGGCTGCGCGGCTGGCTCGCGCCGGGCGGACGCCTCGTGCTGACGCTGCCCGACGTGTCGAGCCTCTACGCGCGCTGGCTGATGCGCCGCCACTGGTTCTACTACCTGCCGCGCGAGCACCTCTTCTACTACTCGCCGGCGACGGCCTCACGCCTGCTCGCCGACGAGGGCTTCCGCGTCGTCGCCGCGCAGCGCGCGTACAAGACGCTGACGCCCGCGTACGCGGCCGCGAACCTGCGGTACTTCAACGCGGGCCTCGGCGTCGTCGCGCGCGCGCTGCTCCGGCTCGTTCCGCGCGCGCTCGCCGAGCGCCCCGTGCGCATGTACCTCGGCGAGATGATGCTCGTCGCCGAGCGCGAGGCCTGACGTGGAGGACGCGCGCGGCGCGCGGCCGCCCCTCGCCGAGCTCTACCGGCGCATGCGGCGCATCCGGCGCTTCGACGAGGAGGCGCTGCGGCTCCAGCGCGAGGAACACCTCGTCGCGGGGCCGCTCCACCCGAGCCTCGGGCAGGAGGCGGCGGTCGTCGGCGCGTGCGCGGCGCTGCGCGCGGACGACACGATGACGGGCAACCACCGCTCGCACGGCCATCCGATCGCGAAGGGCGCCGCGCTCGGCCCGCTGCTCGCCGAGCTGCTCGGCCGCCGCGACGGCGTCTGCGGCGGGCGCGGCGGCTCGATGCACCTCGCCGACTTCGCGGTCGGGAGCCTCGGCGAGTCGGGCATCGTCGGCGCCGGCATCCCGGTCGCCGTCGGCGCGGCGCTCTCCGCGCGCGTGCGCGGCGACGACGCGGTGTGCATCGCCTTCTTCGGCGACGGCGCGAGCAACCAGGGCGCGTTCCACGAGGCGCTGAACCTCGGCGCCATCTGGAAGCTCGGCGTCGTCTTCTTCTGCGAGAACAACGGCTATGCCGCGACGACGCCGCTCTCCGCGGGGACGTCGGTCGCGGACATCGCCGTGCGCGCGGCGGGCTACGGCATGCCGGGCGAGATCGTCGACGGGCAGGACGTCGAGGCCGTGCTCGCGACGACCGCGCGCGCGGTGGCGCGCGCGCGCGCCGGCGAAGGCCCGTCGCTCGTCGAGGCGAAGACCTACCGCTACTGCGAGCACGCCGAGGGCCAGGGCATCCCCGGCACGTACCGGACGGCCGACGAGATCGCGCGCTGGCGCGAGCGCGACCCGCTCGCGATCGCGCGCGCGCGCCTCGTCGCGGACGCGGCGGTCGGCGAGGCCGGCGCGCGCGCGATCGAGGACGATGTCGAGCGCGAGCTCGCCGAGGCCGTGCGCTTCGCGCGCGCGAGCGCGTTCCCGGACGCGGACGAGGCGCTCCGCTCGCCGTTCGCGGACGACGCGCGCGCGCATGCGGCGGGCGGCGCGGAGCGCGCGCGATGAGCGCCGCGGGCACGAACGCCGCGCCGCGCGAGCTCGGCTATCTCGAGGCGATCCACGAGGCGCAGCTCCTCGAGATGCAGCGCGACCCGCGCGTCGTGCTCGTCGCCGAGGACATCGGGCTCATGCAGAAGGAAGGCCCGTACGCCGCGCTCGGCCCGAACCGCCTGTGGAGCGCGCCGATCTCCGAGAACGGGTTCGTGGGCATGGCGGTCGGCGCCGCCATGACGGGGCTGCGGCCGATCGTCGACCTCATGATCTCGAGCCTCGTGTACGTCGCGATGGACGCGCTCGTGAGCCAGGCTGCGAAGAGCGCGGGCCTCTTCGGCTGGCAGACGCGCGTGCCGCTCGTGGTGCGCGCGGCCATGTGGTACGGGCAGAGCTACGCCGCGCACCACTCCGACCGTCCCTATCCCATGTTCGCGAACGTGCCCGGCCTCAAGATCGCGCTGCCCGCGACGCCCGCCGACGCGAAGGGCCTGCTGCTCGCGGCGATCCGCGACGACGACCCGGTGCTCGTGTTCGAGGACCGCAACCTGTGGGGCGCGCGCGGGCCGGTGCCGGAGGGCGATGCGCCGGTTCCGCTCGGGCGCGCCGCGATCCGCCGCGAGGGCGGCGACGTCACGATCGTCGCGCTCGCGGGCTGCGTGCCGCTCGCGCTCGAGGCGGCCGACGCGCTCGCGGCCGAGGGCATCGCGGCCGAAGTGCTCGACCCGCGCACGCTCGTGCCCTTCGATCGCGATGCGCTCGTGCGCTCGGTCGCGAAGACGGGCCGGCTCGTCGTCGCCGACCCCGCGCACCGCACCGGGAGCGCGGCCGCGGAGATCGCCGCGATCGCGGCCGAGGAGGCGTTCGCACACCTGCGCGCGCCCGTGCGCCGCGTGTGCACGCCCGACGTGCAGGTGCCGTTCAGCCCGCCGCTCGAGGCGCAGCTCTACCCGACGGCGGAGAGGATCGCAGGGGCGGCGCGCGAGGTCGTCGGCGCGCCGGCTCCGGGCGCGCAGCGACGTTAGTCGGCGGCGGCCGGCGCCTCGACGGGGTCGAGCCGCACGGGCATCGCTCGCTCGTCGTCGCGTCCGATCGTCCGCACCCATGCGTCGGCGAGGCCGTACTTCGCGCGCAGGAGCTCGTGGATCGCGGGGTGCGGCCCGGGCACGGGCACCGCGCGGTAGCGGCGCGCGACGCCGCCGCGCTCGACGACGACCTCGGGCCGCGCGCGCAGGTTCCGCATCCACTGCGAGTCCGCGCCGTGCAGCCACGCGACGCCCTGCGCGTCGTCGACGATCCAGAGCCTTCGGACGAGCTCGCTGCCGTCGTCGCCGACCGTGCGGACGACGGCGACCTCGCCGGCCGACTCGATCCAGGCCATGTGCGCGAGCGCGAGCACGCCGAGGAGCAGCGCGACACCGACGAGCGCGAGTGCGACACGACGCATGGCGAACCCTCCGTTCCGCCGGCCGGAGCCGGCGGCGTCGGCCCGCCGCGCGCGCGGGCGCGACGGGGCTAGAGCGCGGCGAGCGCGCGCCCGATCGTGTGCGCGCCCGGCGACACCGCCTCGAGCGCGCTGCCGACGACCGCGAGCGCGACCCCCAGCGCGAGCGCGGGCGCGGCCGTGCGGCGCGCCGCGCCCACCATCCAGTGGGCCGGCTCGATGCGCGTCGCGCGCCGGAACGCGCCGGCTGCGATCGCGACGTCGAGCGCGACCTCCCCGAGCAGCACGGGCGCGATCGAGAGCACGTAGCCCGCCGCGCAGATCGCGCCGACGACGAGCGCGGCGGGGAGCACGAGGATCCACGCTTCGTCGAGCCCGCCGGCCGCGTCCGCAGGCTCGAGGCCCGTCGCGACGTCCGCGGCATCGACGTTCACGCGCGGCGGACTCGGAGCGGAAGCGACGAGGTCCGCGTGTGCGGGATACTCCCAGCGCACGACCCAGGCGCGCAGCACGAGGAGGAACACGGCGTAGGCGAGTGCGAAAGAGAGCGCGTAGCGCACGCCCATGTGCAGGACGCCGACCGAGAGCAGGAGGATCGAGGCGAGCAGGCCGAGCACGCCGCTCGTCGCGAGCGCGAAGGCGACGACCGCGCGCGGCGACGCGCGCCGGTGGAGCGCGCGAGCGACCTTCCGGACGAGGCGTTCGCGATCGTCCACGAGACCTCCTCGCGCGGAGCGCAACGGACGCGCGCGCGCGCAACCTAACCGCGGCTCGCACCGGCGGCTACCCTGCGCCGCGATGTCGCACCCGCCCTCGCCGCCCTCGCCGCCTCACTCGCCGCGCGCGCCGAGTGCGCCGCACGCGCCGCACGCGCGCCGCGCGAGCGAGCGCTTCCGCGAGGCGCAGCGCGCACACTTCACCGAGGCCGACGAGGCCCAGTTCCGCTGGACGACGACGGCGCCGGGCATCGCCGAGGCCGAGGACGAGCTGCTCGCGCCCGTCGCCGGGCTGCTGCGCGGGCCGTGCCTCGAGATGGGCTGCGGCGAGGGCAACAACCTCGTGCGCCTCGCGCGCGGCGCGCTCGCCGCGGGCGGCGGGCTCGTCGGCGTCGACCTCTTCCCGCGCAAGCTCGCGTTCGCGCGGCGCGCGCTGCCGGCGGTGCGCTTCGCGGCCGCGGACGCGACGCGGCTCCCGTTCGCCGACGCGAGCTTCGCGAGCGTCTTCGTGCGCGACCTGCTGCACCACGTGCCCGAGCCCGAGCGCGCGGTCGCCGAGGCGGTGCGCGTGCTCGCGCCCGGCGGGCGCCTGTGCGTGCTCGAGCCGAACGGGCGCAACCCGCTCATCCGCCTGCAGACGCACCTCGTCGCGGCGGAGGTCGGCGCGCGCGAGTCGGGCTTCGCGGCGCTGCGCGCGATGCTCGAGCGCGAGCCGCTCGACGGGCTCGCGATCGAGGCCGCGCAGCCGCTCGCGCTGCGGCGCCTGCTCTTCCACTACCGGCTGGGCGCGCCCGCGCTCGCGCGCGTCGGCGCCATCGCCGCGGCGGGCGCGGCGCTCGAGCGCGCGCTCGGCGCGCTGCTCCCGCGCTCGCGCTGGACCTACGTCGTGGCGACCGCGACGCGGCGCGCGCTCACTCCTTCACCGGCCACAGGAAGTTGCCCATGATCGTCTGGTACGCCTCGCACGGCGTCCAGCACTGCGGGCACTCGTAGCGCCAGATCTCCTCCTGCAGCGCCTTCGCCTCGGGCGAGTTCCAGATCGTCGCGAGGTCGTAGTCGACGTCGCGCAGGCTCCCGACCTTCTTGTCGTAGATGGTGCAGGGGTGCACGTGGCCCCACGAGTCGACGAAGCACGACGAGCGCATCGCGTGGCAGCGCATCGGCGTGCGGCCCGTCTCGAGGAAGCGGCGCACGCGCTTGAGGTACTCGCGCTCGAGCACGTTCACCGGGTGGATGCCGTTGCCGCGCAGCTTCGCGTACGCCTCGCTCGCGTCGGCGAGCCGCTTCGGGTCGACGTGCTCGCGCAGCTCGAGATCGGTGTTGTGGAGGTAGGCGCCCTCGTGGACGATGTTCACGTGGAAGTCGTGCGACGTGAGGTCCGGCACCTCGCGCTGTGCGGCCGCGAAGGCCTGCGGGAAGTGGTCGACGTTCGACGCCGACAGCGTCATGCCGAGCACGACCTGCACGCCGGGGATCTCGCGCAGGCGCCGGAACGACTCGAGCTGCCGCCGCCAGCCGCCGTCGACGCCGCGGATCCGGTCGTTCATCGCCTCGTCGCCGTCGCAGCTGATCGTGATCATCAGCCGCTCGGGCTGCATCTTCGCCACTTCGCGCGTGTTCGCGACGAGCTGGTCGGTCAGGTAGCCGTTCGACGGGTAGTGGAGGAGCAGCAGGTCCTTGCAGTTGCGCGTGATCGCGTCGCAGATGTCGACGAAGTCCTTGCGCAGCGTCACCTCGCCGCCCGTCACGTCGATCCAGCTGAAGCGGTTCGAGCGCTCGAAGAAGCGCTGGATCTCGTCGAGCCGCAGCTCGTCGCGCGGCTTCATCTTCCAGATGTTGCAGGTCTGGCAGCGGTAGTTGCACCAGTAGGTGATGCAGAACGTGAGCTTCATCGGGAAGGCGAGCCGCCCGACGTTCGCCTTCGTCGCGCGCGCCGCGAGCTTCGCGTAGGGGACGATCTTCACGACGCCGCGCCCCGCTCGAAGCTCCCGATCGCCTCGAGCTGCTGCGCGATGCGCGCGAGCGTCTCCTCGACGCCGATCGACCGGATGCACACGGGGTTCGTGCAGTAGGAGATCTTGAGGTTGTAGTTCGTGAGGCACGGACTGCAGAAGAGATCCTTGTACATCACGACGTCGTGCGGGTTGCGCGGGCCGTACTGCATCGGATCGGTGGCGCCGAAGAAGGCCGTCACGGGCGTGCCGACGAGGGTCGCGAGGTGCATCACGGACGTGTCGTTCGCGACGGTGAGGTCGGCGCGCCGCAGCATGCCGAGCAGCTCGCCGATCGAGAGGCGGTCGCACGCGTCGAGCGAGTCGTGCTTCATGCGGGCGCGCGCGATGCGCACGAGCTCGCGCTCCTCCTCGCCCTTGCCCGTGAACACGACGCGCGCGCCGAACCGCTCGACGAGCCGGTCGGCGAGGTCGCCGAAGTGCTCGGGCGGCCAGCGCTTGAGCGCGAGCTTGTAGAAGTTGGGGCCGGAGCCCACGTGGATGGCGACGACCGGGCCGCGCCCCGGGAGCCCGCTCCCGGCGAGCAGCCGCTCGGCGGCCGCGACCTCCTCGTCGCGGATGCGGATGTCGAGCGGCTCGGGCGACAGCTCGACGCCGAGCGGCCGCAGCAGGCGCAGGAAGACCTGCGACATGTGGTCGCCGTCGCGGTAGACGACGCGCGTCGTGTACAGGCTGCCGCGCCCCTGGCCGTCGGTGTTGAAGCCGATGCGGCGCGGCGCGCCCGTCAGGAACGCCAGCACCGTCGACAGCTTGATGAACTGCTCGAAGTCGAGCACGAGGTCGTAGCGGCGCCGGCGGAAGCCCGCGAGCGCGCGCACGAGATCCCACGCGAGCCGCGCATAGCTCCGCCCCGAGATCGCGACGACGCGATCGACGAGCCCGCTCCGCTCGAGCAGCTCGCGATTCTCGTCGAGCGAGACGAAGTCGATCTCGGCGTCCGGGTAGGTGCGGCGGAACGCGGCGAGCACGGGCAGCAGCATCGCGATGTTGCCGAGCCCGTAGAGCTTCATCGCGAGCACGCGCCGCGGCGCGTCGCCGGGCGACTCGGGCGACTCGGGCGACTCGGGCGACTCGGGCGCGCCGCCGGGCGGCGGCGTCGTCGCGAGCCGCGCGGGCTGCGGCGGCCCGCCGAGCTTCGCGCGCGCGCTCGAGAACGCGAACAGGACGCCCAACAAGATGGGGCTCACCCACTTGTCGACCTTGCGTCCGATGTTCATGTCGAGCGCCATGCGACTCCGATCCGGCTCCGTTCTGCGCCCGCGCGGGCTCTCGTCTTCGCTGCGGCGCGCTCGCGCCCGCGGCGACGCGAAGGCGCGGGAGGTCCGCGCGTCGCCGGCGCGCGGTGCACGGGCGCGCGGCGCGAGCCGGGCGGCCGAGCATACCACCGCGGCGCTTCGCCCCTCCGTGGGTGCGGCGGGCCCCCGCGCGCGTGACGCGCGCGAGCGCGAGCGAGCCCGCAGCGCCGCGAGCTGCGCACGCCGTGCGCCGCGGCTGCCGGTGCGCGTCGGCGCCGTCGCGCGAGGACGCCGCTGCGCGAGGACGCCGCTGTGCGAGGAGGCCGCTGTGCGAGGAGGCCGTCGCGCCGGGCTCAGCGCCGCCGCGCGTCCGTGCCCGCGCCCGCGTCCGTGCCCGCGCCCGCGTCCGCGGCCGCGGCGCCAGGGGCGCCTTCCGCGTCCCGCGGCGCCTCGGCCGCGCGCGGCGACTCCACTAGTAGATAGGGAGCGCCGCGCTCGAACCCGCGCCGGCGCGCCTCGACCTGCGCGCGCGTCCCGTCCGAGCGCGCGAGCGCGAGCGCGCGGTCGGCCGCCGCCACCGCTTCTTCGAAGCGCCCGTTCGCGGCGAGCGCGACGGCGAGCAGGTCGTGCGACGCCGCGATCCTCCACTTCGCGCGCTCGCCGTTCGCGCGTGCGAGCGCGAGCGCGCGCGCGGGGTCGCGGTCGGCGTCGACGGGCGTCGCCGCGAGGAGCCAGGCGAGCTTGTACTGCATCTCGAAGTCGTCCGGGTCGAGCGCCGCGCTGCGGCTCCACTGGGCGAGGGCGTCGCGATGGCGCGCGTGGTCGTAGTCCCAGTCGCCGAGCACGCGGTGCAGGCGGAAGAGCGCGTCGCGCACCGGGCCGCCGGGCGCGAGCGCGGCGAGCTCCGCGGGCGCGAGCCACGCGTCCGCGGGCGCGAGCGGTGCGAACCCGTCGAGGAGCGCGCGGCCCTCGAACACGAGCACGCCGAGGCGGCGCCGCGCCGTGACCTCGCTCGCGAGCCAGAACGCGGCGCGGTGCCCGGGCGCTCTTCGCAGCACGCCGAGCGCCGTCGCGACCGCGCAGTCGTACTCGAGCAGCTCGTTGCACGCGTTCGCGAGCGCGAGCTCGGCGCGCGGGTCGGCCGGCGGCTCGTGCAGCACGGCGTCGTGCGAGGCCGCGCGGAGCACGTGGCGCGCGAGGGCGGTGCGCGCGGGCGCGTCGCGCCGCGAGGCCCGGCGAAGCGCCGGCGCGAGCTCGCCGTCGCCGACGTCGAACACGCGCCACGTGATGCCGACGCGCGCGTCGGGCGCGCGGTCGCGAAGCCATGCGTAGGCGAGCGGGCCGGGGCCGAGGATGCCGCGCAACGCGGTCGCGCCGACGGCGATGCGACCCGTGCGCGGCGCGAGCGGGTCGGGGTCGATCTCGATCGGGCCCGGGTGTGCGCGCAGCCACTCGCGCAACGCGCCGTCGTGCTGGCCCCAGTCGTAGTTCGAGTCGAGGAGCCACGCGTCGCCGCCGCGCGCGCCGCCCGCGATCGCGTTGAAGTAGGCGAGCCCGTGCGGCGCCGCGAAGAGCGATGCCCCGAGCTGCGCGACGGCGAGCGCGGCCGCCGCCGCGCGCGAGCGCGCCGCGACCGTCGCGAGCCCGAAGCCCGCCATCGCGAACCAGTAGGGATGGAAGGGCAGCAGGTGGCGGATGCCGATGTTGACGCTCGACGCGACGGCGGCGCCCGCGAAGACGGCCATCGGGAGGCCGAGCCAGACGAGGAGCGCGGGGCGGCGCGCGAGCGCGACGAGCCCGAGCGCCGCGCACGCGAGCTCGGACAGCGGCGACTTCACGAGCATCGCGATCGGGAAGTAGCTCCACCAGCCACCGGTCGACGTCTCGCCCATCAGGTAGGCGACGTGGCCGCTCGCGCCGTGCGCGAGCTTCGTCGTCGTCGCGTCGAGGAAGGCTCCGGGAATCCACTCGCCGCGCGCGAGCGGCGCGAAGCCGTAGGCCGCGTGCACGACGAGCAGCGCGACGGCCAGCGCCGCGAGCGCGCGCGGGAGGCCGTGCGCATCGAGCCCGACGGCGGCCGCGGCGTCGCGCCCGAGGCGCGCGCGCGCGAACGCGAGCTGCGCGGCGGCGAGCGGGATCGACGCGAGCCCCTGCACCTTCGTCGCGCACGCGACGCCGAGCGCGAGCCCGAGCGCGAGCCAGCGCGCGAGCGTCGCGCGCTCGGCGACGCGGTGCGCGGCGAGCGTCGACGCGAGCACGGCGGCCGCGACCGGCACGTCGAGCGTGGCGACGGACGCGTGGCCCTGGAACGTGGGCGACGTCGCGAGGAAGAAGAGCGCGCCGAGCGGCGCGACGGCGGCGAGCGCGCCGCGATCGGCGAGCGCGGACGCCGCGTCGCTGCGCGGAGCGCCGGCCGGCTCCTCGCGCGCGAGCCGCCGCACGAGCGCGAGCAGCGCCGCGCACGCGAGCGCGCCGGTCACCACCACCACGAGGCGCGGCGCGAAGAGGCCCTGCGCGCCGAACGGCGCATAGCCTCCCGCGCCGAGCCAGGCGGGGAGCGCGACCGCGAGCTCGCCGAGCGGCGGGTTGCCGAGGCCGCCCGCGAAGCGGCCCGTCTCGAGGAAGAGGAAGCCCGCCGGCACGTGCACGGCCGTCTCGTCGGGAACGCCCGAGTGCACGCGCGCGGACGCGACGGCGACGGCGACGAAGAGGGCGACGAGCGCGAGGGCCGCGAGCGCCTCTGCGCGCGTCGCGCGCGCCGGACGGTGCGAGGCGGCGGGCGGCATCGGCCGGCGAAGGTAGCGGCCGCGCCGCGCGATCGTCGCACCGCGGTGCGGGCGTTCGGGTAGGCTGCGCGGCCCGGCGCGCCCGCGCGCGCTTCTGCGAGGAGCCCGCCCGCATGTCGATCGCCCTCTCCGCACTCCGCCCCGCCGCCCTCGTCCCCGCGCTCTGCGCGCTCGCGCTCGCCGCGTGCGCGGGCTGCGCATCGCACGGCGGCGCGCACCACGGCATGCGCGCGACCGGCGCCGACGGCGTCGCGATCGACCTGCCCGGCCCGTCGCGCACGGAGGTCGGCACCGAAGGCGGCGAGATCCCGGTCCCGTACGGCGCGCCCGCCGGCACCGCGGACGGCGGCGACATCCCCGTCCCCTACACGTCGCTCGACGTCGACGACGAGGACGGCGACTTCGCGTTCGTCGTCGTCACCGATCGCACGGGCGAGCACCGCGACCACGTGTTCCGCGACGCGATGCCGAAGGTGAACCTGCTGCGGCCGGCCTTCGTGATCAGCGTCGGCGACCTGATCGAGGGCTACACGGAGGATCGCGGCGAGCTCGGCGCCGAGTGGGACGAGTTCGAGGGCTTCACGTCGACGCTGCGCATGCCCTTCTTCTACGTGCCGGGCAACCACGACATGAGCAACGACGTGATGGCGCACGTCTGGCGCGAGCGCTTCGGGCCGAGCTTCTACCACTTCCGCTACAAGGGCGCGCTCTTCCTCGCGCTCAACAGCGAGCTCTTCAGCATGGTGAGCAAGCCCGGCCATTCCGTGGGCGGGCCCGACACGCAGGCCGCGCAGATGGCCTACGTCGAGCGCGTGCTGGCCGAGAACCGCGACGCGCGGTGGACGTTCGTGTTCGTGCACCAGCCGTTCTGGGACTCGCCGCGCATCCACCCCGACTGGCTGCGCGTCGAGGAGCTGCTCGGCGACCGCGACTACACCGTCTTCGCCGGGCACATCCACGCCTACACGCTGCACCGCCGCCACGACCGCAACTACGTCACGCTCGCGACGACGGGCGGCGGCAGCCCGATGCGCGGGCTCCTGCACGGCGAGTTCGACCACGTCGTGCAGGTGTCGGTGCGCGGCGACGGCCCGTCGATCGCGAACCTCGACGTCGAGGGCATCCAGCCCGTCGACGTGCGCGACGACGCGCTGCGCGCCGCCGTGCAGCGCGTCGAGGGCGCCGTGCGCGCGCAGCCGATGCGCTTCGCGGGCGAGCGCTTCCGCGGCGGGGAGGTCGAGTTCCAGCTCCACAACGACGGCGACGCGCCGCTCGCCTACGAAGGCGTGTTCGAGGAGAGCCGCGACCTCGCCGCGAGCACGCCGCGCGTCGCGGGCACGGTGCCGCCCAACTCGGTCGTGCCCGTGCGCGTGCCGCTCGTCGCGAAGCGGCCCGTCGCCTACGAGTCGCTCGCGCCCGCGCGCATGCGCTGGGAGATCTCGACCGCCGGCCCGCGCGGCGAGGACGTGCGCGTCGACGTGCGCTCGTCGATCGCGCCCGAGCGCGAGTTCGCGTGCGGCGGCGGCGCACAGATCGACGTCGACGGCGACCTCGGCGAGTGGGCCTCGCTCCCGTTCTCGAACTGGACGCCCGCCGTCGTCGAGCGCCCGCGCTTCTTCGGCGGCCCGAAGGACGCCGCCGTGCGCTTCGGCGTGCGCTGCGACGCCGACTACGTGTACCTCGGCTTCGACGTCGCCGACGACTCGATCGTCGCGAGCCCCGACCGCGTCGCGCGCGAGCAGGACGGCCTCAGCATCTCGATCGACGCCCGCCCCGACCCCGCGCGCTCCTCCGGCGGCCAGGGCTTCTTCGCCGCCCTCGCCGACGGCTCGCTCTCGAAGGTCATCATGCTAGGCGCCGGCCCCGAGCCCAGCCCGACCCCCGACCCCATCTTCTCGGTCTTCCTGCCGAAGCCGCCCGAAGGCGTGCGCACCGCCACGCGGCGCACCGACACCGGCTACGCGGCCGAGCTCGCGATCCCGACGAGCGCGCTCGACGCCATGGGCGGCGGCCACTTCGACGCCTTCCGCCTCGACGTCTCCCTCAACGACTTCGACGAAGGCGAGCCCGGCCACGCGACGCTGTGGTGGAAGCCGTCGCGGTTCGGCGAGCAGGCGATCCCGGGCTCGGGGACGTTCGAGCGGAAGTGAGGGTGGCAGGGCGCGGCGGTGGCCCGCGCGACGCCTACCCCCGCGGCCGGAAGTTCACCAGCGTGTGCCCATCCACGTCCTCGAAGCAGACTTCGAGCGGCATGTCGATCGCGAGGTCTTCGAGCGCGCAGTCGACGATGTTGGCCGTCATGCGCGGGCCTTCTTCGAGCTCGACGATGCCGATGGCGAAGGGGGCCTTGTGGGCGAGCGCGGGGTCGTGGCCGATGCGGTCGACCGTGAAGGAGTGGAGCGTGCCGAAGCCGCTCGCGCGCTCCCAGCTCCAGTCGTCGCCCAGGCAGTGCGGGCAGCGCGTGCGCGGGTAGAAGAAGAAGCCGTCGCGCGGGCAGCGGGGCAGGACGAGGCGGCGGTCGCGCGCGGCGTCGAAGTAGGGCTGCGTGGTCGGGTTCGGGATGGGGAGCGGGCGGCCGTCGTCGCTCGCGTAGCGGATGCTCGAGATCATCACTCGCCCTCCAGGATGAGCGCGACCTGCTCCGCGAGCATGCCGCCGGTTCCGTTGGCGTAGGCGAGGTCGCAGCGGGGGAGCTGGCGCTCGCCGGCGCGGCCCTGGATCTGGCGCACGGCCTCGGTGATGTGCGAGAGGCCGCCGGCCGAGCCGCCCTGCCCCATGCCGAGCTGGCCGCCGTGCGTGTTGAGCGGCCAGTCGCCGCCGTCGAAGCGCAGGTCGCGCTCCTCGACGAAGGCGCCGCCCTCGCCCTTCTTGCAGAAGCCCGCGTCCTCGATCGTGAGCAGCACGGTGATCGTGTAGCAGTCGTAGATGCCCGCGTAGTCGACGGCGCCGCGCTTCGCGCCGGCCATGTCGAAGGCGCGCTCGGCGGCGACGCGGATCGGCGTGTCGAGCAGGTCGGGCGCGTACGTGATGCTCTTGTGCGTGAGGTGCTCGGCGTAGCCGGTGACGAGCGCCGGGCGGTGCGGCGTCTTCTTCGCGCGCTTCTTCGTCGTGACGACGACGCCGCCGCCGCCGAAGCAGGGCATCACGATCTCGAGCAGCTTGATCGGGTCGGCGACGCGGCGCGACTCCATCACGTCCTGCACGTCGATCGGCTTGCCGCGGAACATCGCGAGCGGGTTCGCCTGCGCGTTGTGCCGCTCGTGCACGGCGATCTTCGCGAGCGTCTCCTCGCGGAGCCCGTACTTCGCCATGTAGCGCTGCGCGGCCATCGCGAAGCTCGGCGTCGCGGCGACGAGGCCGGCCGGGATCTCGAACTGGCCCTGCGGCGAGCCCCAGGCGTCGCCGCCGAGATAGGCGGGCATCACCATCTTGCTGCCCATGCCGCCGCCGGCGGGCGGCGGGGGCGGCGGCACCGACGGCACGAGCACGAGCACGACGTCGCACAGGCCGAGCTGCACGGCGGCGGCGGCGCGCCAGATCATGCCGGCCGCGGTCGCGCCGCCGAGGTCGACCACCTCGTTGAAGTGCGAGCGCACGCCGAGATACTCGGCGACGGCGGACGGCGCGAACATCGGCGAATCCATCGCGCCGCCGATCACGAGGCCGTCGACCTCGCCCTTCTCGATGCCCGTGTCGTCGAGCAGCTCGCGCGCGAGCTCTGCCATCGCCTCCATCGTGAACATCGGGCGCGTCCACACGCGCTCGGGCTTCCACTCCGTGAGACCCGCGATCGCGGCCTTGCGCAGCGACATCGGCTTCCGCTCCTTTCCTTCTTCCTTCGGGCGCGCGAACGACTACGGCATGAGCTCGCCCGCGTTCACGAGCAGCGACTGCCCCGTGATCATGCGGGCGCGATCCGAGCAGAAGAAGACGACGGCCTCGGCCACGTCGTCGTCGGCCGGCATCTCGCCGAGCGGCATCTTCGCGACGATCTCGGCGAGCACCTCGTCCTCGGTGACGCCGCGCTGCTTCGCGGCGCCGCGGACGTAGGCCTGCACGGGCGGGCCCCACATCCACGTCGGGATCACGGTGTTGACGCGGATGCCGAGCGGGCCGAGCTCGTTCGCCATGAACTTCATCGCCGTCATGAGCGCGCCCTTCGACGACGCGTAGGCGACCTGCGAGGGGCCCGGCAGCTCGGACGACTGCGACCCGATCAGCACGATCGAGCGGCCGCCCTTCACGCCCGGGTCCTTCATGTGCTCGGCCGCCGAGCGCACGAGCGTCGCGAGCCCGAAGACGTTGACCTCGAACGTCTTGCGCCAGGCGTCGACCGGCGTGTCGAAGATGCCGCCGAAGACGGTGTCGAGCGCCGCGACGTTGACGAGCGCGTCGATGCGCCCGAAGCGGTCGATCGCCGCGTCGAAGAGCGAGTCGCACGCGTCGCCGTCGGTGACGTCGGCCGTCTTCCACGCGATGCGCTCGCCGGTGGGCGCGACCTCGTCGGCCACGGCCTCGAGGTTCTTCTGCGTGCGCGCCGCCAGCATGACGTTCGCGCCGTCGCGGTGCGCGCAGCGCACGATCTCGCTGCCGAGCCCGCTTCCGACACCCGTCACGACGACGGTCTTGCCTTCGAGGATCAACGCTCTCCCTCCTTCTCGCTCGCGCCGCATGCGCGGCGCGCGGTCTCTCGCGCGGCGCTCAGCCGCGCGGCGCGGGCTCGTACCAGATGGGCGACGTCCACGCGCGCTCCTGGATCGTCTTCGGGACGGCCGGGTCGCCGCACGACGGCGGGCGCCGCTCGGCCGGGAGCGCGTTGCACTCGTACGTGCTGTAGCGACACGTCGGGTTCTCGACCACGCGCGCGTAGTAGACGGCGCCCTGGGCCGGGTCGAACGCGTCGTCGCGCCAGGTGCCGCAGAGCGCGTCGTGCCCGGGGCCCGACGTCGCGCACGACGCCGTGTCGACGGCGGCGTCGTTCGGCCCGCCCGCGACGTCGACGACGCGCTGGTGCAGCACGCCGCCCTCGCCGGGCCACGCCTTCACGATCTGGATGCGCTGGAGCTTCGCGCCGGGCTTCGCGGGCGTGCCCGGGTCGCGCGCGGCCTGCACGAGGAAGACGGGCGCCGCGCCGTCGCCCGGCCGCGGCGCGAGGTCGCGCCCCATCGGCACGCCCTTCGCGTAGCCCGTCGCCGCCGGCCGCGCGGACTCGCACGCACCCGCGCCGAAGCCGCCGCCGCCCTCCGCGGTCGCCCACGCGCCGAAGAAGCGCGGCGCGATGCGCGTGCCGCTCGTGCCGAACGTCTCGCGCCGCTCGAGCGCCGCGAAGATCGACTCGCGCGAGTTCTCCTCGGCCCACACGCCGACGAGGCCGCCCGGGTTCGACGCCACCTGCGAGATCGCGAGCTCCATCTTCACACCCGCGAGCCGGCCCTCGGGCGTCGCGTCGCGCATGCCGGCCGCGCCGGGGAACGAGCTCTCCTCGACGTCGCCCGGGTTGCCGTTGTGCGTGTCGGTGCTCGCGATGATGCCGAGCTTGAACGGGTTCACGCCGAGCCGCGCCTGCTCGGCGACGCCCTGCGCGAGCGCATAACGGACGAAGTCGTTGCGCGAGCGGCAGCCGCGGCCGGCGAGCGCGCCCTCGCCCGTGCCGTCCTCGCAATCGGGCGGGTCGCCGACGCGGAACTTCTCGAAGTCGCACAGCTCGTCCGCGCCACCGGCGACCTTCCACATGCCGTTGCGGCACTCCGAGTCGCCCTTGATCTGCATGATCTCGACCAGCCGCTCGACGCGCGCGCGCAGCGCCGCCTGCTTCGCCTGCTCGGGCACGGTCGACGCGCCGGGATAGTCGAGCGCGAACATGTGGCCGTTCGAGAGGTTCGAGTTGTGCGGAATGGCGACGACGCGACAGCCCGTGCCCGCATCCAGGCACTCGTTCGCGAGGCGCTCGCGCATGCGGTGCGGCTCGGGCTCGTCGGCCGCCGAGATCGGCGTCGGCGGCACGACGTCGTTCGCGAACACGATGTTGCGGTGGATCTTCGTGAGCCGCGGCGTGAGCGAGTACTCGTAGGCCTTGAACGTCGTGAAGCGGCACGCGTCCGTCGTGTCGTTCCAGCGGTCGGCCGCGGCCTGCGTCTCCTGCCAGACGGTGCGCGCGGCGTCGGCGCAGCGCGCGCCGTCCTCGCCGCAGATCGTGTCCGGGTGGCCCTGGCCCTTGTCCATCCTCATGTGGTCGGCGACGGTGCGCCCGTAGAGCGCGGCCGAGCGCGACATGATGCCGTCGAGCGGCTCGCCGTTCGCGCCGATGCCGCGGAAGCCGCGGCAGTACACCGAGTCGTACACCTCGCTGCCCGGACGCGTGCACACCGCGACCTCGCCGAAGAACTCGGAGTGGTCGGTCACCGCGGCGAAGTCGAGCGGGCGGTCGATGCGGATCTCGCGCGTCATCTCGCCCTTCGCGTCGAGCGGCGGGATGCGGATCGCGCCGCCGCTCGCGAAGCGGTACGCGTCGTCGGGCGTCGTGCGCTGGTCCATCGTGTAGGCGTCCATGGACCAGCCGGTGTGGACGTGGAAGTCGCCGTAGAGCGGGCGGCGCAGCTCGTCGTGCGCAGCGCACCGGCCCGCGGCGGCGGCGGGCGGCGCGGGCTCGGCGCGCGCGACGCCGGCGAGCGCGATCGCGACACCGGCCGCGAGGAGCGCGGCGGCGGGGGTCGGCGTGTCGACGCGTCGGTGCATGGCGGCTCCTCCCGTGTCCGCCGCTCGCGACCGCGCGGCGACGCGCGCGCATTGTAAGCTGCGCGCGGCGGCGAGCGGGGAACGAAGCCCGCGCGCCCGCGCCGCGGAGCGGAGGGCCCCGCGGCGCTTCGCGCACCCGGCACCTCGAGGACACTTCCATGGGCACGCCTCCCGGCTCTTCCGGCTCCTTCGCCGCGGCTCCGCTGCCCGCGCTCGAGCGCGTCGCGAACTTCCGCGAGCTCGGCGGCCTCGCGACGCGCGACGGCCGGCGCGTGCGGCGCGCGCGCGTCTTCCGCAGCGGCCACTGGGGGCGCGCGAGCGCGGCCGACGTCGCGGCGCTCGACGCGCTCGGCGTCGCCGTCGTCGTCGACTTCCGCTCCGAGAAGGACGTGGCCCACGAGGGCGCAGACCGGCTGCCCGACGGCTGCGCGCACCTCCACCTGCCGACGGCCGACCCCGCCGCACACCTCGACACGCGCGACATCATCCTCTCGGGCGACGCCGCGCTCGTGCGCGCGCACTTCGGCGACGGACGCGCGGAGCGGTCGATGCGCGCGAGCGCCGAGAAGCTCGCGGTCGAGCGCACGGACGTCTTCGGCGCATTCCTCGCGAAGCTCGCCGAGCCGGGGTGCCCGCCCGCACTCTTCCACTGCTCGGCCGGCAAGGACCGCGCGGGCTGGGCGGCGTCGTGCCTGCTGCTCGCACTCGGCGTGGGCGAAGACGACGTCGTCGAGCACTACCTCGTCTCGAACCGCACCTACGACGCCGCGATGCAGCACGGCGCGCTGCCGGCGCTCCCCGACGAGGTGCTCGCGCTCGTGCGGCCGCTGCTCCAGGTGCGCGCCGAGTACGCGCACGCCGCGATCGGCGCCGCGCGCGCGCGCTTCGGCACGCTCGACGCCTACTTCCGCGAGGGGCTCGGGCTCGCGGACGAGCAGCGCGAGCAGCTGCGCGCGAACTGGCTCGAGCCCGCCTAGCGAGAGCCGCTCGGAACGCCCCGCGCGACGCTAGGCGCCCTCCTCCCGGAGCTTCTCGATCACGTCGTCGGTGAAGCGGCGCACGACGTCGATGCGGTGGCCGAGGTCGTTCGCGTTCCCGCCGTAGAAGTGCCAGGGCCAGACGACGGCGTCCGTGATGCCCATGTCGCGCAGGCGGCGGAAGCCGTCGAGGTCGTGCACGTCGATCGCGAGCCCCTTCACCTCGAAGGGCGCACCCTTCGGGCCGAGCTCGGCGCGCAGCGCGCGCACGCGCTCGACGAGCGGCGCGAGCTCCTTGCTCGTGACGTTGGCCGAGATCCAGCCGTCGGCGATGCGCGCCGCGCGGCGCAGGGCGCCTTCGGCGTGGCCGCCCACGTAGATCGGGATCGGCTGCTTCGGCACCGGCGCGATCTGCAGCTTCGGAAAGCGGTAGAACTCGCCCTCGTGCTCGACGAGCGCGCCGCTCGCGACCTCGCGGATGATCTCGATCATCTCGGCGCTGCGCGGCCCGCGGCGCTCCCAGCGCTCGCCGCACACCTCGTAGTCCTCGGGCCAGGGCGAGAGCCCGACGCCGAGGCCGACGCGCCCGCCCGACAGCACGGCCGCCGTCGTGATCGACTTCGCGAGCAGCAGCGGATGGCGCACCGGGAACTTCATCACGTTCGTGTAGAAGTGGATGCGCTGCGTGACCGCGGCCATCGCCGGGATCACGGCCCACGGGTCGAGGAAGGGCATCTCGGGGCCCCACCAACGCTCGCCGTCCTTCGTGTACGGGTACTTCTCGCGGATCTCGTCGAACCAGAAGAGCCCGTCGGCGACGCAGATCGCGTCGAAGCCGCTCGCGTCGGCGGCCTGCGCGAGCGGCAGGTAGAAGCCCGGGTCGCAGAACGAGACGGTGAGCGTGAACTTCACGGGGTTCTCCGTGCGCGCGATGGCGCGCGCCGTGGTGCGACGTCGGCGCGTCAGCCGTCCGTCGACAGGAGCTCGAGCAGGTTGCCGTCCGGGTCGGTGAAGTAGACCGACTGGCCCATCGCGCCGTCGGCCGCCGGGCGCGGCACGGGGCCGAGCACGACGTCGACGCCCGCGCCCTCGAGCATCGCCTTCGCGTCCGCGATCGGGCCGTCGAAGCGGAAGCAGACGTCGGCCGAGCCGGCCGTCGGCACGCGCGCGTGCGGCGCGGCGGGCTTCGCGGCCGGGTGCACGGAGAGCCGGCTCCCGCCCACCTGCAGCATCGCGACCGGAATGCGGCCCTCGCGGAACATCTCCTCGTAGAGCGACTCGGCGCCGAGCACGCGCTCGTAGAAGCGCAGCGTGCGGTCGACGTCGGCGACCGTGATGGCGAGGTGATCGAGCGCGCGCACGGGCACGGAGCGACTCCGGTCGGGGGGAGCGCAGCGTATCATCGCCGCCCGCCGGCGAGGGAGGAGACGCGCGTGGACTTCGAGACGATCCGGTACGAGAAGCCCGAGCCCGGCATCGCCGTCGCGACGCTCGCGCGCCCCGACAGGCTCAACACGCTGACCGCGACGCTGCTGCGCGAGCTCGATGCCGCCGTCGACCTCGCCGAGCGCGACGACGACGTGCGCGTGCTCGCCCTCGCGGGCGCGCCGCGGCCCGACGGGCGGCCGTGCTTCAGCGCGGGCGTCGACGTGCGCGCGTTCGAGGCGGGCGACGGCGTCACCGAGGAGGCGGGCTTCGCGCTCACCAACCGCATCGACGACCTGCTGAAGCCCGTCGTCGCCGTCGTCGACGGCGTGTGCAGCACGGGCGGCGCCGAGCTCGCGCTCGCGTGCGACCTGCGCATCGTCGGCGAGGCGGCCGAGATCAGCGACTGGCACCTGAAGAAGCTCGGCACGGGGCTCGGCGCGTGGGGCGGCGCCACGCGCTGGGCGCGCCTGCTCGGCGTGCAGCGCGCGAAGGAGGTGATCCTGACGGGCAAGGTCGTGACGGGTGCCGAGGCCTACCGCATCGGGTTCGCGAGCGAGCTCCACCCGTCGGCCGCGCTGTGGGAGCGCGCGATGGAGACGCTGCGCGCGATCGCCGCGATGGATCCGCGCGGCCTGCGCCTCACGCTCGCGCACCTCGACCGCGCGCAGGACATGAGCCGCGACCAGGCGCTCCGCTGGGCGCAGCTCGCGCCCGACTGGCTCGGCGTGCGCGTGCGCGCGGACGAGCTCCGGGGGAAGGTGCTCGGCGGGCGGCGCGAGCCGGACGGCGACGCCTAACGAGCGCCGCCGCCGAGCTGCCGCTTCATCTCGAGGCGCGCGACCGTGCGCCGGTGCACCTCGTCGGGGCCGTCGGCGAGCCGCAGCGTGCGCGTCTGCGCCCACGCGTTCGCGACCCAGAAGTCGCTCGACACGCCGCCGCCGCCGTGCGCCTGGATCGCCTGGTCGAGGATGGCGAGCGCCGTGTTCGGCGCCTTCACCTTGATCATCGCGATCTCGGCGCGCGCGACCTTGTTCCCCACCGTGTCCATCATGTGCGCGGCCTTGAGCGTCAGCAGCCGCGCGCACTCGATGTCGATGCGCGCGTCGGCGATCCGCTCCTCCCACACCGAGTGCTGGTAGATGGGCTTCCCGAACGCCGTCCGCTGCGCGAGCCGCGCGCACGTCATCTCGAGCGCACGCTCGGCGACGCCGATCGCGCGCATGCAGTGGTGGATGCGGCCCGGCCCGAGACGCCCCTGCGCGATCTCGAACCCGCGCCCCTCGCCGAGCAGGATGTGCGAGGCGGGCACGCGCACGTTCTCGAAGAGCACCTCGGCGTGGCCGTGCGGCGCGTCGTCGTAGCCGAAGACGCTGAGCGGGCGCAGCACGGTGACGCCGGGCGTGTCCACCGGCACGAGGATCATGCTCTGCTGTGCGTGCAGCGGGCCGTCGAAGCTCGTCTTGCCCATGACGATCAGGATCCGGCAGCGAGGGTCGTTCGCGCCGGACGTCCACCACTTGCGGCCGTCGACGACGTAGTGGTCGCCGTCGCGGCGGATCGCGGTCTCGATGTTGGTCGCGTCGGACGACGCGACCGCGGGCTCGGTCATCGCGAAGGCGGAGCGGATCTTCCCGTCGAGGAGCGGCTCGAGCCACTCCTTCTTCTGGGCCTCGCTGCCGTAGCGCTCGATCGTCTCCATGTTGCCCGTGTCGGGCGCCGAGCAGTTGAAGACCTCGGGCGCGAAGCCGACGCGTCCCATCTGCTCGCACAGCGGCGCGTACTGGACGTTGGTGAGGCCGGCGCCGTACTTGCTATGCGGGAGGAAGAGGTTCCACAGGCCGGCCTCGCGCGCCTTCGCCTTGAGCTCCTCCATCAGCGGCGGCGTCTGCCAGCGGTCGGCCTGCGCGGCGTGCTGCTCGTGGTAGGCGCGCTCGTTCGGGTAGACGTGCTCGTCCATGAACCGCCGGAGCCGCTCGAGCGCCTGCTTCGTCACGTCGTCGTAGTCGAAGTCCACCGTCCGCTCCTCGTCGGGGCGCCGCGCGCCGGAACGGGCGGCGGGCGTCGGCATGGTCGCGCATTCCCTCGCAGATTCGAAGGGTTGTGCCCGTTCGCCCCGGTCGTTTGCGGCGTAAATTTACGATGTAAGATACGAGCCGTGCCGCGCGCGCTCCGCGACGACGAGGTCCAGGCGTTCCGCGCCTCGCTGTGCGAGGTCGCGGAGCGGCTCTTCGCCGAGCAGGGCTACGAGGGCGTGACGCTGCGCGCGCTCGCCACCGAGCTCGGCTGCAGCCCGATGACGCCCTACCGCTACTTCGCCAACAAGGAGGCGATCTTCGCCGCCGTGCGCACGGCCGCGTTCGCGCGCTTCGGCGCGGCGATCGAGCGCGCCGCCGCCGCGCCGGCGACGCCGCTCGAGCGGCTGCGCCACCTCGGTCGCGCGTACGTCGCCTTCGCGATGCGCGAGCAGAGCGCCTACCGGATCATGTTCGAGGTCGCGCGGCCGGCCGGCCTCGACGCCGACGCGCTCGCCGATGCGGACCAGCGAGCCACCCTGCTGCGCGGCTGGCTCCCGCTCGTCGAGACGATCGAGGCGCTCGCGAAGCAGGGCGCCGTCGACGGCGAGCCGCTCCTGCTCGCGCACGTCGCGTTCAGCGCGCTGCACGGGCTCGTGATGCTCGAGCTGTCGGACAAGTACCTGCTCGGCGTGTCGTTCGAGGAGCTCGTCGAGCCCGCGATCGACCGGCTGATCCGCGGACTGCTGCGAGGCCCGGATGCGCTCTCCGAGGCCCCGCCCTCCGGAGGCTCCCCGTGACCTCGACGCATCGCTTCGCCGCCGCCGCGGCGCTCGCCGCGTGCGCGGCGCTCGCGCTCGGGCGCACGGGCCGCGCCGGCGACGACGACCCGCCCGCGACGGACGCCCTCCCCGTCGCGACCGTGCGCGTCGCGCTGCGCGCGGGCTTCGAGGTGCGCGAGCGCCTCGCGGGCCGCGTCGTGAGCCCGCGCCGGAGCGAGCTCGGCTTCGAGCGCGGCGGACGCGTCGCGGAGGTCGCCGTCGACGACGGCGAGCGCGTCGCCGCGGGCGACGTGCTCGCGCGCCTCGACACGCGCGAGCTCGCCGCGCAGCGGCGCGAGCTCGAGGCCCGCGTCGCGGCGACGGACGCGCGCCTCGAGCTCGCGCGCGCGACGAGCGAGCGGCAGCGCGAGCTGCGGCGCGCCGACTTCGCGTCGCAGCAGCGGCTCGACGAGGCCGTCGCGGGCGAGAAGGCGCTCGCCGCGCAGATCGCGGCCGACCGCGCCTCGCTCGAGCGCGTGCGCGTCGCGCTCGAGCTCTCGCTCCTGCGCGCGCCGTACGACGCCCTCGTCGCCGCGCGCCACCTCGACGAGGGAACGGTGGCGCAGCCCGGCCAGGCCGTGCTCTCGATCCTCGAGCGCGACGCGCGCGAGGTGCGCGTCGGCGTGCCGCCCGACGTCGCGACGCGGCTCGAGCCGGGCCGACGTTATGCGGTGGAGATCGACGGCCAGGGCGACGTGATCGAGGCCGGAGCCACGCTCCGGCGCGTCGTCGCGGCGATCGACGTCGCGACGCGCACGCAGACCGCCGTGCTCGCGCTCGACGCCGACGCGCCGCCCGTGCCCGACGGGGCGCTCGCGCGCGTGCTGTTCGAGCGCGAGGTCGCGGCGCCGGGCGCGTGGGTGCCGATCGGCGCGCTCGCGGAAGCGCAGCGGGGGACGTGGACGGCCTACGCCGTCGTGCGCGACGCCGACGGCGCGCAGCGCGCCGAGCGGCGCCAGGTGGAGGTGCTGCACGGCGAGAGCGACCGCGCGTACGTGCGCGGCACGCTGCGCGACGGCGACGAGCTCGTCGCCGACGGCCTGCACCGCCTCGCGCCCGGCCTGCGCGTGCGCGTGGCGTCGACGTCGACGTTCCCGGCCGCCTCGTCCGACGCCGCGCGCGCGCCGGGGGCGCCGCCGCCGACCGCGCGCCCCGAACCGCCCGAACCGCCCGAAGCGCCCCGCTCCTGAGGTCCGCCGCGTGTTCGCCCACTACTTCTACCGCGAGGTGCGCGCGACGGCGCTCGTCGTCGGGCTCGTCGCCGTCGCCGGCATCGCCTCGTTCCGCACCATCCCGCGCCAGGAGGATCCCGCGCTCGCGCGCCGCTTCGGCGACATCGTCGTCGCCTACCCGGGCGCCACGGCCGACCGCGTCGAGGCGCTCGTCACCGAGAAGATCGAGAACGCCGTGCAGCAGCTGCACGAGATCGACGAGGTCGAGTCGATCTCGCGCACCGGGCAGTCGGTCGTGTTCGTCGCGCTCGAGGACGCGTACGGCGAGGAGGACGTCGACGAGATCTGGTCGCGGCTGCGCGACGAGCTCGCCGACGCGGCGCGCGAGCTGCCGCCCGGCGCGAGCGAGCCCGAGTTCACCGACCGCACGTCGACGGCCATCACGCTGCTCGTCGGCTTCACGTGGGAGCTCGACGGGCCGCCGCAGCTCGCGCTCATGACGCGGCTCGCGGAAGAGCTCGAGAACCGGCTGCGCGTGCTGCCCGGAACGAAGGAGACGGAGCTCTACGGCGAGGCGGCCGAGGAGCTGCGCGTCACGATCGACCCGCTGCGGCTCTCGGAGATCGGCATCGACGCGGCGAGCGTCGCGCGCGCGATCGGCGCGGCCGACACGCGGCGGCCCGCCGGGCAGCTGCGCGAGGCGGACGCCGCGATGCCGCTCGAGGTCGGCGGCTCGCTCACGGGGGTCGAGCGCGTGCGGCGCATTCCGCTCGCGGCCGACGCGGCCGGGCGCGTGCTGCGCGTCGGCGACGTCGCGCGCGTCGAGAAGACGCGCGTCGAGCCGCCGGCCACGGTCGCGGTGCTCGACGGTGCGCGCGGCGTCGCCGTCTCCGCGACGATGCTGCCGAGCAGCGGGCGCGTCGACGTGTGGGCGGCGCGCGCGCGCGACGTCGTCGACGCGTTCCGCGCCGAGGTCCCGCCCGGCGTCGGCTACGAGATCCTCTTCGACCAGAGCCGCTACACGACCGAGCGGCTCGCCACGCTCGGCGGCAACCTGCTGATCGGCGCGGGCATCGTCGTCGCCGTGCTCGTCGTGATGATGGGCGTGCGCAGCGCGCTCGTGGTCGCGACGGCGCTCCCGCTCACGCTCGCCGCCGTCGTCGCCGAGCTGCACTGGTCGGGCATCCCGCTGCACCAGACGTCGGTGACGGGGCTGATCCTCGCGCTCGGCCTGCTGATCGACAACGCGATCGTCGTCGTCGACGAGTACGAGCTGCGGCTGCGCCGCGGCGCGGAAGCACCCGACGCCATCCGCAGCGTCGTGCGCGACCTCGCCGGCCCGCTCGCCGCGTCGACGCTCACGACCGTGCTCGCCTTCCTGCCGATCGCGCTCATGCCCGGACCGGGCGGCGAGTTCGTCGGTCCGATCGCGATCGGCGTCGCGCTCTCGGTCACGACGAGCTTCGCGGTCTCGCTGACGGTGATCCTCGCGTTCGCGGGCTGGGTCGTCCCGACGCGCGAGAGCGCGATCGAGCAGGGCGAGGGGCGCTTCGGTTGGCTGCGCCACGGCTGGTCGAGCGAGCGCCTGCACGACGCCTTCCGGCGCGCGCTCGTCGCCGCGATCCGCCGGCCCGCGCTCGGCGTCGGCGTGTCGGTCGCGCTGCCCGCGCTCGGCTTCCTGGTGGCGCCGAGCCTGCCGTCGCAGTTCTTCCCGGCGAACGACCGCGACCAGTTCCAGGTGCAGCTCGACCTGCCGCCGCACGCGCCGCTCGCCGCGACGCTCGAGGCGATCGAGCGCGCGCGCGCGGTCGTCGAGGCGCACGAGGGCGTCGTCGCGACGCACTGGTTCGCGGGCGAGGTCGCGGCGCGCGTCTTCTACAACATGTTCGGGAACTACAGCGTCCCCAACTTCGCGGGCGGCTTCGTCGTGACGGAGTCGCCCGCGGCGACCGAGCGGTTGCTGCCGCCGATCCAGGAGGAGCTTCGGCGCGCGCTCCCCGACGCGCTCGCGATCGCGCTGCCGTTCGAGCAGGGGCCGCCGTTCGACGCGCCGATCGAGGTGCGCATCGTCGGCCCCGACCTCGACGTGCTGCGCGACGCGGGCGACCGCGTGCGCGCCGTGCTCGCCGAGACCGAGGCCGTCACCTACACGCGCGCGAAGCTCCTCGGCGGACGACCGAAGCTCGTGCTGACGGCCGACGAGGACGCGGCGGAGCTCGCCGGGCTGCGGCTCGGCGAGATGGCCGACCAGCTCGAGGCGACGCTCGAAGGCGCCGCCGCGGGACGCGTGCTCGACGGCACGCAGGACATCCCGATCCGCGTGCGCGTCGCGGCCGACGACCGCGCGTCGCTCGCGCGCATCGGCGCGACGCGGCTGCTCGCCGCGCCGGGCGCGGCGGCGGGACGCGGCGGTGGCGATGCGCAGGCTCCCGCGCCGGCGCGCGGCGCGCTCGCGGGCGTGCCCGTCGAGGCGGTGGCCGGCTTCGAGCTGCGCCCCGAGCTCGCCGGCATCGCGCGCCGCAACGGGTCGCGCATCAACACCGTGCAGGCCTTCCTCGTCCCGTACCACCTCATCCAGGATTCGCTCGACGACTTCCTGCGCCGCCTCGACGAGGCGGAGATCGAGCTCCCGGACGGCTACCGGCTCGAGATCGGCGGCGACTTCGAGCAGAAGCAGGAGACGCAGGGGAACCTCGCGGCGATGGCGCTGCCGCTGTTCGTGATCATGGCCGGCGCGATCGTGCTGACGTTCGACTCGTTCCGGCTCGCCTCGATCATCTTCGCGGTCGCGTTCCTGAGCATCGGGCTCGCGCTGCTCTCGGTGTGGGCGTCCGGGTACCCGTTCGGGTTCGTCGCGATCGTCGGCACGATGGGGCTCGCGGGGCTCGCGATCAACGACGCGATCGTCGTGCTGACGGGACTGCGGATCGACCCGCGCGCCGCGCGCGGCGACCCGGCACAGACGGCCGACGTCGTGCTCGACGCGACGCGCCACGTGCTCGCGACGACCTTCACGACCGTCGGCGGCTTCCTGCCGCTGATCGCGTTCGGCGGGCGGTTCTGGCCGCCGATGGCGGTCGCGATCGCGGGCGGCGTGCTCGGCGCGACGGTGGTCGCGCTCTTCTTCGTGCCGTCGCTGTTCGCGCTCGTGCGCCGCCGCGCCGCGGGGGCGGCGGACGCGGCAGGCTAGGCCGCGGGCTCGTCCGCGATGCGGCAGAGCTGCTTGCCCTGGTTCGCCCCCGTGAACAGGCGCAGGAACGTGCGCGGCACGTTCTCCATGCCCTCCTGCACGTCGACGCGATACGCGATGTCGCCCGCCGCGACGTGCTTCGCGAGGCCGGCCATCGCCTCGCCCGCGCGCGCGAGGAAGTCGAGCACGATGAAGCCCTCCATCCGCACGCGCCGCTTGATCATGTTGCCGACGAAGCGCAGCTGCGGGCGCGGCTCGGCGTCGTTGTACGCGGAGATCGCGCCGCACAGCACGATGCGGCCGCGCTCGGCGACGTGGTAGAGGATGGCGTCGAGCTGCTCGCCGCCGACGTTGTCGAACGCGACGTCGATGCCGTCGGGGCAGAGCTCGCCGAGGCGCGCGAGCACGTCCTCGCTCTTGTAGTCGACGACGCCGTCGAGCTTCGCCTCGTCGCGCAGCCACGCGCACTTCTCGGCGCCGCCCGCGACGCCGACGACGCGACAGCCGTGCAGGCGCGCGAGCTGCGCGGCGACGCTGCCGGTGGCGCCGGCCGCGCCCGTCACGACGACGGTCTCGCCGGGCTGCGGGCGGCCGACGTCGAAGAGCCCGAACCAGGCCGTCACGCTCGTCATGCCGAGGCGCGAGAGCGGGTCGGTGAGCGCCACGCCCTTCGGCACGGGCGTCGGCGTCTGCAGGCCGCCGGGACGCACGCACGCGTAGTCCTGCCAGCCGAAGAGGCCCGAGACGCGGTCGCCGACGGCGTAGCCCGGTGCCTTCGAGGCGACGACGACGCCGGCCGCGCTCGCGCGCATCACCTCGCCGATCGCGACCGGGGGCAGGTAGCTCTTCACGTCCTCGATCCAGCCGCGCATGGCCGGCTCGAACGCGAGGTAGACGTTGCGCACGACGACCTCGCCTTCGCCGGGCTCGGGGACGGGCGCGGTCGCGAGCTCGAAGCAGTCCTCGCTCACCATCCCGTCGGGGCGCTTCGCGAGGCGCCACTGCCGGTTCACGTCGCTCATCGCACTCCTCCTCCCGCGCGCAGCTTCGCGAGCTGCTCGGTGCGCTGGCCGGGCTCCCAGCTCTGGTCGTTCCAGACGAGGCGGTCGACCATGTCCCCGAAGCGGCGCAGCACCTCGTCCGCATAGCGTTCGGGGCGCGCGACGACGGCGAAGGCCTCGACGACGTCGTCGCCGACGAGCTCGCCCATCTCGGCCCACTTCCCCGCCTTCGACATCCGGTTGAGCTCGGTCTGCAGGTCGCCCCAGCCGTGCAGGTCGAGCACCGGTCGATAGGCGGGCGTCGAGCCGTAGAACGAGATCTGCCGCTTCGTCGCGGCGAGGCGCCCTTCGACGGCCTCGTCGTTCGCGCCGACGACGGAGAACACCGGGCAGACGATCTCGAAGTCGCTCCGCGAGCGCCCGGCCTTCGCGAGCCCGCGCTCGAGCGCGGGGAGCGTCACCTCGCGCATGTAGCGGTCGGTCGTGAAGCCGTGCGCGATGAGCCCGTCCGCCACCTCGCCGGCGACCTCGGTCATCACGGGGCCGACGGCGGCCAGGAAGACGCGCGGCCGCCCGTGCTGCGTGTTCGCGGGGCAGAAGTTCGGCGTCATCAGCGTGTGCTGGTAGAACTCGCCGCGGAAGTCGAGCTTCGCGCCGTCGTACCAGCAGTCCCAGATGGCGTGCAGCGCGCGGATGAACTCGCGCATGCGCGACGCGGGCTTCGACCACGGCATCGCGAAGCGCTTCTCGATGTGCGGGCGGATCTGCGAGCCGAGCCCGAGCACGAAGCGGCCCTGCGAGTACGCGTTCAGGTCGTGCGCCACCTGCGCGACCGTCATCGGCGTGCGCGCGAACGCGACGGCGATCGACGTCATCACGTCGATGCGGCGGGTGTGCTCGGCGGCGAGCGCCATCGGCAGGAACGGGTTCGTGGAGACCTCCGTCGAGACCGCCGCGTCGAAGCCCTCGGCCTCGATGCGCCGCGCCTGCTCGGGCACGGACGCGAGCTCGCCCCACATCCCGTGATCGACCTTCATCGCTCGCGTCTCCTCGTGCCTCGTCGGAAGCGCCCGCCCGCGGCGGGCGCGACGCGCACCTTCTACCACGGCGGACGGGCCGCTCGCGTCCGCCCGGCCCGCGCGTGCGCGCGGTGCTGGAAGTCGCCGGCGCGCCCCCATAGAATCCGGCGCCGTTCGGAGCGGAGCGTCTCGCCCGAGCCCGCACGGCGCGTTCGCGAGCGCGGTGCCTCGCGCGAAGTGCCGCCGCGCGCGGGCGCCTCCACCGCGTTCCGCGCTCCATCGGGCACGTCCACGCAGGCGACGACCGGCCCCGCGCGCGCCGAGGTGCGCGGGCCGGCCGCGCGCTGCGCGCTCCGCGAGCGGGCGCGGCGGGCGGGCGCGCTCCGACGGCGACCGAGGAGGACACGCGATGAGCAGGGCCGATCGATGAGCAGGGAAGACGCGGCCGGCGCCGCGCGACCGCGGCGCGCGCGCGACGTCGCGCGCTGGGACGACGAGGCCGACGTCGTGATCGTCGGCGTGGGCGCCGCGGGCGCGTGCGCGGCGATCGAGGCGCGCCGCGCCGGCGCGAGCGTGCTCGCGCTCGAGCGCTTCGGCGGGCCGGGCGGCACGACGGCCGCCTCCGACGGGATGATGTACTTCGGCGGCGGCACGGCGCTGCAGAAGGCGTGCGGCTTCGAGGACACGCCCGACGACATGTTCGCCTACCTCATGGCGGCGTGCGGCCCGCAGCCGCTCGAGGAGCGCATCCGCGTCTACTGCGACGAGAGCCCCGCGCACTTCGACTGGCTCGTCGAGCAGGGCGTGCCGTTCAAGGCCGAGTTCTACGACCAGCGCATGCTCGCTCCCGAGGAGCAGGGCCTCACCTACTCGGGCAACGAGCTGGTCCATCCCTTCCGCACGCTCGCGCGGCCCGCGCCGCGCGCGCACATGGCGGCGAAGGAGGGCATGACCGGCGCCTTCCTGATGCAGAAGCTCGTCGCCCGCGCGGAGGCGCTCGGCGCGCGCATCGCCGCGAACACGCGCGTCGACCGGCTCGTGCAGGACGACGACGGGCGCGTCGTCGGCGTCGTGGCGACGACGGCGGGCGAGGAGCGCGCGATCCGCGCCGGCAAGGCCGTGATCCTGTGCGCGGGCGGCTTCGCGAAGAACAAGGCGATGATCGACCGCTACGCACCCGAGCTCCGCAAGGCGCGCATCAAGGCCGCGACCGACGGCGACGACGGGCTCGGCATCCGCCTCGGTGCGGGCGCCGGAGGCAACCCGATCCGCATGCACATGGCGTCGGTGACGCTGCCCTTCTACCCGCCGAAGTCGCTCATGAAGGGCATCTTCGTGAACGAGGCCGGGCAGCGCTTCATGCCCGAGGACGTCTACCAGGGCCGTGCGGGCGAGCTCTGCTTCTACCACCAGAACGGGCGCGTCTGGCTCGTGCTCGACGACGCGACGTTCGAGCGCCCCGTGTTCGCGGGCGGCGAGGTGCACGCGGCCGAGACGCTCGCCGAGCTCGAGCAGGAGGTCGGCTTCGCACCGGGAACGCTGCAGGCGACGGTCGACCTCTACAACCGCTTCGCGAGCGACGAGGGCGCGGACGAGAAGGACCCCGTCTTCCACAAGGCGAACGACTACGTGCAGCCGCTCGCGACGCCGCCCTTCGGCGCGATCGACCTCTCGTGGGACAAGGCGATCTACGCGGCGTTCACGCTCGGCGGCCTCGACACGGACGTCCACGGGCGCGTGCGCGACGTCGACGGGAACCCGATCCCCGGCCTGTTCGCGGCCGGGCGCACGGCGGCGTCGATCTCGTCGCCCGGCTACTCGAGCGGCACGTCGATCGGCGAGGCCACCTTCTTCGGGCGGCGCGCCGGACGCTGCGCGGCCGAGAGCTGAGGAGAGCGACGCATGGTCGAGTACGACCCCTACTCCGACGAGATCATGGAGGACCCGTACCGCATCTACGAGCGGCTGCGGAACGAGTCCCCCGTGCACTTCATCGAGGAGTACGACTGCTGGTTCGTCTCGCGCTTCGAGACGGTGTGGAACGCGGCGAACGACGCGTCGCACCTGCACACGATGAAGGGCACGACGCCCGGGCACCTGCTCACGCACGACACGCCGCCGTCGATGTCGTTCAACGCCTACGACCCGCCCGAGCACACGCCGATGCGCGCGCAGATCAAGAAGCTGTTCGTGCCGGTCGCCGTGCGCGGGATGCGCCCGCAGATCGAGGCCTACGCGAACGAGCTGCTCGACGAGCTCGTCGAGCGCGGCGAGGGCGACCTCGTCGAGGAGTTCGGCGCGCGCATCGCCGTGACGGGCGCGTGCATCGCGGGCGGCATGCCGCTCTCGATCCGCGAGCAGGCGGTCGAGTGGGTGAACGGCGTGATGCACCGCGTCCCGGGCCACAAGGGCGCGACGGAGGTCGGCGCGCGCTGCGGCAAGGAGATGTTCTTCTGGTGCCTCGAGCTCGCGAAGGACATGCGCAAGCACCCCGAGCGCGCCACCGGCGCGCTGCGCACGATGCTGACGGAGCCGGTCGCCGGAAAGCTGCTCGACGACTTCGTCGTCGCCTCGACGCTGTCGCTCGTGATGATCGGCGGCAGCGACACGTTCCCGAAGGCGCTCGGCGCCACGATCCACCGCCTGTGGCAGCACCCCGACCAGCGCGCGCGCGTCGCGGCCGACCCGGGCCTCGCGCGCGACGCCTTCCTCGAAGCGCTGCGGATCGACACGCCGACACAGATGCTCGGCCGCACGTGCGTCGCAGCGACGGAGATCGAGGGGCAGCGCATCGAGCCCGGCCAGGGCGTGATGTTCATGTGGGCCGCCGCGAACCGCGACGAGCGCGAGTTCGCGCGCCCCGACGCCTACGACCTCGACCGCCGCCCGCCGCGCATGCTCGCCTTCGGCCAGGGCGCGCACATGTGCGTCGGCCATCACATCGCGAAGATGGAGGCCGAGGTCGCACTGCGCGCGCTGCTCGCGCGCGCGCCCGAGTACGACATCGACCTCGATCGCGCGCAGCGCAACCGCACCGAGTTCGTGCAGGGCTGGATGCACCTGCCGACGCGGCTGCGCTGAGGCGCGGCGCGCGGCGGATGCGACGCGGCGCGCGCGCGCGGCTCGCGTGGGCGCTCGCGCTCGCCGCCGTGCTCGCGGCGATGGCCGCCGCGGCCTTCGCGCCGTTCGAGCGCTTCCCCGCGAACGGTGCCGCGCGCGCGCCCGACGCGAGCGCGCTGCGCTTCGACGGCGCGGGCATCGCGTGGCTGCGCGCGCCGCTGCCGGAGCCGGACGCGGCGCCGGACGCGCCGCGCGAGCTCACCATCGCGCTGCGGATCCGCGCGGACGACGCGCCGAACGACCGGCCCGGCACCGTGTTCGCGATCGACGATGCGACGCTCCCGTGGCGGCTGCGCCTCGCGCAGCGCGGCGACGCGGCACTCCTCGACTGGCGCGAGCCGCGCGGCGCGGGCGGTGTGCGCGCCCCGGCCGGTGCGCTCGCGGCGGGCGGCGGCGAGCGCATCCGCCACCTCGGCGCGAGCGGGCTGCTCGCGCCGGGCCGCGCGCACGACGTCGCGGTGGTGACGGGCGCGCGCGGCACGCGCGTCGCCGTCGACGGCGTCGTCGTCCCCGACCTCGACTCGCGCTCGCCCGCGCTGCACACGCGCGCAGCGGGCGATGCGCACGCGGCGCGCGTCGCGCTCGGCAACGATCCGAGCGCGCGCTCGGGCTGGCGCGGCGAAGTCCTCGGCTGGGCCGCCTTTCCGCGCGCGCTCGCACCCGACGAGCTCGCCCGCGTCGCGGCCGCGCTCCGCGGCGATGGCGGCGCCGCCGACGCGCTCGCCGACGCGTGGAGCGCGGGGCGGTTCGCGCGCGGCGCGCCCGCGCCGCGCGGCGTCTCGCTTCCCGCGACGATCGCCGGCGCCCACCGGCCCGCGCTCGCGGCCGGCCGCGCGCCGCCGCGGCGCGACGCCCTCCTCAACTTCGCCGGGTTCGCGCCGCTCGGCGCGCTGCTCGCCGCCGCTCCGTTCGGACGCCGCCGCGCGCTCGCGCGCTTCGCCCTCGCGCTCGCGGCGTGCTGCGCGCTCTCGCTCGCGATCGAGCTCGCGCAGGTCGACTTCCCGGCGCGATTCTCGTCCCTGTATGATTGGTGGCTCAACACGGCGGGCGGCGGCCTCGGCGCGCTCGTCGGAGCCGCGCTCGCCGCGCGCCGAAGCCCTGCAACCGCCTAACGAAGCCCGCGTCGCCCCGCGCGACGGACGCGAGGACCCGTGAGCCCGACCGAGCCGCTCCACTACGACCCGTTCGACGCCACCATCCGGCACGACCCGCACCCCGTCTACCGGCGCCTGCGCGACGAGGCGCCCGTCTACTTCATCGAGAAGTACGAGGTGTGGGCGCTCTCGCGCTTCGACGACATCTGGCGCGTCGCCAACGACACCGAGCACCTCACGAACACCAAGGGCGCGGCGTCGGCGCAGCTGCTCACGAAGGACCAGCCGGCCGCGCCGACGATCAACACGATCGACCCGCCCGAGCACACGGAGCTGCGCAGCCAGATCCGCCGCGCCTTCCTCCCGCGCAACGTGAAGGCGCTCGAGGTGCACGCGCGCGCGCTCGCCGAGCGCATCCGCGACGAGGCGCTCGAGCGCGGCCACCTCGACATCGTGCGCGACTTCGGCTCGCGCCTCTCCGTCACCGTCGTGTGTCACGCGCTCGGCCTGCCCGTCGAGGACGGCCCGCTGCTCACGGAGTACGTGCAGGGATTCTTCTCGCACGACCCGGACACGGGCGGCATGACTCCCGAGGGCCTCGCGTCGCTCGGCGAGCTCAACGCCTACTGTGTCGAGGCGCTGCGCGAGAGGCGACGGCGCGGCGCGGACGGCGACGACGCGCTCTCGATCCTCGCGCGCTTCGAGCACGCGGGGCGCCGCTACGGCGACGAGGAAGCCGGGAGCCACCTCGGCATGCTCGTGATCGGGGGCTCGGAGACGTTCCCGAAGGTGCTGGCGAGCGCGATGCTCCGGCTCGCCGAGCACCCGCACTTCCGCGCCGAGCTGCGCGGCGACCTCTCGCTCGTGCCCGACGCGTTCGACGAGGTGCTGCGCTTCGACATGCCGACGCAGTACCTCGGCCGCACCGTCGCGAAGCCGTTCGAGGTGCACGGCCGCCGGCTCGAGCCCGGCCAGGGCGTGGTCTTCCTCTACCCGTCGGGCAACCGCGACGAGCGCGAGTTCCGCGACCCGGACGTGTTCGACATCCACCGCCGCCCGCCGCGCATCCTGAGCTTCGGCACCGGCCCGCACCAGTGCCTGGGCCGCCACATCGCGCGGATGGAGGGGCGCGTCTCGCTCGAGACGCTGCTGCCCGCGCTCGGCGACTACGAGGTCGATCTCGCGAACGCGGTGCGCCTGCACACCGAGTTCGTGCAGGGCTACGGCTCGCTGCCGATCACGTTCGCCGCGCGCGCCTGAGCGGCGCGCGGGAAGAAGCGCGCGAGGCACGCGTCGAGCGCGGGCCGCACGTGCGCCTCGATCGCCGCGTTCGCGAAGCCCACCCAGGCGACGGGCGACGTCGTGTCGAGCGGGAAGTCGAGCGGCCCGCCGAACGGCGCGGTGACGCGACAGCCCGCCTCCTCGAGCACGAGCGCCGTGCACGCATCGTACGGATGGCAGGTGATCGGCTTCGCGAGGCCGAGCTCGGCGAACGCGAGCGGGCGCAGGTCGCCGAGCATGCGGTCGCGTCCCGCCAGCAGCTCGTAGAGCTGGCCGCCCGTGCAGATGTACTGGTCGTCGAAGACGAGCGGCGCGCCGTTCTCGTCCGCGCCGTAGAGCTGCGCCCAGAGCGACTCCTCGAACGCGGCCACGAGCGCGCGCCCTTCCGGGAAGAAGCGCGCGAACGACGCGAAGCCGTGGCGGCAGTCCGTCGCCGTCGACGGACGCAGCTCGAAGGGACGGCGCGCGCCGCTTCCGACGTCGACGCGCACCGCGCGAAGGCCCGCGCGCCCGGCGCCGCGCACGGCCGACACCTGGTCGGCGAGCGTCTGCTTCGTCGGCGGGAGCTCGGTCATCGCGGCGACGACCGTGTCGCGCAGGCGCGGCGGCGCGACGCCGCGCGACGCGCCGGCGACGGGCGCGACCGCGGCGAGCGTCCACGCCGAGCGCTTGTCGTGCATCAGGCTGCGCGTGCCGTCGACGGGATCGACGATGCAGACGAAGCGCACGTCCTCGTCGCGCGCATCGCGCGGCACGCGCGGCGGCGGCGCGTCCGGGTCGTCGCCCTCCATCACGAGCTCGACCGCCCAGTCGCGCGGCCAGCTCGCCTCGAGCCAGGCGACGATCGCGTCCTCGCCGACGCGGTCGATGCGGTAGATCGTGTCGGCCGCGGTGACGGCGTCGACCGCGGCGAGCTCGTCGCTCGAGCGCGAAGCGCGGGCCGCTACGACGCGCGAGCGGATGGCGTCCTGCATGGCGCACAGGAGCTCGCGAAGGCGTTCGAGATCGCGCGGCGCGAGCCCGGGCGCGGGCGATGCTCGGCGGGAACTGGACACCGCGACGGCTCCCCTTCCACCGCTCGCGCGGGTCGTGCATTGTAACGAGCCGCGGACGCGCCGTGCGCGCGCGCGCGTCCGCGGCTGGGCGCGCGGCGGCCGATGCGCGGCTGCAGATGCGCGGCGGCCGATGCGCGGCTGCGGATGCGCGGCTGCAGATGCGCGGCGGGCGCGGGAGCGGCAGCCGAGCGCGACACCGGGCGGCGCGGGAGCGTGCGAGCGCGATGACGAACGACGCACGAGAGCGCGCCGCAGCGCGAAGCGACGACGCGCGGAGCCGCGCGAGCGGACGCGGCGGTCGCGGCGGAAGCGGCGACGCGCGGAGCCGCGCGAGCGGTCGCGGCGGCGGCGACGCGCTCGCTGCGGCGGCCGTCGCGGCGGCGGCGCTCGCGCTCGTCGCGCTGCTCGCGCCGCTGCGCGGCGGCATCGCGTCGACGCTGCTCGTCTCGTTCGCGCTGCTGCTCGCACCCGGTCTCGCCGCGCTCGCCGCGCTCGGGCTCGCGCCCGCATTCCGCAGCGTCGCCGCCGCGCTCGCGACGGCCGCCGCGCTCGGCGGCGGCATCGCGTTCCCCGCCGCCGGGATCGCGCGCGCCTCCGGCGTGCCGCTCGGCGACGGTGCGCGCGCGCTCGCCGCACTCGACCTCCTCGCCGTCGCGGCGCTCGCCGTCGCCTGGCGGCGCGGCGCACTGCGCGGCTTCGACGGGCTGCGCGCGGCGACGCGCGGCGACCGCGCGACCGATGTCGCCGTCGCGATCGCGGGCGCGGCCCTCGCCCTCGCCTTCGTCGTCTGGATCGAGCCGACGATGCGCTCGGGCGACCTGTGGACCTATCTCTCGTACATCGACTGGATGGTGCACGAGCCGGGCCGCGCCTACGTCGCGCACACGCCCGACCCCGAGGAGTGGAACGCGCGCCTGATCGCGAGCCCGTTCCTCGCGTGGCAGGCGATGGTGACGTCGCTCGTGCTGCGCGACGGGAGCTCGCTCGCGGTGTTCTGGAGCTGGCTCCCCGTCGCGTGCATCCCGCTCGCGATGGCCGCGCCGCAGGCGCTCGCGTCGGCGCTGCGGTGCGGCGCCGGAACGCGCGCCGCGCTGCTCGCCGCGCACGTCGGGCTCGTGCTCGCGACGCTCCCGTACGTGCACGAGCCCGGCTCGGCGGGGCTGCGCTGGCCGGGCACCGTGCTCTTCTTCCGCATCACGCAGGACAAGGTCTTCCTCGCCTACGTGCTCGTCCCGGTGGCGGGCGCGCTCGGCGCCGAGTGGATGCGCCGCCGCGAGCTCCGCTGGCTCGCCGCGCTCGCGCTCGTCGGCGTGGGCGCCGTGCTCGCGCACCCGCTCGGACTCCCCTTCGTCGCGATCGCGACGCTCCCCTACGCCGCGGCGACGGCCCTCGCCGCGCCGGCAGGCGCGGTCGCGAAGACGCTCGCCGCGGGTGCGCGCGAGCCCGCGGCGCGGCGTCTGCTCGCGGCCTTCGCGATCGCGCTCGCGATCGCGCCGCTCGCGCTCTGGCCGCTCTCGCAGCGCGCGGACGAGGGCGCGCCGACGACGCTCGCCGACGAGGCGGGCTTCGAGCGGCGCGCGCACCTCGTCGTCGACAGTCTGTCGATCGCGTCGCGCGAGGAGAACCGCTTCACGGCGAGCCCGATGCTGCTCGCCCACCCGCTGCTCGGCGCGGGCGCCGCCCTCGCGCTCGCGCTCGGGCTCGCGCTGCGCACGCGCGACGACGCGCGCTACGTGTTCGCGCTCGCCGCCGCCATCCTCGCGATGCTCTACGTGCCGGGCCTGCCGCCGCTCGCCGGTCGCATCGTCACGCCCTACCTGTTGTGGCGCTTCACGTGGCTGCTCCCGACGGCGCTCGCGTTCGCCGTCGCCGGCGCGGTGATCGTCGGGCTCGCGCGCGCGCAGGCCGGCGGGCGGCGCCTCGCCGCACCGGCGGCGGGAGCCGCGTTCGCCGTCGCGCTCGCGCTCGCGACCTCGCTCCCGCAGGACCTCGCGCGCCTCCCCGCGACGCTCGACGCGATGCTCCCCGCGCCGTTCGACGCCGCGACGGCGCGCGCGCTCGTCGACGGGATCCGCGAGCGCGTGCCGCCGGGCGAGCCCGTCCTGCTCGACCCGTCCGTGCACCCGCTCGCGCTCTCGCTCGCGCCGGGCCTGCAGACGGTGTACTGGCGCTGGGGCTCCGACCCGGCGCTCTACGATCGCGTCACCGACTTCTTCACCGCGCGCATGCTCGCGCCGCAGCACGTCGCGTTGCTGCGCGAGCGCGGGGTGCGCTGGATCGGCGCGCGACGCAGGCTCCCCGTCGGAGACGCGCTGCGCGCGCGCCCCGACGCCTTCGAGCCCGCCGGCGCCTCGCTCTCGGTCGACCTCTTCCGCGTGCTCGACCTCGACGCCGCGGCCGCGCCGGGCGACGCCGTCGCGCACTGGCGCGCGCGGCTCGAGCGAGAGCCCGGCTCGCGCGAGGCGCTGTCGTCCCTCGCGCTCGCCCTGCTCGTCGAGGGACGTTATGCGGAGGCGCGGCCGCTGCTCGAGCGCGCCGTCGCACTCGCGCCGGGCGACGCCGTCGCGCGCGAGCGCCTCGGCACGGCCCTGCTCGTGCTCGGCGACACGCCGGGCGCCGTCGAGCAGCTCGCGCGCTGCCACGAGCTCGACCCCGGCCGCGTCGCGGCCGCGAACAACCTGGTGTGGCTGCTCGCGACCTCGCCCGACGCGCGCATCCGCGACCCCGAGCGCGCGCTCCGCGTCGCGCGCGCCTCGTTCGTCGCCGGCGAGATCGACGCCGGCATGTACGACACGCTCGCGGCCGCGCAGGCGGCGGCCGGCGACTTCGCGAGCGCGGTGCGCAGCGCCGCGCTCGCCGTCGAGCTGTACGTGAGCGGCGGCGCGAGCACCGAGGCGCTCGCGCCCGTGCGCGCGCGCCTCGCGCGCTACCGCCGCGGCGAGGCGTTCGTCGACGCGCCCGCCCCGGACGCGCCGTGAGCGGGGCGAGCCGGGACGCCGGAGGCCGCGAGCCCGTGCTCGGATGACGAAGCGCGGCGACTGGGCGAACCTCGGCCGGCGTCCCGCCCGCGCGCCGGGCGCGAGCCACCCCCACCGCGTCGCGCGGCGACTCACGAGGACGGGAGCCCGATGATCTTCCACACCCCGCACGAGCTGAAGGACCACGTCGGCGAGCGCATCGGCGAGAGCGGCTGGCTCGAGATCACGCAGGAGCGCATCGACACGTTCGCCGACGCGACCGGCGACCATCAGTGGATCCACGTCGACCCCGAGAAGGCGAAGGACGGCCCGTACGGCACGACGATCGCGCACGGCTACCTGACGATGTCGCTCGTGAACCTCTTCCTTCCCGAGATCGCCGAGGTGCGCGGGTTCAAGATGGGCGTGAACTACGGCGCCGACCGACTGCGCTTCCCGGCGCCCGTCCCGGTCGGGTCGCGCATCCGCGGCGTCGGCGAGCTCGTGGCCGCCGAGGACACGAAGGACGGCGCCGTGCAGGCGACGATCCGCGTCACGGTCGAGGTCGAGGGCGGCGGCCGCCCGGCCTGCGTCGTCGACACGATCAGCCGCTACTACCCCGAATAGCAAGGACGCAGCGTGGCCTCCGCGAAGCCTCGACGTCGCCGCACCGAGCCGCCCGCGCGGCGGCCGACGCCGCCGCCGTGGTGGCTGCCGACGAGCCTGTGGGAGCTGTGGACGGAGCTCGACGAGCGCGCGGCGCGGCTCCCGGTCGCGTGCAACGAGTACGGCTACGACCCGTTCGGCTACGACCCGCGCTGGACGACGCGGCTCGCGCTGCCGCTCGCGCTCCTCTATCGCCACTGGCTGCGCGTCGAGACGACGGGCATCGAGAACGTGCCCGACGGGCGCGTGCTGCTGATCGCGAACCACGCGGGCAACACGTTCGCCTACGACGCCGCGATGCTGTCGACGGCGCTCCTCCTCGAGCGCGAGCCGCCGCGCATCGCGCGCGGCATGGGCGAGTACTACCTGCCGACGGTCCCGTTCTTCAACGTGCTGATGCAGCGCATGGGCTCGGTCGTCGGCACGCCCGAGAACTGCATCGCGCTGCTCGAGCACGAGGAGGCCGTCATGGTCTTCCCGGAAGGGCAGCGCGGCTTCATCAAGCCCTACGCCGAGGCGTACGAGCTGAAGGAGTTCGGGCTCGGCTTCCTGCGGATGGCCCTGCAGACCGGCACGCCCATCGTCCCGGTCGGCATCGTGGGCTCCGAGGAGCAGTCGCCCGGGCTCGCGCGCGTCGAGTCGCTCGGGCGCGCGATCGGCGCGCCCGCGCTCCCGATCACGCTGACGTTCCCGCTGCTCGGGCCGCTCGCGGTGATCCCGCTCCCCGTCAAGTTCCGCATCGCGTTCGGCGAGCCGCTGCACTTCGCCGGCGATCCCAACGACGAGGACGCGCACGTGCGCGAGCACGTGCGCGTCGTCGAGGACCGCATTCGCGCGCTCGTCCGCCAGGGCCTCGACGCGCGCGACGGCTGGTTCCGTTGACCGACGGACCGGAGCCTCCCCGCTCCGGTTCCGCGCTCGCAGCGACGGCGCTCTTCCTCGCTGCGCTCGCCGTGCGCGCGCTCCCGTGGCGCCACGTCTTCGACGCCGACCGCGTCGTCTTCGCGGGCAACGATGCGTGGTATCACGTGCGGCGCGCGATGTTCGCGCTCGCGCACTTCCCCGCACACGTCGACGTCGACCCGTTCCTCGCGTGGCCGGACGGGTCGCGCGCGATCTGGCCGCCGGCGTTCGACGCGCTCGTCGCTGCGGCCGCGGCGCCGGCGTGGGCGCTCGCCGGGTTGCGCGGCGCGGAGACGGCGGCCGCCTGGGTGCCGCCCGTCCTCGGCGCGCTCGGCGTCGTCGCGCTCCACGCCGCGGTGCGCGCGCTCGACGGCGCGCGCGCCGCGCTCGTCGCGGGCGCGCTCGCCTGCGTGCTCGGCGGCCTCACGTGGTACGCACAGGTGGGATTCGTCGATCACCACGTCGCCGTCTCTGCGCTCGCGGCTGCGATGCTGGGCGCCGCCGTGCGCGTCGCGCTCGACGACTCGCTCGCACACGTCGCCGCGCTCTCCGCCCTCGAGGCGCTCGCCCTCGTCACGTGGCCGGGCGCGCTGCTGCACGTCGCGCTCGTCGAGCTCGGCCTGCTCGCCGGCCGGCTCGTCGGCCCGCGCGACGCGCAGCCCGTCGAGAGCGCGCGCTGGCTGCGCCGGCGCGCGCTCGGACACGCGCTCGCGGCCGCGCTCGTGGCGCCCTTCTGCACGGCCGCGCCGCCCGAGCCGTGGAGCGCGTGGTCGGCGACGGTGCTCTCGCACTTCCAGCCGTGGGCGTTCGCGGCGGCGGCCGCGCACGCCGCGCTCGCGAGCGCCGTCTTCGCGCGCACGGCGGAGGGCGCGCGCGGGGCGCGCACGGCGGCGGCCGCGGGCATCGCGCTCGCCGTCGCGGGCGCGAGCGCCGTGGTGTTCCCCGAGCTGCTGCGCGCGGGCGGCGAGGCGTGGCAGTGGCTCGCGCGCGCCGAGGACTTCCAGCACGTCGTCGCGGAGTCCGAGCCGCTCTTCGAGCGGCGCGGCGCACTCGCGCTCGCACCGGCGCTCGCGCGACTGTCGGCGCTCGGACTGCTGCTGCCGGCGCTCGTCGCCGCCTACGCGCGCGACGCGCGCGCGCGGCGCGACGCGCCGGCGCGCGCCGTCGTGCTCGTGTTCGCCGTCGGCGCCGCGCTCGCGGCCGTCGCGCAGAAGCGCTTCGCGGGCGAGGCCGCGCTCGCCGTCGCGTGGCTCGCGGGATGGGCGGCGGTGCGCGCCGCCGACGCGCTCGCTCCCGCGCTCGGCCGCGGCCGCGCGCGCGCTGCGGTCGGCGCCGCGCTGCTCGCGCTCGCCGCGCCGGCGCTCGCACCGCACGCGCGCGCCGCGCGCGAGGCCTTCGATGCGGCGGCGCCGCTTCCCGCGCCGCAGCAGAGCCGGCGCAACCTGCTCGCTGCGGCAGACTGGCTGCGCGCCGAGGCCGGCATCGCGCCCGACGCGCCGCCGTCGCTCGACGCGCCCGGGTTCGGCGTCCTCGCGCCGTGGGAGCACGGACACGCGCTGCTCTACGCCGCCGCGCTCCCGGTCGTCGCGAGCAACTTCGGCGACGACGTCGGGCCGCGCGGCTTCGCGCTCCACCGCGAGTACTTCCGCTCCGCCGAGCCGCGCGCCGTGCGGCTGCTCGACCGTCTGCGCGCGCGCTTCGTGGTGGTCGAGAGCCTGACGAGCGACGACCGCGAACGGCTCGGTCCGCGGACGATGCTGCGGCGGCTCGCCGAGCCCGCGCTCGTCGGCCTCGCGCACCACCGGCTGCGCTTCGCGACGCCCGCACGGGCGGCCCGAGCCGGCGTCGCTTCCTATCGGGTCTTCGAGCGCGTCGCCGGCGCGACCATCGAGGGAAGCGCGCCGCCGGGCGAGAGCGTCGAGGCGACGCTCGTCGCGACGCCGGGAGCGACGCGCGTCGTCGCGCGGGCGCGCGCGGACGCGAGCGGGAGGTTCGCGATCGCGGTCGCACAGGCGAGCGACGATGCGGGGGGCGCGGCGTGGCAGCTGCGCGCCGGAGCGCTCGAGGGGCGCGTCGTCGTCGCCGCGCGCGCGGTGCGCGAAGGCGGGCGCGTCGAGGCGCCGCCGCTCGCGGTCGCTCGTCGCGACGCGCAGCCGTAGAGCCGGGTACGCGCGCGGACGGCGCGGGCGCCGCTCGCGCGGCGCGAGCGCGGAGCGTGCTAGTCGCGCGCGTGGGCGGCGGGGGATGCGAGGGCGCCGATCCGCACGCGCTCGTGGCGCCGGCTCGCACCGTCCAGCACGAGGTCGGCGGCGGCGAGCGCGCGCGCGGGGACGTCGGTCGCCGCGCCGACCGGCTCGGCGGCCCGCGCCGCATCGTCCGATGCCGCGAGGGCGTGCGCGATCGCGCAGGCGACGGCGGCCGCCAGCACGAGCGCGAGCTCGCGCGCATCGATGTCGCGTCGCAGCTCTCCGCGCTCGGCGGCGCGCGCGAGCGCCGAGGCGAGCGCGCTGCGCTCGGCCGCCGCGCCCGCCGCCCGCTGCGCGCGCGCGCCTCGCCACGCCTCGGCGCCGAGCCCGCTCGCGCGGCGCGCGCGCTCGGCGAGCCCGCGCACCGCGGCGCGGAGCGGCGCGCGGCCCGGCGCGGTCGAGGCCACGACCCCAGCGAACGCGTTCGCGAGCTCGTCCTCGAGCCACGCGTCGAGGACGTGGGCCTTGGTCGGGAAGTGGTTGAAGAAGGTGGCCTCGCTGATCTCGAGGCGGCGGGCGAGGTCGCGGACGCGGATCGCGCCGAACGGCCGCGCGGCCGCGAGCTCGGCAGCCACCCGCACGACGTCGGCGCGCAGCCGCTCGCGCTTGCGCTCGCGAAGCCCGGCCATCCGCCTCCCCTCCCCGTGCCGACTCATGTAGTCGATCTCTCGAATTGTAGAAACCCCAAATTCATGGATACCTGATCGAACGTCGACGGTGCGGCGGCGATCGACCGCCCCGCCCGGGTTCGCTAGAGACGGGCGCCCGCCAAGGAGGGATCCGTGTCCGACGAGTCGCCCATCGCCCGCGTCCTCCGCGGCCTGTCGCTCGAGGCCCTCGACGACGACCTCTTCCTCGGCGACCCGGGCGAGGGCACGGGCCGGCTCTTCGGCGGCATGGTCGCGGCGCAGTCGGCGATGGCCGCGCAGCGCACCGTCGACGAGGGCGCGCTCCACTCGCTGCACGCGTACTTCCTGCGCGGCGGCGACTACGGCAAGCCGATCCGCTTCGTCGTGCACCGCATCCGGGACGGGCGCACGTACTCGACGCGCCGGGTCGTCGCCTACCAGGGCGGCGAGGCGATCTTCAACCTCGCGGCGAGCTTCACGCGCCCCGAGCCGGGCGGCGAGCACCAGGAGCCGATGCCCGACGTGCCGGGGCCCGAGGGCCTGCCGCTCTGGGAGGAGGTGCGGAAGGGCTGGAACCTGCCGCCCTTCTGGGCCGCGCACGTCGAGGCCTTCGAGGTGCGGCTCCCGCCCGAGGAGCTGGCCGACGGAACGCGCTTCGTCTGGATGCGCCCGCGCGGCGACGTGCCCGAGGACGCGCGCCTGCACGCGGCGCTCGCCGTCTACGCGAGCGATCGCACGCTCGCGGGCGCGGCCGTGGGCCCGATGGGCTACGAGCGCCGCGACATCATGGTGACGAGCCTCGACCACGCGATGTGGCTGCACCGCGCGCCGCGCTTCGACGATTGGATCCTGTACGTGAGCGAGAGCCCGGTGAGCCACGCCGCGCGCGGCCTGGCCTTCGGCGCGATGTACGCGCGCGACGGCGTGCGCTTCGCGTCGGTCGCGCAGGAAGGGCTCGTGCGGCTGGCGCGGCGACGTTAGGCAGCGGCGCGCGGACGTCCCGGCGCGCGACGCGCGACGCGCGACGATCGGGCGGCCCGGCGCGCGGCCCTTCGCGCCGCGCGCGTCAGTCGCGCTCGACGAAGGTCGCGCCGCGCACCTCGAACGCACCGTCCTCGAGCGCGTCGTCGACCACGCACTCGCAGGCGTGCACGCGGCCCGCGGCGAGCACGTCCTCGCGCACCCGCTCGAGCACCGCGTGCGTCGCGCCGTTCGCCGCGAGCGCGAGCCGCTCGGCCTCGCGTCCCATCGACACCGCGGCGTCGGCCTTCGCCTTGTTGATCGCGGCGAGCGCCGCGACGGCGACGTCGAAGCTCCGCTCGTCGTCGGGCGGCGCGACGTCGGCGAGCTCGTCCTCGGAGGGCCACGGCGCCGCGTGGATGCTCGCGTGCCCGGTCTCACCGGCGAACGTCCAGGACCAGATCTCCTCGGTGATGAACGGCATCGGCGGCGCGAGCAGACGCAGGATCACCGAGAGGCCGCTCCGCAGCGCGGCGACGGCCGAGCCGCTCTGCGCGCCGCGCTCGCCCGCCGTCTCGCCGTCGGCGTACCAGCGCGCGCGCGGCTTCGCGAGCTCGAGGTACGTGTCGGTGAAGTGCGTCCAGAAGAAGCTCTCCGACTCCTGGAGCGCCTGTGCGTAGTTGAAGTCGTCGAACGCGCGCGTCGCGCGCGCGGCGAGGGCGCGGAGCTTCGCGACGAAGGCGCGGTCGAGCTCGCACGACACGGGATGCACGTCGCCCGGCTGCGAGAGCACGAACTTGCCCGCGTTGTAGAGCTTCGTCGCGAGCCGCTTGCCGACCTTGTAGACCTGCTCGTCGAGCGCGGTGTCGACGCCGAGCCGCGCGCTCGCGGCCCAGTAGCGGACGCTGTCGGCGCCGTACTTCTCGATCGGCTCGGTCGGCGTCACGACGTTGCCCTGACTCTTCGACATCTTCTTGCGATCGGGGTCGAGGATCCAGCCCGAGATCAGGATGTGCCGCCACGGGATCGCGTCCTCGTGCAGCATCGCCTTCGCGATCGTGTAGAAGGCCCACGTGCGGATGATCTCGTGCGCCTGCGGGCGCACGTCGGCGGGGAAGAGCTTCGCGTGGCGCGCGGGGTCGACCTGCCAGTGCGAGCCGATCTGCGGCGTCATCGAGCTCGTGAACCAGGTGTCGAAGATGTCGGCCTCGCCGACGAAGCCGCCGGGCTCGCCGCGCTGCGACTCGTCGAACCCCTTCGGCGTGTGCATCATCGGGTCGACGGGGAGCTGGTCGACGTCGGCGCAGATCGGGTGCGCGTAGTCCGGAGCGCCGTTCGCGTCGAGCGGATACCAGACGGGGATCGGCACGCCGAAGTAGCGCTGGCGCGACAGGCACCAGTCGATCGTGAGCCCCTCGGTCCAGTCGCGGAAGCGCTGACGCATGAAGGCCGGGTGCCACTGCACCTCCTCGCCCTTGCGCAGCAGCGCCTCCTTCTTGTCGAGCAGGCGGCAGAACCACTGCCGCGTCGGCACGTACTCGAGCGGGCGCTCGCCGCGCTCGTAGTAGCGGACGGCGTGCGTCATCGGCTCGGGCTCGCCCTGGAGCGGCGCGCCGCGCCCGGTGGCGCTGCCCGCCGCATCGCGAAGCAGCTCGACGATCGCCGCGCGCGCCTGCTTCGTGCCCTTGCCCGCGAGCCCCGCATAGCATGCGTTCGCGGCCTCGGGCCGCGCGCTCGGGAAGGCCTCGGTGCCGAACTCGACCTCGGCGAGCCGGCCGTTCCGCTGCACGAGCTGGCGGAGCGCGAGGCCCTGCTCGCGCCACCAGTGCACGTCCGTCGCGTCGCCGAACGTGCAGACCATGAGGATGCCGGTTCCCTTCTCGGGGTCGGCGAGCTCGCTCGCGAAGACGGGCACCGGCGCGAAGAAGAGCGGCGTCACCGCGTTGCGCCCGAACAGGTGCGCATAGCGTTCGTCGTCGGGGTGTGCGCACACGCCGACGCACGCGGGCAGCAGCTCGGGCCGCGTCGTCGCGATCACGAAGCCCTCGTCGCTCCCCTCGACGCCGAACTCGATCCGGTGATAGGCGCCCGCCTCCTGCTTGTCCTCGACCTCCGCCTGTGCGACGGCCGTCTGGAAGTCGACGTCCCACATCGTCGGCGCGTGCGTGGTGTAGACGTGGCCCTTGTCGAAGAGGTCGCGGAACGACCGCTGCGCGGTGGAGCGGCAGTGGTCGTCGATCGTCGCGTACTCGAGCTTCCAGTCGATCGACAGGCCGAGCGACTGGAAGAGGCCCTTGAACGCCTGCTCGTCGATGGCCGTGAGCCCGGCGCAGATCTCGATGAAGTTCTGCCGCGAGACGAGCCGCGCGGGCTGCTTGCGCGCCTTGGCCGTCGCGGGCTCGACGCGCAGCCCGGGCTCGTAGGGCGTGTGCGGGTCGCAGCGGATGTGGAAGTAGTTCTGGACGCGCCGCTCGGTCGGCAGCCCGTTGTCGTCCCAGCCCATCGGGTAGAAGACGTTCTTGCCGCGCATGCGCTGATGGCGCGCGATCACGTCGGTCTGCGTGTACGAGAAGACGTGCCCGACGTGGAGCGACCCCGACGCGGTGGGCGGCGGCGTGTCGACGACGAACGTCTCGGCGCGCGATCGCGTCGGATCCCATTCGTAGACGCCGAGCCGTTGCCAGTGCTCGTGCCAGCGGCGCTGCGCGGCGTCGGCGTCGAAGTGCTTCTCGATCGCCTGCGGGTCGATCGTGCGGACGGGCTCGCTCATCGTGGTCGCTCTCGATCGGGGTGGCGCCGGGGCGCGTCCGGCGCGCGCCGAGCGGGAGCGCCCCGCCCGCGCGCGGGGCCGGGCCCGCCCGTACGGCGTCGGGTCCCTGCGTTCCTACCAGTTCCTGCCAGTCTGGAGGCGGCGGAACATAGGCCAGCGGGCGCGCGCGGCGACCGGCGCGGCGCGCGGCCCCGCGGGACCGAGCGGCGCTCGCGACCTGCCCGTCGTCGCGCGCCGCTTGCCGCGCTCGGGACGGCTCTCTACAGTCCCGCGTCCGCCAACCCAGGACCGGAGCCGCCGCATGGCCAAGACGAGCCAGATCAATCGAGACGACAAGCGCCGCAAGCTGATCGCGAAGCACGCCGCGAAGCGCGCCGAGCTGCGCAAGCGGCTGAACGACCCCGAGGTCTCGGTCGACGACAAGATCGAGATCCAGGCGCAGTTCGCGAAGCTCCCGCGCAACTCGTGCCCGACGCGCCTCAACCGTCGCTGCAACGTCTCCGGCCGCTCGCACGCCTACTACAAGAAGTTCGGCATCTCGCGCATCGCACTGCGCGAGCTCGCCCTGCGCGGCCAGCTGCCCGGCGTGCGGAAGTCGAGCTGGTAGCGCCATGAAGCCCGACATCCATCCCGACTATCACAAGGTCCTGTTCGTGGATTCGGCGACCGGCTCCGAGTGGGTCTCCCGCTCGACGATGACGTCGCAGGAGACGCGCGAGATCGACGGCGAGCCGCTGCCCGTCATCAAGCTCGAGATCTCGTCCGTGAGCCATCCGTTCTGGACGGGCCAGCTGCGCGAGCTCGACTCGGACGGCAAGATCGACCGCTTCCGCAAGCGCTGGGGCTCGAAGAAGAAGTAGGCCGCGACGCGCGGAGGCCCGGAACGAAGAGCGCCCGGAAGCCAGTGGCTTCCGGGCGCTCTTCGTTCCGGCTCGCGTCGCCGTCGGGGCTAGCCTGCGACGGCCGCCGTCGCCGCCTTGCGACGCCCGCCGAGCGAGCGCTTCACGCGGCTCTTCAGCTTGAGCGCGTCCTCGGGAAGCTTCCGGTCGTCCGTCTGCAGCAGGAACTGGTCGAGCCCGCCCTTCTTCGCCACGGTGCGCAGCGCGCGCGTCGACACCTTGAGCGTGACGGTGCGACCGAGCGCCTCCGACGGGAGCGTGACCCGCTGGAGGTTCGGCAGGAAGCGCCGCTTCGTCTTGCGATTGGAGTGCGAGACGTTGTGGCCGGACTGCGGCTTCTTGCCGGTGAGCTGGCACATGCGCGACATGGGCGGACCTCGGGTACGGGGAGGCGGGTAGATAGCGAACCGGCGAAGGCGCGGTCAACCGAGCCGGGCGCGCGGGCCGGGGCGGAGGCCGGCCGCCACTTCCTGCACGGGAGCGTGCATCGAGCGCACGATCCAGGACACTGCCTGCCCGCGGCCGCCCGCCGCGTGTGCGGGGCGGCGCACGAGGGCGCGTCGCGACCGCGGCACGGCACTTGCTCCCCGGGGCCTCGCCGAGCGCACCCGACCCGTCCGCTGCCATTCGGCTCGTCCGCGCTCGCGAACCCGGAGGCCTCGATGGAACCCCGCCACCGCCTCGTCCCGCCGACCGCGAGCCCGCGTCTGCGTCGGCTCGCCCGCGAGCTCGCCGACTTCGTCGATGCGGGGCTGCTCGACGCGAGCACGGCCGAGCGGCTGCTCGCGCACGCGGCCGCTCGCCGCTCGGGCGCGCGCGCGACCACGCTGCTCGCCGTCGCGGGCAGCGCGCTCGTCGGGCTCGGCGCCCTCCTGCTCGTCGCCCACAACTGGAGCGAGCTGCCGCGCCTCGCGCGCGCGGGCCTCGCAGTCGCGATCGCCGTCGTCGCGCACGGCGCGGCGGCCTTCGCGGTCGCGCGCCGCGCCGGGTCCGCGGCGTGGTGCGAGGGCACGGCGATCGCCGCCGTGCTGTCGATCGGCGCGTCGACGGCGCTCGTCGCGCAGACCTACCAGCTGCAGGTCGAGCTCTCGTCGCTGCTCGCCGCCTGGACGCTGCTCGCCGTCCCACTCGTGTACGCGCTCGACGCGCGCGCGGCGAGCGCGCTCCACGCGCTCGGCTGCGGCGCCTTCCTGGCCGCGACGCTCGACCGCGACGCGGCGCACCCGGCCTTCTGGGCGCTGCTCGCACCCGGAGTCCCGTTCGCGTGGCGGCTGCACGCGAAGCGCGATCGCGCGCTGCGGAGCGCGGTCGTCGCGTGGGCGGGCATCCCGGTCGTCGCGTTCGGCGCGGCCGCGTCGCTCGACGGACGCGAGGGGCCGTTGCTCGCGGGAGCCGTGCTCCTCGCCGGCGGGCTCTACGGCTTCGGCTCGCGCGTCGACCGCAGCGGCGCGCCGAGCTTCGCCGCGCTTCCCGCCCGCGCGTTCGGGAAGCTCGCGATCGCGGCGACGGCCCTCGCACTCTCCGGCGCCGACGATGCGTGGAGCGCACTCGCGCGCGGCTGGACGACGCTCGACGCGGCAGCCGTCCCGGCGCTCGCGATCGGCGCGGGCTGCGCCGTCGTCGTCGCGCGCGAGCTCTTCGCCGAAGCGGCCGGACGCGCGCTCGGAACGGGCATCGACGCGACGCGCGCGACGGCGCTCGCACTCCCGGTCGCGCTGGCCGTCGCGTTCGCGGCCGGTGCCGCGACGGGCGATGCGCGCGCGGCGACGCTCGTCGCGAGCCTCTACGCGCTCGGCCTCGGCCTCGTGGCGACGCTCGACGGCGCGCGCGCGGGCGCCCTCGCGCGCGCGAACGGGGGCATGCTGGTCGCCGCCCTCGCCGTGTTCGCGCGCTTCGTCGACGACGACCTGAGCTTCGTCGCGCGCGGCGTCGCGTTCATCGCGACGGGCGCGGCGTTCCTCGCGCTCAACCGCCGCGTGGCGCGCGCGCAGCGCGTCGCGCAGGAGGTCGCCCGATGACGCGCTCGCTCCGGCTCCTGTGCGTGGCGCTCTCGTGCGCGGGGACGCTCGGCCTCGCGCTCTCGGTCGTGACGACCTCCGAGCGACGGCTCGAGAGCGGCGTGCGTCTGCACTTCCGGACGGCGGCGCTCGACCCCGTCGACCCGCTCCGCGGTCGCTACGTCGCGCTGCGCTTCGAGGACGAGTGGCTGCCGCGGGCCGGGGTGGAGGCGCGCGTCGGCGGGCGCGTGCGGGCGATCGTCGCCGAAGGACCCGACGGCCTCGCGCACCTCGTGGCGCTCGCGTCGCCGACCGCCGACCGCGCCGCTCCGTCGAGCGTCGACGTCGAGGTCGCGGGCGTCGACCCGGGCGGCGAGCGCGTCGCCGTCCGTCTCCCGCTCGAGCGCTACTACATGAACGAGCACGAGGCCCCCGCGCTCGAGGCGGCCCTCGGCCGCACGGGCGAACGCGCGATCGTGACGGCGCGCCTCGAGGGCGGTCGCCTCGCGATCGAGTCGGTCGTTCCCGAGAGCGCGTTCCGCCGCGCGACCTCGCCGCACTGAGCCGCGGCGATCGGCGGGTTTCTCCAGCCACTGCGGAACGGTTCAAGGGATTCTGCACGTTCGCCGATGCGCCCCGACGGAGGGCCTTCGATGTCGTCGCATCCGCAGCAGGCGTGCCGTTCCCCGCACGAGGTCGGCCAGCTCAGCCCGACGGGCGTGCTCGACGTCGGGCTCCGCTGCCCGCACTCGTGCGTGTTCTGTTACTACAGCCACTTCGACGGTCACGAGGACCAGTTCCACGCGCTGCGCACGCTGCCCTTCCGGCCGCTCGCGGAGTGCACGGCGCTCGCGGACGACTTCCGCCGCTGGGGCCTCACGCACTGCGACGTGACCGGCGGCGAGCCCACCCTCCACCCGCAGATCCTCGAGCTCGTCGAGCACGTCGAGCGCGTCGCCGACGTGCGCGCGCGCATGATCACGCTCGGCCAGTTCACGATGCGGCGGCACAAGGCATCCGGGCGCCCGCGGCTCGTCGACGCGCTGCTCGACGCCGGCCTCACCGACTTCCTCTTCTCGTTCCACGCGGCGAGCGAGGGCGTGTTCAAGCAGCTGACGAAGGCCTCGCTCCGCCAGGTGAAGGACACGATGGAGTACCTGGACGCCATCGGGTTCACCTACACGTCGAACACCGTCGTCCAGGAGTACAACGTCCACGAGCTCGTCGAGATCGCGCGCTACCTCGCGCAGCGCAACGTCCGCTTCCACAACTTCATCGTGATGAAGCTCGAGTGGGGCTGGCGCAAGGGACCGGGGCACGGCGTCGAGCACAAGGCACGCTACGCCGACATCGCCCCTGCGCTCACCGAGGCGGTGCGCATCCTCGAGGACGCCGGCAAGGGCGTGAACGTCCGCTATGCGCCGTACTGCACGCTGCCCGGGCTCGAGAAGAACGTCGTCGGCTACAAGCAGGTGCAGCTCGACCCGTACGAGTGGCGCAACGGGACGCGCGGAGGCGCGATCGAGGGCACGCCGTACGGCGGCAAGCCCTTCCTCTTCTACCGCGAGCTCGACGACTATCTCGCGACGCACCCGACCGACGTCGAGACGAAGCCCGGATACAACATGGCGCAGGGGCCGCCGTGCTCGTCGTGCGCGCTGCGCGGCATCTGCGACGGCGTCGACCGCGACTACGCGGCGCGCCACGGGTGGGACGAGTTCGTGCCCTACGCGGGCGAGCCGGTCCGCGAGCTCACGCACTTCCGCCACGCGAACCCGCGTCCGTTCGAGATGCTGCAGCGGAGCGGCTGGCCGGCGCCGCGCGACGAGGTCGCGGAGACGGAGACGGCGACGGCGATGGAGGCGACGGCGTGAAGATCTCGGTCGTGGTTCCGACCTTCGAGCGGCAGGCGCAGCTCGCGGCGTGTCTCGACAGCCTCGCCCGCCAGGACGCCGCCGCCTGCGCGGAGGTCGTCGTCGTCGACGACGGCTCGCGCGACGGCACGCGCGAGTGGCTCGACGCCCAGCGCAACGCGGCGTGGCCGTTCCCGCTGCGCGTCGTCCACGAGCGCCACCGCGGGCCGGCCGCCGCGCGCAACGCGGGCGTACTCGCCGCGTCGGGCGACGTCGTGCTGTTCACCGGCGACGACTGCGTCGCCGCGCCCGGCCTGCTCGCCGCGCACCTGCGCGCGCACGCCTCCGTCCACAACGGCTCGGTGCTCGGGCACACGACCTGGCTCCCGTCGCTCACCGTCACGCCGTTCATGCACTACCAGGAGAACGGGGGCAGCCAGTTCGCCTATGCGCGCATCGCCGACCGCGGCGACGCGGGCTGGCGCTTCTACTACACGACGAACGTGTCGAGCCCGCGCGACCTGCTGCTCGCGATGCCCTTCGACGAGCGCTTCCCGGCGGCGCGCTACGAGGATCTCGAGCTCGGCTGGCGCCTCGCGCGCACGGGCCACCGCATCGCCTACGTGCCGGAGGCGCTCGCCTGGCACGACCACCCGATCGCGTTCGAGACGTTCCGCGCGCGCTCGTTCGAGTACGGCGCGTACGCCGCGATGTTCCACGAGCTCCATCCGGAGTCCGAGGAGCTCGCGGTCGCGCTCGGAATCCGCGACGCCGAGCAGGCCGACCGCGTCCTCGGCGCGGCGCTCGCGGGCGCCGAGGACGTCGTTCGCGCGCTCGAGCCCGCCGTCGCGCAGGCGCCCGCGGACGCCTTCGCCGTCCGCGGCGCGCGCGCCCTCCTGCACGACGCCTATCGCCTGCTCGTGCACCACGCGCTCGTGCGGGGCATCCGCAAGGCGCTCTCGCTGCCGGAGCCCGCGGTCGTCTAGCGGTCGACGACCTTGCGCTGGCCGCGGATGAAGTGCGTGATGTCCGAGACCGACTCGCCCGCGTAGGGCGTCGCCTCGGCCGTGCCGAAGCGCTCGGCGTACTGCTTCGTGAAGCCGTCGCAGACGCTGCGGACGGCGCAGGTCGAGCAGGACGTGCACGCGGCGTACGAGTCCTCGCGCGTGCGGCGCGCCTGGAACTCGTGGAGCGCGTGCTCGTCGCATTCGAGGCCCGGCAGCCAGGCCGGGTACTTCGCCGACGGGTTGTTCACGCGGTCCGAGTACCAGCTGTTGTAGTCCCACTCGTGGTGGTCGTACGAGAGCTGCCCGTAGTTGTAGGCCTTGTCCTCGTGCCCCTTCATCATGCAGAGGGGGAAGTAGCGGACGTTCGCCTCGAGCCCGACCTCGTCGCAGTAGTCGAGCGCCTCGACCAGGTGCGGGGCGACCTCCGTGTGGCGGGCCTGGAAGTCGATGTCCATCTTGGTCTGCCACTCGTAGAACGGGTTGTAGTTGATGAAGTTGATCGCGCGGCTCCCGTTCAGGAACGCGAACTCGGCGATCTTCCGCAGCTGCCGCATGTTGCGCAGCGTCAGAGTGCAGTTCGTGCGCCACGGCATGCCGAGCCGGTTGATGTTCGTGAGCCCCCGCGTCAGCTTCTCCCAGCCGTTGCGCGTCTGCGCGATGAAGTCGTAGGCCCGCCCGAGCGCGTGCACCGAGCACAGGAAGTCGTAGGCGCCCGCGTCCTTGAGCTTCTGCGCGTGCTCGAGCTTCGCGAGCATGCGCATGTTCGTGATCAGCGTCGGCCGCAGGCCGATCGTCGCGCAGTGCTCGACGAGGGCGGCGATGTGCGGGTACGCCGTGGGCTCGCCGCCCGTGATGTCGACCGCGTCGTTGCCGTAGTGGTGGCGGTAGAGGTCCGCGTCGGCGATGCACTGCTCGAGCGGGTTCCACTTCGCGCCGTCCATCACGTACGTGTAGTAACAGAAGATGCAGCGGATGTTGCAGGGGAAGCCCGTGTAGAGCACCGCCCGCTTCGTGATCGTGCGCTCGGTCGTCGTGTCCGGACGCGACTCGGGGACCATCGACGGGTCGAGCCGCGCGGGCTGGAACGCGTCGCCCTCGGCGATCGCCTCGGCCTCCTCGGCGCTCGTGAACCGCACGCGCGTCGCCTCGTCGGCCGGCGCGTGCGCGCCCGCCTGCGCGCCGTCGAGCGACAGGATGCGGACGTCGCGCGCGCGGTCGCCGAGCAGGTCGAGCAGCGTCGTCGTCACCTCGGGCTCGCGCCCCAGCGCCGTGATCAGCACGGCCTCGATCTCGTCGACGCGATCCACCACCGCCTCGGGCGCCAGCACGTCGACGCCGTGGAACGGCTTCTTGTGGAGCTCGGTGTTGCGATCGAGCGCGAACGCGACGCGGTCGCCGAGCAGCGGGACGATCTCCTCGGCGATCTGGCCCGCGCCGTAGACGGCGATGCGCCCGCCGCCCGCGAGCGTGCGGAGCACGCGCACGGCGACGCGCAGCGGCGTCGCGATCTCCGAGAGCGATGCGACGTCGCGCGTCCCCGTCTGCATGCTGGGGAAGAAGTGCACGTCGAGCGGAAGGCGCGCGGGCTGGAGCGGCGAGCGATCGGGATCGGCGAGCGTCGAGGCCGCATCGTCGCGATCGACCTTGAAGCCCAGGCCCGCGAGCCGCGCGAGGAAGGCGGCGTCGGGCCGCTCTTCGTCGAGCGCGCCGAACGCGTCGTCCGCCGGCCCCGCGTCGAGCAACGCGCGCACGCAGTGGCTGCGGACGATCGCGAGGTCGAACCCGCGCCCTCCCGCGCCCCCGCCCGACGCCACCGCGTCGACGCCGTCGGCGTCCGCGCGCTCGACGAGCGCGGCGATGCGGCGGAGCGAGATCGTCTCCTCGTCCGTCGACAGCACCCACCAGTCCCAGTGCGTGCGGAAGCTCTCGAAGGCCGCCGCGCGCAGCAGCGCGCGCAGCGCGAGCACGGGGCTCGCGTCGCGCTTCCAGCCGCAGGACGTGGCGCCGTGGAAGACCTGGCTCAGGTCGAAGGCGAGCGTGCCCAGCCGCTCGAGGGCGGCGGGCTCGAGGTCGCGCCGAGGGGCGATTCCGACCGTGAGCTTGAGGGTCTTGAGGTCGCGCACTGGGTGTCCTCCCGTCGGTGGAGTTCGAGGAGCTCGCGCGCCTTGCGGTGCGCGGGCTCGCGTTCGAGGCAGGCTTCGAGACAGACGGGATCTCCGTCGATCTCGTAGAGATGGAAGTAGGCGCCGGCCGCGCGCTCGGGCGTCGGGCACTCGCGCGCGATGCGCCAGAACGCGCGGCGCGCCGCGTCCGGATCGGAGCGCTGCACGCTCGACGCGTGGTTGTACAGGACGAGCCAGTTCGTGCCGCGCGCCGACGCGGCGAAGCCCGCGAGCTCGGGCCGCTCGTAGAGGCCGCCGGCCGCGAACGCGGCCCACTTGTCGCGGAATGCGAATGCGTCGGGCCAGAAGCGGTTGAAGACCTCGGGGCGCGACATCGCGTAGCCGCCCATCACGTGGACGACCTCGAGCTCGTCGCAGCACGCGACGCGACGGCCCTGTCGCCACGCCTGCATCCCGAGGTCGAGATCGTGCTGGTACTTCGCGAACCGCAGATCGAACGCGACGCGCGAGGGCTCGGGCAGGAGCACGACCGCGCTGCTCACGGCCGGCACGAAGGGGCCCGGGCCCGCCGCGGCCGGGCGCTCGCACAGGATCTCCGTCGAGCCGTCCTCGAACACGAGCGCGCCGACGTGGTTCGGCTCGCCGCCCGGCGAGCGGTGGCGGCAGCCGACGACGAGCGCGTCGGTCGCGTCGCGCGTCGCGAACAGGCGCGCGAGCCAGTCGGGTGTGTCGATCTCGACGTCGTCGTCGAGGAACACGACCGGGCGGTCGCCCGCGAGCACGCGGATCTGCTCCATCGTCGCCGCGTGGTGGAACGCCGGGTCGAACGCGTTGTCGACGACGAGCAGCTCGGCGCGCCCGAGGTCCGTCGCGCGCACCGACTCGATGCAGCGGCGCGCCGACTCGCGGCGCAGGTCCGGCGTGCAGACGACGACGAGGACGTCCTTCACGCGACGCTCCAGCTCGCGGCGGGAACGCGCAGGCGGCGCGTGGCCTCGGGGCCGAAGTGACGCGGCACGAAGACGCGCCCGGGCGCGAGCGCGACGTCGCGCACGCCTTCCGCGGTGCGCTCGACCGCCCAGTAGCCGTCCCAGGCCGAGACGCGTCCGAGCACCTCGTCGACGGCGCGCGTGACGCCCGGGTGGTACCAGCGCTCGCGCGGCAGGAGCTTCGTGTCGGTGCCGTCGTCGCGCACGACCTCGTCGAGCGACACGCCCTCGATTCCGCGCGCGGCGTCGTCGTCTCCGATCTGCCGCTCGAGGTCGTCGCCGCAGACGATGCCGCCGGCGCGCGTGACGCGGAGCGCCTCGCGCAGGTCGACGAGCACGTCCTCGTAGTAGTGCGAGCCGTCGACGTACACGACGTCGAACCAGCCGTCGCGCAGGTAGCGGAGCACGTCGCGGCTGCGGCCGCGCAGGTGGTCGATCGGGACGCCGCGCGGCGCACAGCGGACGTTGTGGAGGAAGACCTCGTAGGGGATGTCGGCGCGCAGCGCGGCATCCATGCGGAGCGGGAAGTCGAGCGTGCGCGCGTCCTCGTCCGTGTGATAGGGCGCCCAGGGGTCGACGCAGAGCACGCTGCCCCCGTGCGCGCGGCGGGCGAGCGCCTCGGCCCAGGTCAGGGCCGAGAAGCCGAGCCAGCTCCCCACTTCGAGGACGCGCAGCGGACGGTCGAGCGCGTCGAAGCGCTCGACGGTCAGCTGCATGTAGACATGGCGCTCGACCGGGTCCCCGGCGCTCAGCGCCTCGGGAAAGCACGGACGCCCCGGAGACATGAAGGCGAGCAGGTGCCGCACGATGCGAATCCCTCCTGCGGGCCGCCATCGGGAGCGGAAGCTGCCGGCTTGAGTCTCAACGGAAGAATCCAGTGTTATGCGAGCAACTCTCGGGGGAACGACCGAGGGCGGACGCGCCCGGCCTCAGAGCCAGACGTCCTCGACCCCTTCGCCGATCGTGCCGTGCGTGCCGCCGCGGGCTTCGAGGAACCACGTGCGCACTGCGCGGCGATAGGCCTCCCGCTCGTCGAGCGAGGGGTTGCGACGGATCTCGGCCTCGAGCCGCCGGAACACCTCGCCCTCGTCGCCCGCGCAGCGCGCGAGCAGGAAGGCGTGATCGGCGTCGATCGTCGGGGCGACGTCGGAGGCACCGTCGCCGACGCCGTCGCGCGCGCGGGAGCTCGCGGGCTCGTCGGCGCGAGCCGCGCGCGCGAAGGCGCCCGGACGTTTCCCGCGGAGCACGGCGCGGGCGGCGAAGGCCGTCGCCAGCGCCCCGACGAGCGCGACGGCGACCGCTGCGTCCGCGCTCATCGCGCGGCCGTCGCGCCACCGCGCGCGGCCGCGTCGACGCCATCGGAGACGTCGGGGACGTCGTCGAAGAGGTCGGCCCGCAGGTGCGCGGTCTCGTTGAGGCTCGCGACCGACCGCTCGCCGCTCGACGCCGCGAGGAAGCGGCTCACGCTCGTGTAGCGCGCGTCGAGGAAGAGCAGGTCGTCGATGCCGAGCACGTGCGCGGCCCACGCGTTGATCACGCCGCCGTGGCAGAAGACGGCGACGCGGCCTCCGGGGTGCGATGCGATCACGCCTTCGAGCGCGTCGACGACGTCGCGCTGGAACGCGCGCGGATCGCCGCCGCCGAAGATGCCGCCGCGGATCGCGGCCTCCCAGGCCGCGCGATCGTCGCGCTTGAGCTCCTCGAGCGGGACGTAGGACGACGCGTCGGCATCCGCCTCGCGGATGCGGGGCTCGACCGCGACGTCGAGGCCGAGCGCCTCCGCGAGCGGCGCGGCCGTCTCCTTCGCACGGCGGAGCGGGCTCGCCACGACGGCGGCGATGCGCTCGCGAGCGAGGAAACGCGCGACGCGCCGGGCCTGCCACACGCCCTCGGGCGCGAGCGACGGGTCCGCGGGGCGGCCGTCCGCGCGCTCGACGCGCAGCGGCAGGCCATGGCGGACGAGCAGCAGCTCCACGGTCGACCTCCGCCGCGCGTCCGGCGGCGGGGCAACATAGCATCGGCGCCGCGCCTCTCGCGGCGCCGGACGGCGAAGGGCCGCACCGCGCTCCGGCGGTGCGGCCCTCGCATGGCCCGTTCGGGCTCGAGGCTGCGCTCAGCCGGCTGCGGCGACGCCGGCCGCCGCGACGCGCGCCGTCGCGGGCAGCACGTTGCGGCCGAGCTCCGCCTTCACCTGCGCGAGCTCGGCGCGCGCGGACTCGTACCGCGCCTCGTCGCGGAAGGCGCGAAGCTTGCGGCGCAGCGAGCCGTCGTCGCCGAGCTCGTGGTCGATGCGCCCTTCCGTCGCCATGCGCCCGATGTGCTCGCGCACGCTCTCGAGCGCCGCCATCTCCGCGTCGACCGACATGCCCTCGAGTGCGAACTGGAGCCGGCGGCGCGCCTGCGCGTTCGCGAGCGTCGCCAGCATGCGCCCCTTCTCGCGCACGAGCGACCGGATCTCCTCGCGGAAGCGCACGAGGTTGTTCTTCGCCTCGGCCGCCTCGCCGCGCACGCTCTCGAGGTCGGCCTCGGCGCGCTCGAGATCCTCGAACAGCGACTGCTTCTGCGCGATCAGCGTGACCGCGATCTCCTCCTTCCCGCCGCGCACGGCGCGCCGGATGTCGTCGTGGAGGCGCGCGATCTCCGCGCGCCGCTCGCCGATCTCGCCCTCGAGCTTGGTGCGCATGTAGAGGATCCCGGCGACCGCCTGCTTGAGCTCGCGGTACTGCCGCACGCGCCCCTCGATCGCCTGCTCGTAGACGAGCTCGGGGCTCCGGTTCTCGCGCCGCCGCACCCAGCCCGCGAACAGGCCGTGCGCGAGACTCCGGAAGCGGGACCACATCCCCGGTCGTTCGTCGCTCTTCGTCATCGTCGGTACCTCCATCGGCGGCTCACCGCCCCTCGTCGCGACCCCAGTCTTCGTCGCGAAGATCGAGCTCGCGGATCTTCTGCTGCAGGCTCTGTCGCACCATGCCGATCGCCTGCGCCGTGCGCGACACGTTGCCTTCGTTCTCGCGCAGCGCGCGCAGCAGGTAGGCGCGCTCGAAGTGCTCGACCTGCGAGCGCTTCGCCTCGCCGAACGGCACCGAGGTGTCGACACCCGGCGCCGCGCCGGAGACCGACGCGGGCCGCACCGCATCGTCGAGCTTCAGGTCGTCCGCCTCGATCGTGTCGCCCTGCGAGAGCACGGCGGCCTGCTCGATGACGTTGCGCAGCTCGCGCACGTTGCCCGGCCACGCGTGTCGCGCGAGGCGCGCGAGCGCGGCGTCGGCGAGCCGCTTCCGCGGCCGCCCGAGGCGCTCCGCGACCACGTCGAGGAAGCGCTCGGCGAGCGCGCCGACGTCCTCGCGGCGCGCGCGCAGCGGCGGCAGCTCGATCTCCACGACCTTGAGCCGGTAGTACAGGTCCTCGCGGAAGGTGCCCGCGCGCACCGCCTGCTCGAGGTTGCGGTGCGTCGCGGCGACGACGCGCACGTCGACCTCGACCGTGCGCGTCCCGCCGACGCGCTCGAACGTGCGCTCCTGGAGGACGCGCAGCACCTTGGCCTGCGTCTCCGGCGCCATGTCGCCGATCTCGTCGAGGAAGATCGTGCCGCCGTTCGCGGCCTCGAAGCGGCCCTCGCGGCGCTGGTCGGCCCCGGTGAACGCGCCCTTCTCGTGGCCGAAGAGCTCGCTCTCGACGAGCTCGCGGTTGATGGCCGCGCAGTTGACCGCGACGAACGGCTTGTGCCGGCGCGTGCTCGCGTCGTGCAGCGCCTGCGCGACGAGCTCCTTGCCCGTCCCGCTCTCGCCGCGGACGAGCACGGTGAGGTCGGTCTCGGCGACCTTCTGGACGGTCTCGAAGACGGCGCGCATCGCGGCGCCCGACCCGATCAGCTTCCCGAACCCGAACTCGCGCTCGATGCGCTCGAGGAGCAGCCGGTTCTCGCGCTCGAGCCGGTGCCGCTCGAGCGCGCGGCGCACGACGACGCGGATCTCGTCGTTGTCGAAGGGCTTCGGCACATAGTCGTCCGCGCCGGCCTTCATGGCCTCGACGGCGATCTTCTCCGAGCCGTGCGCCGTGATCATGACGACGGCCGTCGACGCGCGTTCGGCCTTCGCGGCGCGGAGCACCGCCATGCCGTCGGGGCCTCGGCCGAGCGCGAGGTCCGTCAGCACGAGATCGAAGTCGCCCTCGGAGAGCGCCGCGATCGCGCGCTCGCCGTCCTCGGCGAGCGAGACGTCGTAGCCCTCGCGCCCGAGCAGGCCCTTCAGCGCGACGCGGATCGCCTGCTCGTCCTCCACCACGAGAACGCGCGCCGTCATCGCGCGTCCGCCTGCGCGCGCTTCGGGAGCGTCACGAGGAGCTCGGTGCCGCGCCCCGGCTCGCTCGCCACCTCGATCGCTCCGCCGTGCGCCTCGACGAGCTTCCTCGTGATGGGGAGCCCGAGGCCGGTTCCCGAGGTCTTCGCCGTGAAGAACGGGTCGAAGACGCGCGCCGCGACGTCGGGCTCCATGCCCGGGCCGTTGTCGCGCACGCGCATCCAGACGTGCGTGCCGGCGAGGTTCTCGCCGAGGGCGACCTCGACGCGGGGCGACGGGGTGCGCGCCTCGCACAGCGCGTCGATGGCGTTGCCCACGAGGTTGATCGCGATGCGGCGCAGCTGCTCGGGGTCGCCCGTCACCGCGCCGTCGCAGTCGTAGCTGCGCTCGATCGCGACGCCCTCGCGCTCGGCGCGCTCGCGGAACGTCTCGAGCGCCGAGGCGAGCACGTCGCCGAGCAGCACGGGCTGCTCGCGCCGCTCCTCCTCGCGTGCGAAGCGCAGCAGGTGCGACACCGAGCGCTCGACGCGCTCGAGCTCGCCGAGCGCGATGCGCGCGTACTCGACGTTGTCCGAGGAGCCCGGCTCCTCGCCCATCTGCTGCACGAGGCTCTTCGCGGCCGTGATCGGGTTGCGGATCTCGTGCGCGATCGAGGCGGAGAGCTTCTCGAGCGAACGCGCGTGCTCCGTCTCGATCGCGCGCCGCTGCGCCTGCACGCGCTGGTCGAGCCGTTTCGAGACCTCGCCGTCGACGAAGCGGTCGCGCAGCTCGGGCTCGACGAACACGCGGTACGCGCGCCGGCCGTGCCGCCAGGCGTTGTAGAGCAGCGCGACCACGCCGACCGGCCAGACGAGCACGAGCAGGATCGTCGTGATCAGCGCGGGCTTCGCGAGGTCGCGCATGAGCGCGACCTTCTCCTCCGCGCTGCGGTGCGCCTCGAGATAGGCGCGCTCGTCGTCGGAGAGCAGCGCGGGGTCGACGTCGGCGAGCTCGCGCATGCGCAGGCCGCGCAGCTCGCGCTCGTGCGCGCGGTCGAGCTCGGCCTGCGCGCGCGCCTCGCGTCGCCGCTTCGCGCGCCCGTGCCGCCGGTGTCGGCGCGGCGCCTCGTCCTCGGGCGGGCTCGACATCGCCTCCACCTCCTCGTCCCAGTGCACGGACGCCAGCGGCGCCGCGGCGCGATCCATCATCGCCTTCCTCCCGTCGTCGTGCGCGCGTGGTCGCTCGGGTCGGGGTCGCGCGGCAGGACGAGCACGAACTCGCTGCCGACGCCCGGCTCCGACACCGCCTCGAGGCTCCCGCCGTGCGCCTCGACGAGCTTGCGGGCGAGCGCGAGCCCGAGCCCGGTTCCGGAATCCTTGGTCGTGAAGAACGGGTCGAACACGCGCTCGAGCGTCGAGCCGCTCATGCCCGGCCCGCTGTCGCGCACGCGCACCCACGCCTCGGTGCCGGCCAGGTTCTCGCCCGCCGACACGGACAGGACGGGAGAGCGGGCGCCGTCGTCGTCGCCCATCGCGTCGAGCGCGTTCGCCACGAGGTTGATGACGGCGCGTCGGAGCTTGTCGGCATCGCCGCGCACGAAGCCCGCCGCGTCGACGTCGACGTCGACGCGAACGCCGTCGCGCGCGATGCGGTCGCGGAACGTCTCGAGCGCCGACCGCACGAGGCCGGCGACGTCGACGACCTCGACGCGCAGCTCCTCGTCGCGCGCGTACCGGAGCAGGTGCGAGATCGAGCGCTCGACGCGGTCGAGCTCGCCGAGCGCGACGCGCGCGTACTCGACGTTCTCGCCCGACGTCGGGTCCTCGCCCATCTGCGCGACGAGGCTCTTCGCGGCGGTGATGGGATTCCGGATCTCGTGCGCGATCGACGCCGAGAGCTCTTCGAGCGATCGCACCTTCTCCTGCTCCACGCGGCGCCGCTGCGCGTCGACGCGCGACGGCGCGCTGCGCTGCAGCTCGTCGTCGATCCAGCGCTGCCGGAGGCGCGGCGCGAGGATGGCGCCGAAGTAGTGGAGCGCGACGCCGATGCCCCAGCCGGCGGCGACGATCGCGACGACGCGCGCGCTCCGCGTCGCGACGACCAGCAGCGCGAGCGTCGTCGCGAACGCGATGAAGTGCGTGTAGAAGCCGGCCCGGCGACCGGCGCGGCGGCGCGCGTCGCGCAGGCGCCGCTCGTCCGGCGACAGCGGCTCGCGCCGCTTGCGTCCGCGACGCGCGTCCCGCGCCTCGCGGCGCTCCTCGCGCCGTTCGTCGCGCGCGAGGCGGCGCGCGTCGCGGTGGTCCATCGCGACCTCTCCGGTCCCTTCGCGCTCCGCACGCGCGCGCGCCGTGTGCGCGCGCGCCGCCGCCCGGGGCGCTCCGGGCACCCGGGACGAGCAGGCCGACGCGGCCTCGAAGGGGCCTCGATCCCGGTCCGCCGCATGGTGCCAGCCGCGCATGGCGGCCGCTCATCGCAAGCCCCGTGCCCGGATGGAGGCTCGTGAAATCAGGGACTTACGGCATCCGTGCCGCCCCGGAGCTGCAGCGTCGGCACTTCAGTGCAGCCGCATCGCTGCAGTCGGGAGGCGGCGCCTTCGGGCCGTTCGGGCCGGCGCGGCTCGCTGGTATGCTGCCGCGCGCCCGGCCGCGCGCGCCGCCGCGCCGGCCGGCCCCGTGTCCCGCACGCGTGCAGCGAGTGCCCGCGGCGATCCGCGCCGCGCGGCACGGCTCCGCGCCGAGGAGGAGTTCGCGTTGGGAAAGCTCGAACGGGTCGCCGTCATCGGCGCATCGCTCGCCGGGCTGCGCGCCGCCGAGGCGCTCCGCCAGCTCGGCTACGACGGCGCGCTCGCGCTCGTCGGCGACGAGAGCGCGATGCCGTACGACCGCCCGCCTCTCTCGAAGGAGGTGCTGAAGGGCGACTGGGAGCCGGAGAAGACGGCGCTCGTGCGCGACGCCGATCGCTTCGCCGCGCTCGGCCTCGACCTGCGGCTCGGCCGCCGCGCCGTCGCCCTCGACGCGAGTGCGCGACGCGTCGAGCTCGACGGCGGCGAGTCGCTCGCGTTCGACGGCCTCGTGATCGCGACGGGCGCCGCGCCGCGGCGGCTCCCGAACCAGGACGCCGTCCCGGGTGTGTACACGCTGCGGACGCTCGAGGACGCCGTCGCGCTCCGGCGCGAGCTCGAGCGCGGGCCGCGCGTCGCCGTCGTCGGTGCGGGCTTCATCGGCGCCGAGGTCGCCGCGAGCTGCCGCGCACGCGGCCTCGACGTCGCGATGATCGAGGCGCTCCCCGTGCCGATCGAGCGCGCCGTCGGGCGCGACGTCGGCGAGACGGTCGCCGCGCTCCATCGCGACCACGGCGTCGACGTGCGGCTCGGCGTCGGCGTGGACGCGCTCGAGGGCGGCGCGCGCGTCGAGCGCGTGCGGCTCGGCGACGGCAGCGCCGTCGACGCCGACGTCGTCGTCGTCGGGATCGGCGTCGCGCCGTGCACGCAGTGGCTCGACGGGTCGGGCCTCGCGCTCGGCAACGGCGTCGTGTGCGACTCGCGCTGCGCGACGAACGTCCCCGGCATCGTCGCCGCGGGCGACGTCGCGCAGTGGCACAACCCGCTGTTCGGCGAGGACATGCGCATCGAGCACTGGAGCAACGCGACCGAGATGGCGCGCGCGGCCGTCGAGACGCTGCTCGCGGGAGGCGGCGACGCGCCCGAGTTCGCGTCCGTGCCGTTCTTCTGGTCCGACCAGTACGACGTGAAGATCCAGTCGGCCGGGCGCCTCGGCGGTGCCGACGAGAGCGCGATCGTGAGCGGCTCGCTCGCCGAGCGGAAGTTCCTCAAGCTGTACGGCCGCAAGGGGCGCCTCGTCGGCGCGCTCTCCTTCAACGAGCCGCGCAAGCTCATCGCCTATCGACGCACGCTGCGCGAGTCGACGTCGTTCGCGGACGCCGTCGCGGCCGCGACGGCGAAGGCCTGACACGGAGGACCGGATGGTCACCATCGGAATGAACTACCACGTGCTGCCCGGCAAGGAATCCGTCTTCGAGGCGGCCGTGGCGAAGGTCGTCGACACGATGAAGGGCATCGACGGGCACGAGGAGTCGCACCTCTACAAGGAGGTCGGCGACGCCGAGCCCGCGTACCTGATCGTGTCGCGCTGGGCGAGCGAGGACGCGTTCCGCGCGTTCACGGCGTCGGACGCGTTCAAGAAGGTCACGAGCTGGGGGAAGGAGAACATCCTCTCCCGGCGCCCGGCGCACACGACGTACCGCGAAGGCTAGTCGGCGCGGCGGCCCCGCGCGGACGCCGGCGCGGCGAGCGCCCGCACGCGTCTCACGCGAGCACCTCGACGCGCGCGCCGACGCGAAGGCGTCCCGGCCCCGCGTGCACGTAGTTCGCGCCGAAGAAGACGCCGCGCTCGACCTGTCCGTCGCCGTGGTCGAGCTCGCGCGTGCGGTAGCGCGCGAGCGCGGCGAGCGGCTCGCCCGCGCGATCGCGCACGCCCGTGCTCGGGTCCACGGTCGGCACGGCGCAGCGCGAGCAGAGCTTCGCGAAGCCGAGCTCGATGCCTTCGTGCTCGTCGCCGACGCGGATGCGGCGCCACTCGTCCTCGGCGTGCGCGGGGGCGCCGGCGACGACGACGTTCGGGCGGAAGCGCCGCATCTCGAGCGGGCGGCCGAGCCGCTCGACGAGCGCGGAGAGCGACCCCTCGCCCACGACGAGCAGCGGGAACGCATCCGTGAAGCGCGTGTGTGCGCGCCACGGCGCGAAGCGCGGCGGCGCTTCGCGCCGCGCTTCACGCGCCTTCCGTACGAGGCGGAGCGGCCGCTCGAGCCGCGCCGTGAGCCAGCGCGCGACGGCATCGCCCTGGTCGACGGCGTCGAGCACGTCGAGCCACACGCGCGACGGACGATGGGGCGCGCCGCGCTCTTCCGCGTCGAGCGGGACGTCGATCGCGTCCGCTCCCGCGAAGTCGAGACGCAGCCGTCCCGCGTCCTCGTCGAGTGCGACGCCGACGCGCGCGAGGGCCGGCGTGTCGCGCTGGGTGACGAAGACGCCCTGCTCGTCGACGACCATCCACTCGCGGTCGAAGCGCGGGCCCTCGTCGTCGAGCGCGAGCTCGTCGACCTCGATTCCCGCGCAGCCCTTCACCGGGTAGTACGCGAGCGAACGGACGACCGGCTGCACGCGGCTCTCCTCCCGAAGCAGGACGGGCCGACCCCCGTGCGAGGCCGGCCCGTCATTCGTTCACATCCGCCGGAGCGCGCGCTCCGCGGCGGACTCAGCCCTCGGTCACGGGCGAGAGCGTGATCTCGACGCGCCGGTTCTGCTGGCGGCCCGCCTCGGTGTCGTTCGGGGCGATCGGGCGCGACTCGCCGAACGCGAGCGTGAGCAGGCGCATGTCGGCGACGCCCTGGCTGCGGAGATAGGTCGCCACCGCGCTCGCCCGCCGACCGGAGAGGTCGAGGTTGTACTGGTCGGAGCCCGTGCTGTCCGTGTGACCCGAGACCTCGACGACCGTCTTGTCGTACTCGACGAGCACGATCGCGACGGAGTTGAGCACCTCGTAGAAGTCGGGGCGGATCGAGTCGCGGTCGACGTCGAAGGTGACGTTGCCGGGCATCACGAGGATGAGGTCGTTGCCGACGCGCTGGATGCCGACGCCGCTCGCCTGCAGGCGCTTGCGGAGCTTCGCCTCCTGCACGTCCATGTAGGCACCGACGCTGCCGCCGGCGACCGCGCCGACGCCGGCGCCGATCAGCGCGCGCTTCTTGCGCTGGCGACCGTTGTCGCCCGTCGCGGCGCCGATCGCCGCGCCCACGCCCGCACCGAGCACGGCGCCGATCGCCGTCTTGCTCACCTTCTGCTCGCCGGTGTACGGATCGGTCGTGCAGCCGAACGCAGCGGCGAGGAACACCGCGGCCAGCGCGGCGCACGCCGCGCGCATCGGAATCGAGCTTCGCATCGTCATCGGTTCTCCCATCTTGTTGTCGTCTTCGTGCCGGCCGTCGCCGTGCCGGTGGCCCGTCGCGCCGTGCGCGTGCCCGCTCGTCGTCCCGGACGCGCCGTCGTGCGAGGCGTCTCCGTCGCGGGAGAATGCCTCGCGCTCGGGCTCCGGCACTCCCGGACGGAGCGGCGCGCTCCGACGCCGTCGACCCGCGCCGATTCGCGCGGAGCGATCCCGCCGCGCGAATTTCCGATAGCCTGCCCGGGTCGCAGGCCGCCGCCGCGCTCGAGCACCACACGGGAGGTCGGCATGGGAATCGTCGAGACGATAGCGCTGACGATGGGCGTCGGTTGGGCGAGCGGCATCAACCTCTACGCCGCCGTCTTCATGCTGGGCGTGCTCTCGGTCACCGACAACATCGTGCTGCCCGAGCAGCTCGCGATCCTGTCCGACCCGCTCGTGATCGCGGCCGCCGGGTTCATGTACGTCGTCGAGTTCGTCGCCGACAAGACGCCCGGCGTCGACACGGGATGGGACGCCATCCACACCTTCATCCGCATCCCCGCCGGCGCGGTGCTCGCCGCCGGCGCCGTCGGCGATCTCGGGCCGGGCGCCGAGGTCGCGGCCGCGCTCGTCGGCGGCACGCTCGCAGCGGGAAGCCACGCCACCAAGGCGGGCACGCGCGCGCTGATCAACACGTCGCCCGAGCCGTTCACGAACTGGACGGCGAGCGTCGCCGAGGACGTGATGGTGCTCGGCGGCGTGTGGGCCGCGCTGCACCACCCCGTCGCGTTCCTCGTCTTCCTCGCCGGCTTCGTCGCGCTCGCGGTGTGGCTGCTGCCGAAGATCTGGCGCGGCCTGCGCGGCATCGTCGCGTGGGTGCGCCGGCGGCTCGGCGGCGCGCCCGAGCCGACCGCCGCGGAAATGCCGCGCGACCCGCGGATCGAAGAGCTCCTCTAGCTCGCCGGCGCGTGCGACGGCGGCGCGGCGCCCGCCTCGCGGCCACCGCGCTCGAGCGCGCGCAGCTGCCGGACGAGCGACGCCGTCATCGGGCCTCCGAGCGCGACGGCGCGCTCGAGCGTGCGACGCGCCTGCTCCACGTCGCCGAGCGCGCGCTGTGCGAAGGCGAGGTTCGCGAGCGCGAGCTGGCTCGGCCGCTGCGCGGCGAAGTGCGCGACGCGCTCGCGCGCGACGTCGCGCACGATGGCGTCGAAGCACGGCGTCCCGCGCAGCGCGCGCAGCCCCGGGTCCGCGAAGAGCTGGGCGAGCCCCGTGAAGCCGCGCGCGCGCGCGCGATCGAGGCTCGTGCACGCGGCCTCGCCGTCGCCCCGGCGCGCGGCCGCGCGCGCCGCCCCCATGTGCGCCTTCAACCCGTTCGGATAGCGCGCGGCGGAGTCCGCGAAGACCCGCTCGGGCGATGCCCAGACGCCGGCCCGCGCGTGCGCGAGCACGCCGAACACGAGCGCGAGAGCGACCCCCGCGACCGCGACGCGGCGCTCGTCGATCGACCGCGCGCGGAGCGCACACAGCGCGATGCCGAGCACGGGCGGCAGCAGGTAGTACACGTAGCGATCTCCGACGGGGTGCAGGAACGGGAGCACCTGGGAGATGGGCGCGTAGGCCGCTGCGCCGAACGCCCACCACGCGAGCTCCGGGCTCCGCGACCGGAACGCGACGAGCGCGCGCGCCGCCGCGAGCGCGAGCCCGATCGCCGTTCCCCACACCCAGGGGCTCGCGAGCGATTCGATCGCGTCCGGCTGGTGGAACGTGGCGAGCCCGGTTCCCGTCGCGATCATCACCGCATAACGTCCCGCCACGGCGACGAGGTTCGCGACGAGCAGCACCGGGTCGTCGTGGAGCGGCGCGATCGACTCGCTCGCCGCCCGGAAGATCGAGAGCTCGACGGCGACGTACCCGACGCCGACGACGGCCCAGGCGGCGACCCAGCGCGGCGCATACGCGATCGGCGGCACCGAGCCGGACGCGGCGGCGGCTCCGGTGCGCTCGGAGCCGCCGCGCGCGGCGAGCCACGACATCGCGGCCGCGAAGGGGAGCGCGGCGAGCGCCTGCGCCTTCGCGAGCAGCGCGAGCGCGAAGACCGCGGTCGCGAACGCCGGCCGCCGCTCGAGGGCGAGCAGGGCGACGAAGGCGAGCGCGAGCGACGACGTGGTCTTGAGCTGCGACACCCACGCCACGGCCTCGACGTTCGCGGGGTGGAGCGCGAACACGAGCGCCGCCGCGAACGCGGCGCGCGCGTCCGCGCCCGTGCGGACGAGCAGCCGCGCGAGCAGGAGTGCCGCGGCGACGTGCACGAGGACGTTCACGACGTGATAGCCGAGCGGATCGCGTCCGAAGACGGCGACCTCGAGCGCGTGCAGCAGCAGGTGGACGGGCGCCCAGTTGAGGATCGAGAGCGCGCTGCTCCCGAACGGATCGAGGATGTCGACGATGCCGCGCCAGCTCGGGCTCGCGACGCTCGGGCTGCTCCAGAGGTAGTAGAAGTCGTCGCTCACGAACGCGCCGCGCAGCGCGGGCGCGTAGGCCGCGAACGCGGCGACGAGCACGAGCACCCCCTCGCCGAGCCGGCGCTGCGCGCGCGTCACGGAGACTCGCCGTCCCCGCGCGCGCTCTCCCGCTCCGGCGCGCGCTCGCTCACCCGCTCCCGCTCCGGCGCGCGCTCGCTCACCCGCTCCCGCTCCGGCGCGCGCTCGCTCACCCGCTCCCGCTCCGGCGCGCGCTCGCTCACCCGCTCGCGCTGCGGCGCGCGCGCGCTCGCTCGGTCGCGCGTCCCGCCCGCGTCGCCCGCGTCGGCCGCGTCGGCCGCGTCGCGCGCCGCGTCGAGCGCGACGAGCGCCGCGTGCGCGCGCGGCTGGCCCGGGTCGACGCGGAGCCACTCGCGCGCCGCGCCGCGCGCGAGCGCCTCGTCGCCGGTCGCCCGCGCGAGGGCGAGCCACTCCGCGGGCGCGCGCGCGTCGTCGGGCGCGGCGGTGCGCAGGCGCTGCAGGAGCGCCGCCGCGCGAGCGGCGTCGCCCTCCCGGCGCGCGATGCGCGCAGAGTGGAAGAGCGCGTCGGCGTCGCCGGGCTCGCGCGCGAGCGCCTCCGCGCACGACGGAGCCGCCTCCGCATCGCGGCCGAGCTGCGCGAGTGCGCGACAGCGGCCGACGAGCGGCCAGGCGCGCTCGGTCGCGACGCCCGCGTGCTCCGCGCGCTCGAATGCCGCGAGGGCCGCCTCGGGGCTTCGCGCCGCGAGCGCGCGCTCGCCGCGCGTGCGCAGTGCGATCGACGAGCCCGCCGGCGACCAGAACGACGCCACGGACACGAGCGCCCACGTCGCCACGACGCCGATGAAGACGGCGCGCGCCGGCGCGAGCACGCCGCGCAACCGGTCGAGCACGACGTCGATCCCGCATGCGAACGCGGCGACGAGCGCGATCATCGCCGGCGCCCAGTACGACGCTTTCGCCTGCGCGAACGACGGCACGCGCAGCGTCATCGCGACGAAGGCGGCCGCCATCGCGACGCCGACACCGGCGAACGCGACGCGCACCCACGACGGCTCGCGCCACGCGAGCCGCGCGCCGCGCGCGAGGCCGATGGCAATCACCGCCGCGGGCACGAGCGCGAGCGCGAGCGCTGCGGGAGCGAGACCGTCGTTCCACGGCGGCCCGAGCCAGCGCGTCGGCTCGCCGCTCAGGAGGGAGTCGGCGAAGAGCGTCGCGTAGAACCCGTCGGGAACCGACGCGAATCCGGCGAGCCAGGGCTCGCTCCACCAGCGCCCGAAGCGCAGCCAGTCACCGAGCGTGCGAGTGCCCGGATCCTGCCACCACGCGAAGCCGACGGCGTCGCTCCAGTTTCCGACGAAGGGCGTGCCGTAGTGCGACGCGATCCACGCGTAGTAGGGAGCGCACACGAGGGCCGCGGCGCCGAGCGCGCTCGCGGCGACGCGCGGGCGTCCGGCGTGGCGCAGCGCGACGGCGCCGAGCGCGGGCACGGCGAGGACGAGCGCGGAGAGCTTCGCCATCGCCGCGGCGCCGAGCAGCGCGCCGAGCGCACCCGCAGCGCGCGGCCTCGTCGCGTCGTCGCGCAGCACGCGAACGAGCGCGACGGCGGCCCAGCTCGCGAGCGCGGCGACGAGCATCTCGTTCCCGACCGCATGCGCACCGGCCACGTGCACGGGCAGGCAGCCTGCGAACACGAGCGCCGCCACGTGCGCCGCCCGTCGGCCCGCGAACAGCTCGCGCGTCGCCGTCGCGAGCCCGGCGACGGCGACACCGCCGAGCGCGAAGGCGAGCGCGCGGAGCACGAGGGGTGCGGCCGGCGACGCGGTGTCGAGCCCGAGCGCGGCGAGCGCGAATGCGGCCGCGAGGTAGTAGAGCGGCGGTTGATAGGTCTGCACGCCGTCGGTCGGGAGCGGCAGCGCGCCGCGCTCGAGCAGCAGGCGCACGTAGTGCACGTGGTGCTCGGCGTCGAAGCCCATGAAGCCCGGCGCGACGACGCTCGAGTGCGCGAGCAGCGCGAGCCAGGCGACCGCGATCGCCGCGCCGACGACGCGCGGCGTCGCGAGCGCGCGGATGCGCGCGGACGACGCGAGCGCGGAGCACGCGGCCGCGACGAGCGCGACGGCGAGCCACGGCACGGGCGCGGGCGGAGCGCCCACGTCCGGACGCGGCGTCGCCGCGACGGGACGCGCGGGCCGCTCGGTCGCGCCGTCGAGCGTCGCGCGCCAGCGCGCGTCCGTGCGCAGCACGACGCGTCCTCCCTCGCGCACGACCGCGGCGACCGCGGGAGGCCCGTCGTCGCGCGACGCCTCGATGCGCACCTCGCGCGCGCCGCGCGCCGGCAGCGCAGCGCGACACGCGCCCGCGCAGCGCACGTCGACGCGCTCGTCGCCGGTCGCGTCGGCGGGAAGGTCGGCGGTGAACACGGCCGTCAGCGGGCGCGCGACGTGCGACGTCGCGCGCACGACGTGCGGATACTCGATCCACTCGCCCGCGTCGCCCGCGTCGCCCGCGTCGCCCGCGAGGGCCGGCGCTGCGAACCCGGTCGAGCGCACGGCCGAAAGGCCGACGAGCGCGACCGCGGCGACCGCGCCCGCGACGAGGCCGGCGCGCCCGACAGCCCGCGACGGGCTCGCGCTCACGGGCCGGTCTCGCCGAGCGCCGCGAGCCCTTCGCGCGCCCGCCGGTTGCCGGGACGCGCGACGAGCACGCTTCGATACAGCGCGATCGATTCCGCGCGATCGTCCGCGCGGCCGCGCTCGCGCAGCAGCTCGGCGAGGTTCAGCTGCGCGGGCGAGCTCGCAGGATGGATGGCGAGCGCCCGCCGATACAGGCGCTCCGCCTCGTCGACGTCGCCGCGCGCGAGCTCCGCATTGCCGAGGTTGAACAGCATGGCGACGTCGCGCGGGCTCACGTCGACGGCGCGTCGGTAGAGCGCGAGCGAGCTTCGCCAGTGCGACGCCTGCACGTGGGCCGCGACGCCGAACGCCGCGACGACGCAGACCCCGAGCGCAGCGGCTGCGGGTCGCGGCACGCGCAGCGCGCGAAGCAGCGCGTCGCCGCCCCACGCGGCGGCGACGAAGAGCCCGACGAGCGGGACGTACGCATAGCGATCGGCCACGCCCTGCGTCCCCACCTGCACGAGGCCGAGCACGGGCAGGAGGGCGACCACGAGCCAGGCCCAGCCGAACCCGAGCCACGGAGCGCGCCGGCGCGCGGCCCACGCGACGCCGCTCGCGCCGACGACGACCGCGAGCGCGAGCACGAGCGCGAGCGCCGATGGCGGCACGCCGCCGGCGCTCGGCAGATAGGGATGGGGATAGTGCGCGGCGAGCCCGACCGGCCAGACCGCCTTCCCGACGTACCACGCGAGGCCGAGCACGGCGTTCGGGAGGCTCGCGCGCAGGAACGCGTCGAGGCCGAGCGGCGCCATCGCGTCCATCGAGCGCTGCGCGAACAGCGTCGCCGCCGCGACCGCCGCCACGGGCACGACGAACACGAGCTTCTCGAGCGCGCAGCGCGCGAGCGAGGCCGCGTCGCGCACGCGTCCGAGCGGCCAGGCGTCGAGCAAGAGCGCGAGCAGCGGCACGCTCACGAGCATCGGCTTCGCCAGCAGACCGACGCCGAGCGACGCGACCGATGCAGCGAGCCACGTCCTGCGCCGCGTGTGCGTCCACGCGACCCAGGCCCACAGCGCGGCGAACCCGAACACCGCGCAGAGCAGCGTCTTGCGCTGCGACACCCACGCGACCACCTCCGCGTGCAGCGGATGCACGGCGAAGAGCGCCGCCGCGAACGCGCTGCGCCAGCGCGCTCCGGTCGCGGACCGCAGGAGGCCGAACAGCAGCGCGGTCGCGAGCGCGTGCAGCGCGACGTTCACCGCGTGGTGGCCCACCGGCACGAGTCCGAACAGCTCGACGTCGAGCGCGTGCGAGTAGAACGTGAGCGGGTGCCAGTTCGCGATCTGCACCGAGAACGCGTAGCGCGCGAGGTCGGGCGTGAGCCCGCGGCCGACGACCGGGTTGTGGCGCACGTAGGCGTCGTCGTCGAAGCCGACGAAGTCGAAGCCGAGCGTCGAGGCGTAGACCGCGACGGCGAGGAGGGCGAGGCCCGCGGCCAGGAGGGCGTCGGTTCGGGAGCTCGCGGGGCGCGCCATCGGACGCGGGAGCGTACCGCACGCGGGTCGCCGCGGGGCGGCGAGCACACGCGGCGGGCCGCCGCACGGCGGCGACGGGGCCTTCCACTTGAGTCGAGCCTCCGCATCGGCCTAGCATGCGCGCCGGGGAGGTACCGCGATGCGACCCGTCCATCCCACCCGGCTCGCGTGCGCCCGGCTCGCATGCGCCCGGCTCGCGTGCATCGGGCTCGCGTGCGCCGTGCTCGCCGGCTGCCGTTCCTACGTCGAAGCGCCCGTCGACGTGGGCTCGATGCTCGCGCACACGTCGGGCGAGCGCGCGCTCTCGCAGAGGCTCGGCAAGTCTCCCCACACGTGCGTCGACGCCGACGTCGCGCACCGCGTCTGCAGCTGGGAGCTCGGCGCGCGCGATGCGGCCTGGCCCGAGATCTCGGGCGCCATGGGCATCGAGCAGAAGGTGGGCGTCGTGTGCGTGGTTCCCGTGGACGACGGCGGCGGCGAGCTCAACCGCTGCACCACGACCGTGCGCGCACGCCACTCGCTCGCGGCCTCGCTCGCGCGCGCGCGCGGCACGCTCGGCGATCGCGCGCCGACCCTGCTGCCGGACGACGCGCACGCCGCGCGCGCCGCGATCGACGCCGCGCGCACCGTCGGCGAGCTGAGCTTCGTGCTCGGCGAGGCACCGCGGCAGTGCCTGCGCAAGCGCGCCGACGAGATCGAGTGCCACTGGTGGATCACGAGCCGCTCCGCCGGCTACCGGATCGCCGCGACCGCCGCCGACAGCTCGAGCAAGCTCGCCGTCGTGTGCACGTTCCCGTTCGACGGCTCGCCGAGGCCGGCGTCGAACGTCTGCCGCATCCGCGAAAGCTAGGCGGACGGTCGATCGGCAACACGCCGGCAGCATGCGCCGCGCGCGTTCCGCCCCGCGGCACGCCGCGCCGACCTCGCGCGCCCTCGACGCCGTCCGTTCGGAATCGCTTTGGGCGTCCCGGGTGTAGGATCCCGGCGCCCGTGTCGGATCGCGCGGCGCGCGTGCCCCGCGCGTTCCCGACCCGGTGCCTTCGCGCCGGGCGTCGTCGTTGCGCCGCGGTCGCAATCAGGAGCCGTCCATGTCTCGCGGGTCGCTTCGGTCGGTGTCGATCGGAGGGGGTCGTCGTGCAGCCTCCTTCCTTCGCGGGATCGCGCTCGTCTCGACGTTATTGGGTTTCGGTGGAGCGCCTGGAATCGCCGGCGCGGCGCCCCTGATCGAGACGCTCGTCCTGGCCGAGGGCGGCGACTCGATCGGCACGGGGTGCACGCTGTTCGCGCCCCCGGCTCCCGTGCACGCGTTCTTCGGATCGGTGGGCGTCCTCGTCCCGGTGCCGGGGTCGACCGCGTGCGGCGTCGACGGCGACTACGACTGGCTCACGTCCGCGGGGCCCGCGCTCTCCGACGAGCGGTCCCTCACGACGGCCTGGGGCTCGAACTCGTACAGCGGTGACGCGCAGGCACAGGCGCGCTTCGGCGCGCTCGGCGCGAGCGCGCAGTCGAGCTACGCGGGCGGCTCGAGCGGAATCAACGTGAGCGGCAGCGAGGGCCTCGCACTCGCGCGCGACGAGCTCACGATCTCGAGCCCCGGCATCGCGCCCGGCACGCCCGGCACGCTCGTCGCGCGCATCACGATCTCGGGCGCGCTCTCGACCGACGGCGTCGGCGGCGCCGGTGTCTACGTCCGCAACTGGGACCCCGCAGGCGGCATCACGCGCAACGTGCTCCTGTCGCAGGCGACGGGCCCGGGCTCGCTGCCGACCCTCTTCTCGAGCGACGGAACCGGTCTCGGGGGCTTCTCGCTCGCGAACGGCAGCATGAGCGGCAGCGGCGAGGTGCCGACGCTCCCGATCGCGTTCACGTTCGGCACGCCCCTCGCGTTCGAGATCGGGCTCTTCGCCTACGCGGACCCGACGCTCACGTCGCACCCCGCGTCGAGCTTCACGGCCACGCTGACCGGGCTCGCCGTGACGGGGCCCGGCGGTCCCGTCGCGACGTTCGACGTCGTCGCCGCCTCCGGCGCGACCTACGACGCGAGCGGCATCGGACGCCCCGTGCCCGCCCTGCCCGCCCCGGCGCTCGCGCTCGGCCTCGCGGGCGTCGCGGGCGTCGGGGCGGCGGCACTGCGCGGGAGGCGCGCGATGCGGCGAGCGACGCGACGGTGGAGTGCCATGACGAGAGCCCGATCGCCCCGCACCCGATGACGAGCGCGTCGGGCGACCGTCGGTTCCCGGCACGGGATCGTCGAGGTTGCGGACCTCGATGGATCGGCGTCGCAGCACCGCCACACGCAGGTGCCATCGCTCGCTAGGTAGCGGCTCTGGTTGCGGAGCCATCGCACGGGCGGAGCAGCCGGAGCACCAGCTCGACGAGCCGCTTGGCCGGCCGCTCGCGCCGCGCGACGGTCGGCACGAGCACGCGCGCGAGCATGGCCCCCAGCAACACGTCGAAGACGTCGTCGGGGTCGACCGCCGCGTCGAGGGTTCCCGGCTGCGCGGCCGCGAGGATGGCGACGAAGCCCGGCCGCGCCGAGACACCGAGCCATGCGCCGTTCGGCGCCTCGCGCCCGCCTTGATACAGCGCGAGCAGGTGCGGCATGGCAGCGCGCACCGCCGGCTCGCCGAGCGCCGCGAGATAGCTGCGTACGAATCGCCGAAGGTCGCGCGGGAGGTTGCCGGTCGGCCGCACGTCGGCCGCCGACAGGCCGGGGAAGACCGCCTGCTCGATGATCTCGATGCGCGAGGGCCAGCGGCGATAGATCGCGGACGTGTGTACGCGCGCGCGCGACGCGATCGCCTGCACGGTCGCGCCATCGAAGCCGCGGGCGGCGAGCACCGCGCGCGTCGCCTGGAGCACCCGGTCGTCGATGCGCGCGTCGCGGGGGCGGCCCGGGGCGGAGATCGTCGCATCCAGCGTCATGCGCCCATGGTACGCTCCGCTTCCATTACAGGAAATAGCGTCCTGTATATGAGCGCGATCCCGTGCAGGCGTGCGCAGGAGGGCCGATTCCGTGAACGACTTCCAGAAGCGCTACGGGCCGTGGGCCGTCGTCGCGGGCGCCTCCGACGGGACGGGCGCCGCGTTCGCGGAGCAGCTGGCTGCGCGCGGCGTGAACGTCGTCCTGGTCGCGCGCCGGCGCGCACTGCTCGAAGACCTCGCCGCTCGTTTGCCCACCGAAGCGCGCGTGGTCGTGCTCGACCTCGCCACGCCCGATGCGGGAGCAGTGCTCGCCGCCGCGACCGAAGACCTCGACGTCGGGCTCGTCGTCTACAACGCCGGCGCGGACCCGCACAGCCTTCCCTTTCTCGAGCAGCCGCTCACCGACCTCCGCTCGCTCGTCGCGCGCAACTGCGCGACGGTGGTCGACACGTGCCACCACTTCGGGAAGCGGCTCGTCGCGCGCGGACGCGGCGGCGTCGTGCTCGTGTCGTCCGCCGCGGCGTGGGTCGGAGCCGGCTACATCGCGGCGTACGGCGCCACGAAGTCGTTCGATCTGATCCTCGCCGAAGCGCTGTGGGCGGAGTGGCGGCCGCACGGCGTCGACGTGCTCGCGCTCGTGCTGGGTGCGACGGACACGCCTTCGCTGCGCGCGATGCTGGCGAAGCGCGGCGGCACCTTCCCCGACATCGCGAAGGCCGAAGACGTGGTGCGCGAAGGGCTCGACCACCTCGCCGACGGGCCGACCTGGAGCATCGGCATGCCCGATCCGCGGGGGCCGTCGCCGCTCGCGACACTGCCGCGCCGCCAGGCCTCCGAGCTCCTCACGGAGCACGCGAGCGCGGCGCATCGCGCGGCGCAGAGCTGAGCGAGCGACGAGGTACGCAATGAGAGCCGCGATCCTCGAGAACGGCCGCATCGCGGTCGGCGAGCTCTCCGACCCGACGCCCGCCGAACACCAGGTGCTCGTGCGCACGCATCGCTGCGCGCTGTGCGCCTCGGACGCGCACTTCCTGATCTCGGGGCCGACCATCGTCGAGCGCTCGCGCAGGAACGGCGGCGCGTACGGCGGCATCGACCTCGCTCGGCCGATCGTGATGGGCCACGAGTACGTCGGCGAGATCCTCGACTACGGTCCGGGAAGCAGTCGCCCGCTTCCCGTCGGCGCGCTCGTCACGGCGATCCCCGGCATCCGCACGAAGGGCGGCTTCGGCATCGTCGGCTACTACCCCGACTGCCCGGGCGGCTACGGCGAGTACATGCTGCTCGACGAGAGCTTCCTGCTCGAGCTGCCGCGCGACGTCGACCTCGATCTCGCTTCGCTCGTCGAGCCGCTCGCGGTCGGCATCGAGCACGCGCGCGCGGGCGAAGCGCGCGAGGGCGACGTGCCGCTCGTCGTCGGCTGCGGCGCGATCGGCCTCGGCGTGATCGCGGGGCTGCGCCTGCAGGGCATCGCGCCGATCGTCGCGAGCGACTTCGACCCGCGCCGCCGCGAGCTCGCGCTCGCGATGGGCGCCGACGTCGCGCTCGACCCGCGCGACGAGTCGCCGTACGCGCGCCGCAAGGATCTCGGCGAGCGCGCCCCTAACATCGTGTACGAGTGTGTCGGGAAGCCCGGCATCCTCGGCGCGATCGTCGACGCGATCGCCCCGGGCGGGCGCATCGTGATGGGCGGGTACTGCCTCGAGCCGGAGGAGGTCTACGTGCCGACGGCGCAGGAGAAGCGACTGCGCGTGCACTTCGCGGGCGGCGAGACGCCGGCCGACATGATCGCCGCGCGCGATGCGATCGTCTCCGGCGCGGTCGACCTGCGGCCCTGGCTGGGCGAGGGCATCGGGCTCTCCGGCGTCGCGGACGCGCTCGCGCGGATGTCCGACCCGGCGTCGCCGATCCGCACCGTCGTCGACCCGTCGCGCCCGTGAGCGCGCGCGACTCGACCCACAGGAGGGCGCCCACGTGCTGAAGCTCGTCTACCTCGCGAAGCGCAAGCCCGGCTTTGCATTCGACGACTTCGTCCGGCGCTGGCGCATGCACGGTGCGCGCGGCATGGAGGGCTCGTTCTGGCGCCATGCGCTCGCCTACGTCCAGGCCGAGCCGCTCCGCCCGACGCCCGTCGCCGGCACGTCCGAGGCGTTCGACGCGATCGCGATCTTCGCGGTGCGCGACGACGCGTTCGCCGCGATGACACCCGACGACATCGCGGGCGCGAAGACGATGGCGCAGGACGAGCTCGAGACGTTCTCGGCGCCGATCCCGACGACCGCGCTGTGGGTGGACGAGGAGCGCCTGCTCGACGGCGAGTTCGGCGGCATCGCCGCGTATCTGTTCTTCGCGGACGAGGTGAGCGCGCGCGCGGCCGCAGCGCTCGCCCTCGCGTCCGGCGCGCTCCACCGCATCGTCGTGAATCGCCGCCGCGACGCCGGCCCGTTCGGGCCGCAGGCGGACACGCTGCCGTACGGCGCCATCGTCGAGCTCGCCGCATCGAGCGTCGACGCGCTGACGAGCGCGCTCGGCGCGGGGAACGCGGGGCTCGTCGCCGCCGCCGACGTCGCCGTGATCACGCGCGAGGTCGTCTTCTGGGATCGGCGCGCGACCTAGCCCGGCGCGCCGCGACGGGCGCCGGGGCCGTGCCCCCGGCACCTCCTCGGCGAGCGACTCGCGACGAGGTCTGCTCCGAGCGTCACTTCGCACAGCGTCGAGGCCGCGAGCGGGCGCATCGCTCGGAGCCGCGTTCCGCTCGCAGCGCGGCCGACCGGCACCCTCCGGTCACGACCCGGTCACGCACGTCCTGGTATCGCGTGGTGACAGCGCGGTGGCACTGCTGCGTTCGTGGGAGATCGCGATGGAACTGTCCGTGCTGCGGGCGGAGCGGCGCCCAGGCATCACTCGTTCGCGTCCCGATGCCGAACGCGCCGCGCGTGTGCGCTGCGGGCGGCGCTGCATCGCGGTGTTGGTGGCGGCGGTCGCGCTCGCGTCCCGCGCGGCCCATGCGCAGGTCCTGCAGACCGTCACCGACGGCGTCGGCGGCGTCGATGGCCTCGCCGGCGTGAAGCACATCGCCATCAGTCCCGACGGCGCACACCTCTACGCGGCGGCGGACACGGACTCCGCCGTCTCGGTCTTCGCCATCGGCCCCACGGGCCTGCTCACGTTCGTGCAGGCGTTGAAGGACGACTGGGTGGGAGGCCCGTCCGACGGCCTGCGGAACGCGCGCTATCTCCAGGTGAGCCCCGACGGCGCCAACGTCTACGTCGCCGCGTACAACGAGTTCGCGACCGCGTCGTTCAGCCGCAACCCGGCGACCGGCGCACTCGCGCTGGTCAACGAGGTGCCGAACCCGCCGTGCTGCAGCGCCTTCACCTCCATCAACGAGGTGGTGGTGAGCCCCGACGGCGAGCACGTCTACACCGTCTCGAACGGCTACGCCGTCGCACTCGCGCGCGGCTTCGGTGGCTCCATCTCGTTGATCGACCAGTACGACCTGATCGACGACACCTTCGGCCGCGGCTTCGCGGTGGCGGTGAGCCCGGACGGCGCGCATCTCTACATCGCGCACGACATCTACCTCGAGGCCGTGACGCGGCAATCGGGCGGCGCGCTCGCATTCGCCGCGCAGTACGAGGACGGGATCGGCGGCATCGACGGACTGAACGGAGTGGAGTCGATCGCGATCAGCCCGGATGGCTTCGACGTCTACGCCGGCAGCGTGAACGACCACGCGGTCACCCATTTCACGCGCAGCCCGGCGACCGGACAGCTGAGCTTCCAGACCGCCTACGTCGACCTGAGCCAGTGCGCCCACGTGAACGAGCTGCTGATGCTCGCCGATGGCTCCGGGCTCGTGGCCTCGTGCCTCGAGCACGTCGCGTTCTACGAGCGCGACCCCGCGACCGGCGCACTCTTTCTGTCCGCCTCGATTCCACAGGAGAGCATCGGCGCCTCGCAGATCTACAGTGCCGCCGTCTCCGGCGGCGTCCTCTATCTCGCGAGCAACCAGACGAACAGCATCGTCGTGCTTCCGGCGCCGGCCGCGGCACCGGCCGTGCCCGACCTCACCGCAGCCGCCTGGCTCATCGGCTTCGCCGGCATCGCAGGCGTCGCCATCTGGAATCTCGGCGCGCGCTCGCGCCGACGCCCGGGAAGCCGCGCGACCGCCTAGCAAGCGGCGAGCGACGGCTCGACGGGCCGGCACGTCGAAGCTCGGCTTCGCGCGGACGACGTGCGTTCGAGACTCGGACCAGCAGGAGATGCGTGGCGCGCCCGGCACGACTCGAACGTGCGACCCTCAGCTCCGCAAGCTGATGCTCTATCCATCTGAGCTACGGGCGCCCATGCCCTGGAGGCCCGTGGGCGGGCCTCGGTGGAGGTTCCGGGCGTCGGGCGACGCCGGGCCTCCGCGGGGCGCGCAGTCTAGCGCACGGCGACGGGCGTCAAGTGCGCCGGGATGCACAAAGAATGGGGTGTGGCGCGGGGCTCAGCCGGCGTCGCGGAGCTTCGCGTAGGCGTCGAGCGCGGGGGCGAACTCGCGGGCGGTCGAGCCGTGGATGCAGACGGAGTCGGCGCCGTGCTCGAGCTCGGCGCGCCAGTAGCGGGCGCAGTCCTCGGGTGAGCCGGTGGCGGCGGGGAGCCACTCGGACGGGATGAGCGGTGCGATGGCCTCGAGCTGCTCGAGCGTCGCGACGCTGTCGATGCCGCCGGGCACGGCGCGCACGGCGTCGGAGGCGCGGAAGGCGGCGAGCACCTCCGGATCCCAGCCGTTGAGCGCGACGAGGTGCTCGGCATAGCCGGGCGCCTGCATGTAGGTGGCCATGCGCGCGACGAACTTGCGCAGGAAGGCCTCGCGACTCGGGTCGACGGCGGTGGCGCAGACGGTCGTGATCTTCACGGCGTCGGGGTCGCGGCCCGCGGCCTCCGCGCCCTCCTGGACGAGTGCCCTCGCGCGGCGCAGGCCCGCGTGCGTGATGAACGTGTGGAGGTGGACGCCATCGAAGTGCGCGCCCGCCATGCGCAGGCTGCGCGGGCCGAACCCGACGAAGTGGACGGGGATCGAGGCGTCCATCCAGTCGCCCATCGACAGATAGGGAAGCCGGCCGAGCGCGCCGTCGTAGCCGGCGACCTTCTCGCCCTTCCAGAGCGCGCGAAGGATGCGCACGCCGTCGGCGAGCTTCGCGTTCGAGACGTGCTCGAGGCCCATCATCTGGTCGCGCACACCGACGCCGCGCGCGAGCCCGAGCTCGAAGCGGCCGCCCGACAGGTGGTGCAGCGTGCTGCCGAGCGTCGCGAGCAGGAGCGGGTGACGCGTGTGGAGGTTGGTCGCGGCGGTCGCGACGCGGATGCGCTCGGTGACGGCGAGCGCTGCGCCGCAGACGGCGCCGGCCTCCTTCACGTCGAAGCGTTCGGAGAGCCACACGCGCCCGAGCCCCGCGGCCTCGGCGGCGCGCGCCTCGGCGATCGCGTCGGCCGGCGTCTGCGTGTGGCCGGGCAGGATGTAGCAGTCGAGCTCGGGGAAGGCGGTGTCGCGCGGCATGCGGGCTCCGTCGGAGTGCGAGAGTGGTCTTCGTGCGCGCAGTCTGCACCGGCGCGGCCGCGTGTGCGCGCGCTTTCACGCGCTCGCGTCGCGCGTCTCGCTCACGGCCGGCCCCACGACGAAGCCCGTGCCCTCCGGCGCCTCGCCGACGTAGCGCGCGCGCGGCGCAGCAGCCGGTCGGTCGCGTACTGCTCGAGCACGTGCGCCGTCCAGCCCGCGCTGCGCGCGACCGCGAAGACACCGGCCGCGGCGCCGACGGGGAGCCCGAGCGCGGCGCGCAGCGCGACCATCGTCGCGTCGAGGTTCGGCTTCGGGAGGCCCGCCTCGTCCATCGCGTCGACGAGCGCGCGCACGCAGCGCACCTCGTTCGCGCGCGGCGCGAGGGCGATGGCGTCCGCGAGCAGCACGAGCGCGCGCGGGTCGGCCGCGGCGCCGTAGTAGCCGTGCCCGAAGCCGGGGATGCGCTCGTCGCGCCGCGTGCGCTCGCGCACGACGCGCGCGGCCTCGGACGGGCGCGCCATCTCGCGACGACGGCCTCGACGCCGTCGGACGCCGAGCCGTGCCACGCGCCCGAGAACGCCGCGAGCCCGGCGAGCACCGACGCGTACGGATCGGCGCGCGTCGACGCCGCGACGCGCGCCGCGAAGGTCGACGCGTTGAGCTCGTGGTCGGCGGCGAGCACGAGCCAGCGATCCACGGCCGCGACCGTGCGCGCCGTCGGGCGCCGGCCGCACGCGACGAGCACGGCGCGGGCGATGCCGCGCGCCGCCCACGCGGCGCGGGCGCGATCCGGTGCGCGGGCAGCGCGAGCGCGCACGCGAGCAGCCGCGCGAGGCGGCGTGCGCGCGCGAGCACGGCGTCGCCGCGCCGGTCGTGGCGGTGGCGATCGCTCGCGGCGGCGAGCGCGACGACGGCGATCGCGGCGCTCGTGCGGCTCGCGTCGCGCGGGAGGAGGCGCGCGAGCGCGCGGAAGTCGGGCGCGTCGTCCGGCACGGCCCAGCGCACCGGGCCCGCGGGCAACGCGCCCGTCCACAGCAGCTCGCTCGCGGCCTCGAACGCGACGCCGCGCGCGGCGAGGTCGACGGCGACGTGGCCTCGATAGGCGGGCCCGCGCGGCGTCATCGCCGTGATCGCCGAGTCGAGCACGGGCTCGCCCCACGCGAGCGCGCGCGCCGCGGACGCGCCCCGCTGACGCGCGCGCAGGCCCTCGACGTCGCTGCGCAGGTAGCGCCGCTCGCGGTGCGCGCCGTCGTGCGCGACGGAGCGCAGCAGGCCGCGGCTCACGTACGCGTAGAGCGTCGCGACCTTCACCCCGAGCAGCTTCGCGGCCTGCGCCGCCGTGAGCTCGTCCCGCGCGCTGGATCGCGCCGCCATTCCGCCTCCTCCGCGCCGCGTCCGGGCGCGCCGCGCCTCCGCCGGGGCGCGCGCCGCGCGCTTCGCCGGGGCGCGCGCCGCGCGCTTCCGCCGGGGCGCGCGCTGCGCGCGCAGGGCGCGCCTGCGCCGGAGCCGACGCTCACATTGATTACTTGATCAAGATTTACGAACGCTCCGATTCGACCGAATCTCCGGCGCGCGCGCAAGCCGCGGCGACCCGACGCCGCCGAGGAGACGACCGATGACCGACTTCGCCCCGACCGCCCGCTCCGCCCCTGCCCCCGTCCGCCCCGGCCTCGACGGCGTCGTCGTCGCCGAGACGCGGCTCTCGCTCGTCGACGGCGAGCGCGGGCGCCTCGTCGTGCGCGGCCACGACGTCGAGGCGCTCGCGGGCGCGCTCTCGTTCGAGGACGCGGCGGCGCTGCTGTGGACGGGCGCGCTGCCCGACGCCGCGGCCCGCGAGGCGCTCTGCCGCGAGCTCGGCGCGGCGCGCGCGCGCGCGTTCGCGCGACTCCCGGAGGTCGAGCGCGCGCTCGCGACCGACGACGCGATGGAGGCGCTGCGCGGCGCCACCGCCTGGCTGCGCGCGGAGCGCGGCGAGAGCGACGCGTCGCTGCGCGTCGCGATCACGGCCGCGGTCGGCGTCTTCGCGGCCGCGTGGGTGCGCCTGCGCGCGCGGCGCGCCCGTCGCACCCGACCCGTCGCTCGGCCACGCGGCCGACCTGCTCCGCTGCGCGCACGGCCGCGCGCCGAGCGCGGCGAGCGCCGCCGCGCTCGACGCCTATCTCGTGACGGTCGCCGAGCACGGCATGAACGCGTCGACGTTCGCCGCGCGCGTCGTCGCATCGACGGGCTCGGACGCCGTGTCGGCGGTCGTCGCCGCGCTCGGCGCGCTCAAGGGCCCGCTGCACGGCGGCGCGCCGGGGCCCGTGCTCGACATGCTGGACGCCATCGGCGAGCCCGGCGCCGCGGAGGCGTGGCTGCGCGCGGAGCTCGACGCGGGGCGGCGCATCATGGGGCTCGGCCATCGCGTGTACCGCGTGCGCGACCCGCGCGCGGCGGTGCTCGAGCGCGCGATCGCCGCGCTCGAGGCGAGCGAGGGCGGCGGCCGCTACCTCGCGCTCGCGCGCGCCGTCGAGCGCGTCGCCGTGCGCGTGCTGCGCGAGCGCTACCCGGCGCGCGGGCTCGACGCGAACGTCGAGTTCTACACGGCCGTGCTGCTCGACGCGCTCGGCTTCCCGCGCGACGCGTTCACGGCGGTCTTCGCCGCGGCGCGCGTCGCGGGCTGGCTCGCGCACGTCGACGAGGAGCGCGAGCGCGGCCGCCTGATCCGCCCGGACGTGCGCTACGTCGGGAGCGTGCCCGCCGAGGCGGCCTGACGAGCGCGCGCGCGCCGCGCGCAGGCGACGTCGGGAGCGCGAACGAGAAGGGGCCGCTCGGCCTTCGCCGAGCGGCCCCGGGTGCGGTGCCCGATTCGCTCGCGCGTTACTTCCTGCGCAGCGCGGAGCGCGCGCCAGTGACCGCGAGCCCGACGGCGAGGGCGCCGACACCGAAGAGGGGAATCGCGGGAACGCCGCCGCCCACGAACGAGCCGCGCAGCAGCGACTGGGTGTTCGAGACGCCGCCGTTGAACGTGCCCCAGATGTAGGCCGATGCGGCCTGGAAGTTCCCGTTCGAGTCGAACGTCCAGGTGCCGAGGTCGTACGTCGGCGAGTTGATCGGCGGCACGGGAACGGTCTGGCCGTGCGGGATCTGCGCGCCCGACGTGCAGATCGTCTGCGGGCTCGCGATGCAGAACGCGAGGCCGGTGCTCGTCCAGCCGCCGAGCACGCCCCAGTCGACGCTCCCGCCGGCCGCCGTGCTGCCGGACGCCGTCTGGCCGAGTGTCGTCTTGAGCGTGTTCTTGGAGTCGACGAACACGAACGAGCCGGGGCCGAACACGGGCGTGAGCTGCGCAGTCGAGATGTTGGTCAGCACGACGCGCTGCTGGTTCCAGTCCGCGATCGTGACGGTTCCACCGCCGTTGTCGTTCAGCGTGAAGCTGCCCTGCTGCTGGCCCGGGTTCACGCGGATGGTCGGGCACAGCGTCACCGCGTAGGCGAGCTCGTCGCCCGGCGTGCCGTGCGGCGGAGTCGCGTCGTAGACCTTGATGACGGCGGAGGCGGGAAGGGCGAGAGCGGCAGCGGCGACGAACGCGATCGTGAGCGTGAGATGTCGAAGCCCCATGACGGAGGTCTCCTTTCGAGGTGGAGCGATGCGATGCGTACGGTGCCCGACTTCGTTGCCTCGGAGGTGGGCCGCCGGGCGGGCGCAGGCCGCCGGAGGACACCTTCCGCGAGCGCGCGCGAGCCGGGCACGGTGGCCTCGCGAGCGGGTCGTGCCCACCACCCTCTCCGAGTGCATGATATCTGTCAATGAGTTTTGTCATGACCAGTTCCGGGCATGGGCCGCGGCGTCGGCTCGGGGAGACTCGGGACGGCGGGCCGAGCGCGCCGGGGAGAGGGCGCGCGGGCACAGCTTGCGATCGCGTTCGCAGGAAGCGGCCCGCACCGCACGCCGACCGCGATTGGCGTCACTGATAATTATCACCTAGCCTGCGCCGGCCCATGCTCACGGCCCCCTCGAGAAGCCCGCGACGCCGCGGGAGCGCCGCCGGCTGCGGACGCGCGAGCGCCTCTACGAGGTGGCGCTCGACGAGTTCGTCCGGGTGGGCGTCGGGCCCGCGCAGGTCGGCGACATCACGCGCGTGGCCGGCGTGGCCTACGGAACGTTCTACACGCACTTCGAGAACAAGCAGGCCGTGCTGCTCGAGGCGTCGCGGCGGCTGGCCGAGCGCGTGCGCCGGCGCCTCGCGGACCTCCCGACCGAGTCGATCGCGACCGCCCGCGACTTCTTCCGGGCCCTGATCGAGGCCCACTACCTCGAGCCGAGCGACGCGCCCGAGCTGCGCCAGGAGATCTGGCAGGTCGCGGCCGCGCAGCCGCCGATGCCCGACGGGCACCCGCACATCGAGGGCATCGCGCGGCTCGTCGCCGCCGCGCAGGAGCGGGGCGTGATCCGCCGCGACGTCGGCGCCAAGAGCGTGGCGTCGGTCTTCCTCTCGAGCCTGCTCGGCTTCCTGAGCCGCGAGCGGGCGCTCGACGACCCGGAGCTCCTGCTGCTCGCCGAGATCTACGGCGCCGGCACCGCGCCGTGACGCGCGCGCTGCGCGCGGATCGCACTCGCATCCCCGAGATCCGAGATCCCTGGAGGACCCTCCGATGACCTCGCACCGCACGCGCGTGCTCGCGCGGCTCGCCGCCGTCGCGTCCGCACTCGCCCTCGCCGGGCCGGCCGCGGCCGGCGACGGCGATCTCAACGTCTACTACGGCGATCTCCACCTCCACACGTCCTACTCGACGGACGCCGTCTTCCTGAGCGGCGCGCGCACCGGGCTCGACGACGCCTACCGCTTCGCGCGCGGCGAGGCCGTCGAGTACGCCGGGCAGATGCTCCGGCGCGACGAGCCGCTCGACTTCATCGCCGTCACCGACCACGCCGAGCAGATGGGCGTCGGCCGCGCGCTGTACGACGACGAGGGGCCGCTCGCCGCGACCGAGATGAGCCGCACGCTCCGCGCCGGCAAGCACGCGCCGATCTCGCAGGTCGAGCGCCTCTTCAAGTCGAGCGATCCGATCCCGGGCGTCGACGTGAAGCCCATCATCGCGGGTGCGTGGAAGGCGGAGAAGCAGGCGGTCGACCGCTACTACCAGCCCGGCGTGTTCACGACCTTCCTCGCCTACGAGTGGAGCGCGACGCCCGACGGCCAGAACCTCCACCGCAACGTGATCTTCCGCGGCAACGAGGCGCCCCTGCCCTTCAGCTCGATCGACTCGCTGCGCCCCGAGGACCTCTGGACGTGGCTCGAGGAGAACCGCGCGCGCGGCATCGAGGCGCTCGCCATCCCGCACAACGCCGACGTCAGCAACGGCCTCATGTACGCGCCCCGCGACTCGGACGGCAAGCCGATCGACGCTCGTTATGCGAGGCGCCGCGCGGCGAACGAGCCGATCGGCGAGATCTACCAGAGCAAGGGCCAGTCCGAGACGCACCCTCCTCTCCGCCCGACGAGCTCGCGAGCTTCGAGATCTTCGAGTCGCTGATGGGCGCGACGGGCGGCATGCGGCGGGGCGAGCCGAGCGGAAGCTATTTCCGCGAGGCGTGGGGCCGCGGGCTCGCGATCGCGAAGGCGACCGGCGAGAACCCGTTCGCGTTCGGCGTCGTCGGCGCGACCGACCTGCACACGGGCCTCGCCGACACGCGCGAGTCGACGTACCGCGGGCCGGGGATGATGGGCGAGCTGCCCGTCGAGGCGGTGAAGGTGCTGCTCGCGCAGACGGAGGACCCGAACCCCGTCATCCCGCTGATCGCGACGGGAAGCGGCGGGCTCGCCGGCATCTGGGCTCCCGAGAACACGCGCGAAGCGCTCTACGACGCGCTCCGCCGCAAGGAGACGTTCGCCACCTCGGGCACGCGCATCGCGCTGCGCGTCTTCGGCGGCTGGGACTATCCCGCCGATCTCGTGCAGAAGCCGGGCTGGCGCGAGGCGGCGCAGGCGGGCGGCGTGCCGATGGGCGCCACGCTGCCCGCGCGGAGCGCGGAGGACGGCGCCGCTCCGCGCATCGCCGTGCTCGCGCTGCAGGACCCGCGCGGCGCGAAGCTCGAGCGCGTCCAGGTCGTGAAGGTGTGGCTCGGCGAGGACGGTCCGGCCGAGCAGGTCTACGACGCGAAGGTCGCGAAGGACGGCGCGCCGAGCCTCGAGGTCGTGTGGCAGGACCCGGGCTTCGACGCCGCCCGGCCCGCGCTCTACTACGTGCGCGTCGTCGAGCTCCCGACGCCGCGCTGGTCGACGCTGCTCGCGAAGGAAGCGGGCCTCCCGCCGACGAAGGGCTACCCCGAGACGATCCAGGAGCGCGCCTGGTCGTCGCCCATCTGGTACTCGCCGCCGGGAGCGAAGACCGCGTCGAACTAACGACGGCTCGCGCTCGGGCGCGGCGCGCGATCGACGTCGCCCTCTCCTCCCGCGAGTCGGTGGCGCGAGACGAACTCCCAGATCGCGTCGGCCGCGTCGAGCTCGCCGTCGGTCGGGCCGATCCGCGCCGCGAGCGCGGGATGGGCGCGGCGCCCGGGAGCGTGTGACCGCCGTCGGCGACGTCGTACAGCACGACGCTCGCGCCGTCGCGGCAGCCCGGGTACTCGACGCGCTCGACGTGCGGGGAAACGCGGGTGCGGCGCGGCGCGTCGACGGCGCAGCCGTCGAGCGCGGCCCAGCGGCGCATCGCCTCCGGCACGCCGTAGGTCCACGACGAGCCGGCGACGAGCCGCTCGTCGTCGTCCGCGAAGACGTTGACCGGGTCGAGCCGGCCGTGGATCGCGACGACCGGCACGGCGCGCGACGGGCGGCACTCGACCGACTCCGGCGGCGCGTCGCTCGCGCGCGGAGCGCGCACGCCCATCACCGGCGCGATCGCGGCGATGCGGTCGGCGAGGTCGCAGCCGAGCTGCGACGCCATGCGCCCGCCCCCCGACGCGCCCGCGGCGTAGATGCGCGCCTCGTCGATGCAGACGGTCTCCGCAATCGCGTCGATCGCGAGCGCGACGAACGCGACGTCGTCGAGCGCATCGGGCGGCGGGTGGACGGCGGTGCCGACGAGCGGAACGCCCGGGACGTTCCACGCGAAGCCCGCGATGCCCGGAGCCGGCGCGAAGGGCACGGCGCCGGTCGGCGTGGCGACGGCATAGCCGTGCTCGTCGGCGTCGGCGGGGAACATCGGACGCCCGTCCGCGCCGGGGGTCGCCATCGCCTGCTCGCCGGACGTCCCCGAGCCGTGGAGCCAGAAGAGCAGCGGCACGGCCGCGCCGTCGTAGCCGGCCGGCACCCAGAGCTGGAACGACCGGTCGACGCCGCCCTGCGCGACGTCGATCGTGTGCAGGCCGGGGACGCGAGCGCCGCGCAGCCGGCCGTCGTTCGCGAAGCGTCCGCGGACGCGCGCACCTCGCCGCCGTCGCGGTCGAGCTGCGCGCATCCGGAAGTCGCCGCGACGGCGAGCGCCGCCAGGCCGAGCTGCACGCGTCGTGCGCGCATCGTTCCGTACCTCGGTTCGAGGGAGCGCGTCCGCGCACACCTCCGCGCGCGGCGCACTCGCCCCCGGCTCGATCCCATCTGCATCCTAGACCGCCGGCGCAGCCGTTGATAGTTTGCCCCGCGCCGCGCGCACGGCTCGATGGAGGCACGCCTTGGCCTGGGATCTCGGGCTCCTGCTCGCGACGAGCGTGTGCGTCGGCATCGCGATCGAGACCGTCGCTCGTCGCCTCTGGCGCGACCTCGCCTCGGTTCCCGTGCTCGCCGTGAGCGCCGCGCTCTGGAGCGGCGGCGAGCTGCTGCTGCACCAGGCCGGCTCTCCGGGCGAGGCGCTCGCGGCGCGCCGCATCCTGTTCGCGGGCGTGTGCGCGCTCGGCCCCGTGCTGCTCTGGACGGCGGCGCGCCTGCACGGCCCGAGCGCGCGACGCGCGGGCGCGGCGGCCGCGCTCGCCGCCGGCGGCGTCGAGCTCGTGCTGTACGCATCGCTCTACGGCCCGCACCCCGAGTCGTTCATCGCCGGCGATCCGGCCGGCCCGACGCGCGGACCGCTCTTCTTCGTCCACGGCGCCGTGCAGTGGACGACGCTCGCCGTCGGCCTCCTGCTGTTCGCGACCGCGGCCGCGCGCGTCCGCGCGCAGCGACGCGCCACCGGGTGGATCGTGTTCGCGGCGATCGCGTTCCCGCTCGTCGTCAACTGGCTGTACGTCGGCCTCGACGTGCCGCCGCGCGACCCGACGCCGCTCGCGATGGCCGTCACGGCGGTCGTGCTGCGGTGGGGCGTGCTCGACCTCGTCGGCGCGCCCTTCCTCGCCGGGCTCGCGCGCTCCGAGCTGATGGACCAGCTCGACGCCGCCGTGCTCGTCGCCGACCACCGCGGCCGCGTGCTCGAGGTCAACCGCACCGGTCGCGCGCTGCTCGGCCTCGACGGCGCGCGCACCGAGCGCGACCTCGGCGAGCTGCTCGCGCCCTTCGCGCTCGATCCCGGCTTCGACGTGCGCCGCTTCCCGCTCGAGCGGCGCGGCCTCGTCGTCGGACAGGGCGTCGTCGTGACGGACCGCCGCACGGCCTACGAAGCCGAGCGGCGCGCCGACGTCGCGACGCGCGTCGAGGCGCTCGGGCTGCTCGCGCAGGGCCTGTCGCACGAGATCAACAACCCGATCACGTCGATCGGCATCGCCGCCGAGTTCCTCGGCGACCGCGCGCGCATGCTCGGCCTGCGCGACCCGGCCGAAGCCGCCGAGCTCGACGCGCTGATCGAGGTCGTCGCGACCGAGAGCGAGCGCGTCGCGGAGATCGTGCGGCGGATGAACAAGCTCGCGGCCGTGCCGCGCGAGGAAGGCGACGCGGCGCGCACGCACGTGCAGGCGATCGCGCGGCGCGCCATCGACCTGCTCGGCCTCGGCAAGGATCCGCAGCGCATCCGCGCCGACGTGCCGACGTCGCCCGTCCACGCGGCCGTGCGCATGGAGGACCTGCTGCAGATCCTGCTGCACCTGGTCTCGAACGCGCTCGAGGCGGACGTCGAGGGGCGCCCCGTCGACGTGCGCGTCGCGGCCGATCGCGACAGCGTCGTGATCGACGTCGAGGATCGCGGCGCGGGCCTCGGCGACGTCGACCCGGCGCGCCTCTTCGACCCGTTCTACACGACGAAGTCGCCGGGCCGCGGCGTCGGGCTCGGCCTCTCGCTCTGCTGGCAGCTCGCGCGCCAGAACGGCGGCCACATCGAGGCCGCCCCGCGCGAGGGCGGCGGCACGCGTCTGCGCCTCTCGCTCCCGCGCGCCTAGCATCGGCGCCCGCGGCGCGCCGGCGTCAGTCGGCCAGGTAGTACTCGAGCGTCGAGACGACGCGCACGCGCTTCACGTGCGGGTTGTTGCTGTCGCGGTCCTCGATCGAGAACTGGCCCTGCGAGGCCGACTTGATCTTGCCGAGCCGGCTCTCGGAATCGGCCGCGAACTTCTCCGCGACCGTGCGCGCGTTGCGCGTCGCCTCCTCGATCATCTCCGGCTTGATCGCGTTGAGCCCCTGGAACAGGAACTGCGTGCGCAGGTCGTAGCTCTCCTGCGAGAAGACGATCCCGGCCTCGCCGAGCTCGAGAAGGTCGCGCTTCGCCGCGCGCACCGCGTCGATCTTCGGGGTGTAGACGGTGAGGACCTGCTGCGCGAGATAGCGGAAGCGGGCGTCGTCGTTCCCGTAGCTCTGCGCCTGCTTGTCCGTGATCGCGGGCGCCCCGACCGTGATCTCGCCGTCGTCGAAGCCGCGCGCCTCGAGGAACGCGACCACGGTGTCGCGCTGGCGCGCGACCGTCGCGACGAGCGCGGCGAGGTCGTTGTCCGCGACCGAGAGCTGGAGCGGCCAGATCGCGACGTCCGCCGGGACGTCGCGCTCCGACAGCCCCTTCACGGAGACCGTGCGCTCGAGCGCGCGCGCGTCGGTGAAGCCCTTGCCGACGAAGTAGCCGCCGGCGGTCGTGCCGCCGGCGATGGCGAGGGCGAGGAGGAGGGCGGGAAGGACGTTCATGCGATCTCCGGTGTGGCAGGGGAGGGAGCGGGCGGGGCCGTGGGACGGACGGGCGACGGGTTGGTCGCCGCGCGCGCCGCGTCGGTTCGCCGCACGGCCAAGGACCGCGATCGCTAGGCGGTCGGTCCGCCGCTTCCGTAGGGGCGCGTGTGCACCTCGAGCAGGTGGCCGTCGGGGTCGTCGAGGCGCGCCTTCACGCGGTCGAAGTCCGCCTCGTCCACGAGGAACGCGTAGTGCCGGGGCTGGAAGTCGAGTCGCCCGCGTCGAGGAGGTCGAGCGAGGCGCCGTGCGCGAGCGCGACGACGGCAACGACGACGGCGAAGTGGCCGAAGGCCGCGGGCTCCGGGAGCCCGCGCATCTCCGAGAGGAAGCGAGCCCATGCCCGCTCGTCGCGGCTGTGCACGAGGATGTGGCCGATTCGGATCGACGCGCTCACCGGCTCCCCCGCTCGAAGCTGGACGCTAGGCCTCGATCTCGGGCTCGACGAGCCGCGCGAGGTTGAGCAGCGACTCCTGCCAGCCCAGGTAGCAGCCGTGCAGCGGGATCACGTCGGGGATGCCCTCCTGCACGATCGCCACCTCGGTGCCGACGGAGACCGGCGCGAGCGTCACGGTGACGCGCATCTCGCCCGGGAGGCCGGGGTCGTCGAAGGCGTCGGTGTAGACGATCCGCTCGTTCGGAACGAGCTCGCGATAGGTGCCGCCGAACGCCTCCTCCTTGCCGGTCGTGAAGTTCGTGAACGACATCCGGTAGCTGCCGCCGACCTTCGCCTCGTGCGAGTGGACGCGGCACGTGAAGCCGTTCGGTGGCAGCCAGCGGGCGAGCGCGTCGGGCTCGAGGAACGCGCGGTAGACCTTCTCGGGCTTCGTCGTGAGCACGCGGTGCAGGCGCACGGTCTGGCCGGACATGTCTCTCCTCCTGTGGGAAGTCGCGCGGGCTGCGCGCGCGGCGTCGGAAGCGCGCGCATCGAGCGTGGGGACGGCGCGCAGAGCATACGCCCGCGGCGGCGGCGCGGGCGCAGGACGCGCCGACGCGCGCGGGCGCGGGTCGACGTCGTGGCCCCGGATGCGGTAGTCAGCGGCGGCGGGCCGGACGACGCGGACGAGCGCGCGCGGAACCGCGGGGAGGGAATCGAGCGTGAGCGAGCCGGAGCTTCTGCGCGTCGACGAGCGCGACGTGCGCCAGTGGGACGCGACCGTCGACGTCCTCGTCGTGGGCTTCGGCTGCGCGGGCGCGTGCGCGGCGATCGAGGCGGCGGAGGCGGGGGCGGACGTGCTCGTCGTCGACCGCGCGGGCGGCCCGGGCGGCACGTCCGCGCAGTCGGGCGGCTTCCTCTACCTCGGCGGCGGCACGGCGCTGCAGCGCGCGCTCGGCTACGAGGACTCGGCCGAGAACATGTTCCGCTACATGATGGCCGCCTGCGGCCCCGACCCGGACGAGGCGCTCGTCGCGCCCTACTGCGAGGGCAGCGCCGCGCACTTCGACTGGATCGCGGCGCGCGGCGTCCCGTTTCGCGAGAGCTTCTTCGCGGGCGCGCACGAGCCGTTCACATCGGACGAGGGGCTCGTCTACTCGGGCTCCGAGCACGTGCATCCATTCTGCGAGATCGCGCGGCCCGCGCCGCGCGGGCACGCGCCGCGCGCGGTGCGCGGCAAGGGCGCGCTGCTGATGCGCAAGCTCGTCGAGGCGGCGGGCGCGGCCGGCGCGCGCGCCGCCTGTCAACGCCGCTGCGACGCGCTCGTGCTGGCGCGCGACGGCGCCGTCGTCGGCGCCGTCGTCCGCTCGCTCGAGGGCACGGAGACGATCCGCGCGCGGCGCGGCGTCGTGCTCGCCGCGGGCGGCTTCATCTTCGACGACGCGATGCTCGCGCGCCACGCGCCGTTGCTCCGCCGCTGCAGGCAGAAGACGGGCACCGAGACGGACGACGGGCTCGGCATCCGGCTCGGGCTCGCGGCCGGCGGAGAGGCGATCCGCATGGAAGCCGGCGACGTCTCGCTCGTCGTGTTCCCGCCGAACTCGCTGCGCCACGGCATCTTCGTCAACCGCCACGGCCAGCGCTTCCTGAACGAGGACGTCTACTTCGGGCGCGCGGGCGAGACCGTGCTCTTCCACCAGGAAGGCCGCGCCTGGCTCGTCGTCGACGACGCGCACTTCGAGCGGCCGGCGTTCTTCCCGATCGAGATCGCCGCCGTCGCCGAGACGATCGCCGAGCTCGAGGGCGAGCTCGGCCTGCCCGACGGCGTGCTCCAGCAGACGGTCGCCTACTACAACGAGCACGCCGCGCGCGGCGAGGACCCGCTCTTCCGCAAGGGCAACGGCTACGTGACGCCGATCGTCGAGCCGCCCTTCGCGGCGATCGACCTCTCGGTGGACACCGAGATCTACGCGGCCTTCACGCTAGGCGGGCTCCGCATCGACGCGAACGCGCGCGTGCTGCGCGCGTCGGGCGAGCCGATCCCGGGGCTCTACGCCGCCGGGCGCACGACGAGCGGCGTCGCCAAGCAGGGCTACAGCAGCGGCATGTCGCTCGGCGACGGCACGTTCTTCGGCCGCGCCGCGGGCCGGCACGCCGCCGCGCGTCGCGGCTGACGCGCGGCGCGCTCGCCGTCCTCAGAACCGGATCGGCACCGCCGCGTACGCGCGCGCCCACGGGCTCGCCTGCCAGCGCGGCTCGTCGGCGAGCGCGTAGTGCGGCATGCGCGCGAGCAGCTCCTCGAGCGCGACGCGCCCTTCGAGGCGCGCGAGGTGCGCGCCCATGCAGAAGTGGATGCCGTGGCCGAGCGCGAGATGGCGCTTGTCGGCGCGGTGGACGTCGAAGCGATCGGGGTCGGGGAAGCGGCGCTCGTCGTGGTTGGCCGAGCCCCAGAGGAGCGACACCTCCTCGCCCGCGCGAATGCGCGTGCCGTGCAGCTCGACGTCGCGCGTCGCGAGGCGCGGCAGCGCCTGCGTCGGCGCCTCGCAGCGGAGCGCCTCCTCGACCGCCTCGGGAATCAGCGACGGGTCGGCGACGAGCTCGGCGCGCTGCTCGGGGTGGCGCGCGAGCAGCACGGCCGCGTTCGCGATCAGGTTCGTGGTCGTGTCGTTGCCGCCGACGACGAGCAGGAAGCAGAAGCCGAGCAGCTCCTCCTGCGAGAGCTGCTCGCCCTCGACCTCGATGTCGATCAGCGCGCTCATCAGGTCGTCGCGCCGCTCGCTGCGCCGCAGCTCGAGGAGCTTCGCGAACTCCTGGTAGATCTCCTGGAACGGATTCGTGTCCCAGCTCTTGCCGGGGTTCGCGGTGATGAGCGCCTCGGTCCAGCCGAGGAACGCGCGACGTCGCTCGGGGGGAATGCCGATCAGCTCGCCGATCACGAGGCTCGGGAGCTGCGACGCGAACTCGTGCAGCAGGTCGCACCGGCCGTCGCGCGCGAAGCCGTCGACGAGCCCGCGCGCGAGCTCGCGCACGCGCGGCTCGAGCGCCGCGACGCGGTTCGGCGTGAACGCCCTCCAGAGCAGGTTGCGCAGCTCGTCGTGGCGCGGCGGGTCCATCTGCTGGATCTGCGGCAGGAGCCCGAGGCTGATCGACGTGCGTTCGGACGAGAACGTCTCGTGGTCGGCGGCCAGCGCGCGCACGTCGTCGTAGCGCGAGACGACCCACGACTTGCGGTAGGGCGACCAGTGGAGCGGCTCGCGGTCGCGCAGCGCGCGGTAGACGTCGAGCGCGCGGTCGGCGAACGCCTCGCTCGCAGGGTCGTAGACGATCTCGGATGCCGTCATGCCGCGGTTCTCCCCGAGCCGAGCGCCGTCGTCGGCTCAACCGAACGGGCGCTGTCGGCTCCCGACGACCCACATGCTGAAGTACTGCGAGTTCGCGCCGTAGGCCATGCCGAGCGCCGTGCGCGCGCCGTCGACCTGGTGCTCGCCGGCCATGCCGCGCACCTGCAGCGCCGCCTCGGCGAAGCGCAGCAGGCCCGACGCGCCGATCGGGTTCGACGACAGCACGCCGCCCGAGCAGTTGACCGGGAACGAGCCGCCGATCTCGGTCGAGCCGTCGTCGATCATCTTCCAGCCCGCGCCCTCTTCCGCGATGTGATGCGCCTCGAGCCACATCGCCTCGTGCCACGAGAACGGCACGTAGAGCTCGGCCATGTCGAGCTGCTCGCGCGGCTTCGTGATGCCGGCCTGCGCGTACACGTCCTTCGCACAGGTGAGGCACGCCTGCGGGCGCACGGGGTCGCGGCCCGGGAACGCGGGCGGCTCCGAGCGCGACGACGTGCCGAGGATCCACGCCGGCGCGCGGCCGTCTCCCGCCGCGGCCTTCGCGCCCTTCTCGTCGGTGATGACGACCGCGCACGCGCCATCGGACGACGGGCACGACTCGAGGAAGCGGATCGGCTCCCACATCATCTGGCTGTTCTTCACCTTCTCGATCGAGATGTCCGCGATCTTCAGGTGCGCATACGGGTTGAGGAGCGCGTTCTGGCGATCCTTCACCGCGACCTTCCATCCGATGTGCTCGGGCGCTCCCGAGCGGTGGATGTAGGAGCGGATGAACGGCGCGAACGCGCCGCCCGCGCCGAGCGACGCGCCCTTGCCCGAGCCGAGCGCGAACTGCGCATTGCCCTCGGACTGCTTCTCGAACGCGACGGCGAGCACCGTGCGGTGCTTGCCCGCCTGCACGTGGCTCGCGGCGACGATGCCCGTCGTCCCGCCGACCGAGCCCGCCGTGTGCACGCGGAACATCGGCTTGCCGACCGCGCCGAGCGCGTCCGACAGGTAGAGCTCGGGCTTCATCACGCCCTCGAAGAGGTCGGGCGCCTTGCCGAGGACGACGGCGTCGATGTCGGCCATCGTCATGTGCGCGTCCTCGAGCGCGCGGAAGACGGCTTCGCGCACGAGGCCGCCGAACGAGACGTCGTGACGGCGCGTCTTGTGGTGCGTCTGGCCGACGCCGACGACGGCTGCGGGGATCACGAGCGGCCCTCCAGGATGCAGACGAGGTTCTGCTGCAGGCACGGGCCGCTCGTCGCGTGCGCGAGCGCGCGCCGGCCGCCGGCGAAGACGTGGTCGGCCGCATGGCCGATGCGGCACAGGCCCGTCGCCATGATGGGGTTCTCGCGCAGCGCGCCGCCCGAGGCGTTCACCTTCACGCCGTCGCCGAGCCCGAGCACCCGGCGCAGCAGCAGCTCCTCGTGCGTGAATGCGGCCTGCAGCTCGGCGACCTCGACCGGCCCGTCGCCGAGCCCCGCGGCCGCGGCGGCGATGCGCGTCGACGGCGAGTCGTCGAGGCGGCGGAACGACGGGTTGTGGCACTCGGTGCGGTGGTCGAAGCCCGTGACGTACGCGGGCCGCGGCACGAGCTCGCGCGCGCGGTCGCCGCGCGCGAGCACCATCGCGGCCGCGCCGTCGGTGATGGGCGGCAGGTCGTGGCGGCGCAGCGGCGCGCGCACGTAGTCGCGCGCGAGCAGCTCGTCGACGTCGCCCTTGCCGCGCGCGCGCACGGCGACCTCCGCCATCGCGCGCTCGTCGGCGATGCCCGCCGCGATCACGGCGCGCGCCTGCAGCGCGGCGAAGGTGAGCGGGTCGGCGCCGAGCGGCGCGAGGAAGAACGGGTCCATCTCCATCGGGTAGATGAGCGCCGGGTCGCCGGTCGACGAGCGCCCCGAGCCCGTCACGACGGCGATGTCGATGTCGCCCTCCTGCAGGCGCAGCCACGCCTCGTAGAGCGCCCACGCGCCGTCCATCTCGACGTGCGAGTCGCGCTTCGGCGGCCAGGCGCCGATCGCGTCGAGGTTGCTCACGAACGAGAAGGCCTGCCCCGTGATGTAGTCGCACGAGCCGAGGCACGTGAAGTCGACGTCGCCGCGCGCGAGGCCGAGCGGCTCGAGCGCGTCGGTGATGACGCGCAGCAGGAGCTGCGTCTCGCTGAGCTCGGTCTGGCGGACCATGTCGGTCCGCGCCCATCCCACCACCGCGATGTCGTTCGAGGTCGTCATCAGAAGATCCTGTTCACGAGGTCGGGGCTCTCGACGCGCGGCTCGCCGCTCGGCCGCCAGCCGACGAGCGCGCCGTAGCTGCCGCCCATCGAGTCCGCGCCCGCGGCGTCGGCCGCGTCCGACCACGCCGCCTCGACGCGCACGCCGACGGCGAGGTCGGCGACGGGGAGATCGACGACGGGCTGGTAGCCGACGACGACGTCCGTGTCGTCGAGCAGCACGAAGACGCGCGCGAACGGCTCGGTCTCGGTCTGGCCCGGATAGGGAATGGGCGTGACGACGACGAAGTTCGTGATCGTGCCCGTCTGCGGCAGGTCGACCAGGTGCTCGGCGCCGAGCTCGAGCGCGTCGATCGGGCAGATGGCGCGGCCGCCCGCGTACGTCTTGCCGCACGCCGGGCAGCGGAAGCCCGCGATGCGTCGCTCGCGCGAGGCGGCGACCACCAGGTCGCCGGCCGGCGGGACGGGATTGCGATAGGTGATCGACGCGAGGTAGTTCATCAACGCGACCGGCGCGCGCGCCGGGCCGCGATCCTGGCCGTCGACGTCGGGCGACTCCCCCGGAACGAAGCACGCGATGTCGGTGATGTGTCCGACGCGCTCGCCCTTCCAGCGCGGCGCGACGCGCATGCCTTCGGACATCGCATCGGGCGAGCCCGCGTCGACCGCGTGCAGGAGCGGCGTCGACGCGCCGTCGAGCCGGATGAACGCGAACGCGAACGGCGTGCGCAGCGGGTGCTGGCCGCTCGGCTCCGGCACCCACGTCCACGACTCCACCGTGCCCGCCGGGCCGACCTCGACGAGATCGTTTCCGAGATCGGCGCCGGTCGCGGGATCCCATTCCATGGGCGGACACAGCACGGCGTCGCCGTTGCGGATCCCGAGGATCCGCTTCTCGGTGAGCGCCGTCATGAACGCGCCGTTCACCGGCCCGAGCGAGCGGACGTACGGGAACGTGATCGTGCTCTCGACGAAGCGTGTCAACGACGAGCTCCCCGGCGGCGCTGCGACCGCCGCCGTTGCAGGCGGGGTCGCACGCGCCGCGCGCAGCTCCCCGCGATTCCGGCGCGCACTATACGCTCGCGCCGGGCGAAAATGGGTGCCCGCGCAGCGGCGACGTCACGCGCGCGAAGGAGGAACGAGTCGTGGCCCACGGACCGCTCGAAGGCGTGCGCGTGCTCGACCTGTCGATCGCGCTCACCGGCCCGTACGCCGCGGCGCTGATGGCCGACCAGGGCGCCGAGGTCGTCAAGGTCGAGCGCCCGGGCATCGGCGACCTCGCGCGCTGGGTCGGCGTGTCGGTGAACCGGATGAGCGCGTTCTTCCTCGCGTGCAACCGCGGCAAGCGGTCGATCGCCGTCGACCTCGCGAAGGAGGACGGACGCGCCGTCGTGCTCGAGCTCGCCGCGCGCGCGGACGTCGTGATCCAGAACTTCCGCCCCGGCGTGATGGACCGTCTCGGCCTCGGCTACGACGCCGTTCGCGCGCGCAACCCCGACGTCGTCTACCTCTCGCTCTCGGGCTACGGCTCGACCGGGCCCTATCGCGACCGCAGCGCGTACGACACGGCGATCCAGGCCTACGCCGGGATGGCCGCGAACCAGGCCGACCCGAACGTCGGCACGCCCACCTTCCTGCGGCAGACGGCGGCCGACAAGGTGACGGCGCTCTATGCGAGCCAGGCCGTGGCGGCGGCGCTCTTCGCGCGCGCGCGCGGCCGCGGCGGGCAGCACATCGAGCTCTCGATGACCGACGCCGTCGTCTCGTTCCTGTGGGCCGACTCGGCCGGCAACGAGGTGCTGCTCGAATCCGATGGCAGCCAGCACTCGAGCTTCGTCGCCGGCTTCCAGCCGTTCGCGTTCGCCGACGGCTGGGGCATCGCGAACCCCACCTCGGCCGCCGACTTCCACGCCATGTGCCGCGCGCTCGGCGTGGAGGGATGGGACGACCCGCGCCTCGCGACGATGGAGGCGCGCAACGCGAACCGCGACTACACCGAGCAGATCATGGACCTCTGCTATGCGGCCGCCGCGAACATGACGATGGCCGAGGCGAGCGAGCGGTTCGAACGCGAGCGCGCGCCGTTCGGCATGGTGCGCTCCGCCGACGAGCTCACGCGCGACCCGCACGCCATCGCGATCGGCCTCTTCGAGGAGTTCGACCACCCGGTCGTCGGGCGCGCCCGCCTGCCGCGGCATCCGATCCTCTTCGGGGAGACGCCCGCCCGGCTCGGCGCCGGCGCACCGGCGCTCGGCCAGCACACCGACGAGATCCTCGCGGAGATCGGGATGGCGGAGCGCATCGCCGCGCTGCGCGCGGCGGCGGTGGTGTCGTGAACGAGGACGGGCGGGACGGAGTCGCGCCGCCGCGCGCTCAGCGCTCGATGCCGATCCAGCGCTCGGCTTCGACCATCTCGTCGAAGACGACGCGGAGCTCGTCCGGCTTCTCGTCGGCGAGGGCCTGGAACATCCGCGCCAGGCCGAACGTGACCCGGCTCGCGACGAGCACCACGCGGCGCGACCCCGCGCCGAACGGGCTGTGCTGCGCGAGCTCGCGGATGCCTGCGCTCGTCACCTTCTCGACCTCGGTGACGTCGCGGAGGTCGTAGAGCTGATTCATGGCCGGCGAGAAGCGGGGATCGACTGCGAGCCGTCGCTGGTGCGTGAGCAGGTCGGCGTCGCTGACCGAGCCCCAGCCGCGGCTGAGCACGATTCCACGCTCGGAGTCGATGTCGTAGTCACACGGCATCGCGGTACGCCCCGGTGACTGGCGCGTCGATCCTAACATCCGCTCCGCGCAATGCGAGGAGCTCCCGCCGTCGGGGCCTTCGGGTCGACCGCGAGTGGGGCGACCCGCGAGCCGCGGGTCGGCGCCCGGCCGCTCGGTTGCTCGGTTGCCGCGGCTCGCTGGACGTCGTCCGCGCGGAGGCCTCGTTCGTTCTCGCGCGTGTCAGAATGGGCCGTCCGCGCGAGGTGCCTCGATTCGGAGCGGGTCGCCGAGCCGCCACGAGCGACGCGTCCGACGCATCGGCGTCGCAGCGGGCCCGAGGAAGCAGATCGCAGAAGGGCCGGGGGACGGCGAGATGGAGAACGAGACCGCGGCGAATGCGATCCGCGTCGATCGCGGGCCGAGCGAACGCGCGCTCGGGATGCTCGTGTGGATGGTGGCGATCGGAGCCTGGATCTTCCTGGCCCTCTCGCCGATCGGGATCGCATCCGCGATCGCTCTCGGCCTCGTCTTCTTCCTCGCGCACCTCGCCTTCGTCGCGCATCTGCGCGGGAGCGCGGTTCGCTCGTCGGGTGGTGCGCTCGACGCGTTGGCGACGCAGTTCCCGGGCACGAACATGATCGTGCTCTACTCCGACCTGCTCGAGGCATGTGGCGACGACGAGCCCGCGCGCGACTTCGGCATCGCCCACGAGCTCGGCCACCTCCACGCCGGGCACCTCCGCTGGCACTGGTTCCTGACGCCCGGGCTCGCGATTCCGCTCCTGGGACACGCCTCCTCGCGGGCGCGCGAGTCCACGTGCGATCGATACGGGATCGCCGCGAGCACCGACCGCGAGCGCGCGCTCGACGGGCTTGGCGTGCGCGCGGCGGGTGGCATGCACGCGAAGCTCGTGCAGCGTCGAGCGCGGGTCGCGCAGCGCTCCTACCTCGAGTCCGTCCCCATGAAGCTCGGGCGCTGGCTGTTCACGCACCCTTCGATCGCGCACCACCTCGCGGCGCCTCGCCAACGGGTCGGGCACGGACGATGCTGCCGGCGCACCCGGGGCGGCGCGGCGCGCCCCGCGAGCCAGGAGGTTCGAGCATGACGATCGAGGCGCTGCGCACACCCGAGGAGCGATTCCGGCTCCTGCCTCGCTTCCCGTACGCGCCACGACATGCGGACGACCTGCCCGGCTACGAAGGGCTTCGCATGGCGTGGGTCGACGAGGGGCCGCGCGACGCTCGCCGCGTGTTCCTCTGTCTCCACGGCGAGCCGACCTGGGGCTACCTCTACCGCAAGATGCTGCCCGTCTTCGTCGCGGCGGGGCATCGCGTGATCGCGCCGGATCTCTTCGGCTTCGGCCGGTCGGACAAGCCCGTCGACGAGTCCGTCTACACGATCGACTTCCACCGCGGGAGCCTGCTCGCGTGGATCGACCGGCTCGACCTTCGCGGCATCGCGCTCGTGTGTCAGGACTGGGGCGGCATCCTCGGACTCACATTGCCGATGGATCGCCCGGACCGCTTCACGCACGCGCTCGTGATGAACACGGGGCTGCCGATCGGCGAGCCCGTGAGCCGGGGCTTCGCGGCGTGGAAGGCGTTCGCGGCGGCGGCGCCCGAGATCCCGGTGGCCGGCCTCGTCGCGAGCGATGCGCAGGGCGACTTCGACCTCCTCGACGCCGTCGCCTACGACGCGCCCTTCCCCGACGATCGCTACAAGGCGGGCGTGCGCCGCTTCCCGCAGCTCGTGCCGGTCGAGCCCGGGATGGAGGGCATCGAGCTCATGCGCCGCGCGCGCGCGTTCTGGGCGAACGACTGGACGGGCGAGAGCTTCATGGCGATCGGCTTGCGCGACGCCGTGCTCGGCCGGGACGTGATGCACGCGCTGCGCGGCACGATCCGCGGCTGCCCCGAGCCGATGGAGGTGCCCGAAGCGGGCCACTTCGTCCAGGAACGGGGCGAGCCCATCGCGCGCGCGGCGCTCGCGCACTGGGGCCTCGGCCCCGCCTGAATCGAGCGCACGCCGCGCACCGCCGCCCCGCGCGGTGACTCGCAGTTGCACTCTTCGGTGTCACCCCGCGCCGCGCATCGGCATTGGAGGGGGTGCCGGGAGACCATCGCTCCCAGGCGCGTCGCGCCCGACGCCTTCCGCTTCCACAGGCGAATTCGACCAGGAGATGGCGCCATGCCCATCGAGAAGTCCTTCTGTCGCCGCGACGAGATCGCACTCACGCGCTGCTTCGGCGTCCTCACCGCCGAGGATCTGTTCGCGGCCGGTGAGCTCCAGCCCGAGTCGAAGGACATGGAGCACGTCGAGGTGATCGATCTGCGCGAGGTCACGGACATGCCGCTCGCGCAGCACGAGCTGCGCCGCTTCATCGCGCGCATGCAGACGCGGAGCGCGAACCCGATCCGCGTCGCCCTCGTGGCGAGCCGCGTGCTCGCCTTCGGAATGGCGCGCATGTTCGAGGCGCTGCTCGAGCTCGCGAGCTGCCCGATCGAGGTGCGCGTCTTCGACGGCGCGACCGGCGTCGCCGAGTGGCTCCTGCGCGGCAAGAGCGCCGACCACGTCGAGTGGCTCTGCGAGCGGCTCGCGAGCGACGAACGCTAGGCGCTCAGAGCGCCTCCATCAGATCCGAGAAGAAGCGGTCCTGTCGCCAGAGGACGCCGCCCTCCTCGGGGTCGAGCGCCGTGCGCACGACGACGAGCCGGCTCGCGGGAACCACGGTGACGTACTGCCCGCGATGTCCGATGCCGCTGAACGCCTCGTGCGCGACGAGGCCGGGCACGCGGGGATACAGCCAGATCTGCGCTCCGTAGCCGAGCAGCCCGCGAACGCCGTAGCTCGCGAGCCCGAGGAGGCCTCGTCTGCGAGCGGGTGCCGGGCGCGTCGAGTACGCGACCCAGCCCTCGGGCAGCACGCGCTCGCCGTTCCAGACGCCGTCGTCGAGGAACAGCATTCCGAGCCGTGCGAGGTCGCGCGGCGTCGTGAAGACCTGGCTGCTCAGCACGTAGCTCCCGTGCGGGTCGGTCTCGAGCACCGTGTCGTGCATCCCGATCCGGTCGAGCAGGCCCTCGACGGGGAAGCGCCAGTACGCGTCGTCGCCGAGCGCCGCTCGCATCGCGCGCACGAGCAGCAGCGTGTCGCGGTTCGCATAGCTCCATCGGCTTCCGGGAGGAGCCTCGAGCCGCGCGCCGGTCGTCGAGGCGACGAGATCGGCGCCATCCTGATAGACGTCGTAGGTGCCGGCTCCCCTCTGCGCGAGGCCGCTGCTCATGTGGAGCAGCTGCGCGACGGTGATCTCCGCGCGCGGGTCGTCGCCCGCGCTCCACTCCGGGATGGGCGGCGGCGCATCGACGTCCAGCACGCCCCGGCCGACGAGGATGCCGACGAGGGCGTTCGTCAGCATCTTGGCCGCGGACCACGCGCGATAGGGCGTGTGCGGGCCGAAGCCCGATCGATACTGCTCGGCGACGAGCCGCCCCTCGTGCACGACCGCGACACCGATCGTCTTCGTGCCGTCGCCGTACGTGCGTCCATCGAAGGCCGCGTCGACGATCGCCGCGACGCGCGCGTCCGAAGCCGCGACCGTCTCTTGCGGCCACCGCGCGAGCTCCTCCGGCGCGACCGATCGCTCGATGGCCGGATTCGGTATGCGAGCGACGGCCTCCGGCCGCGCGCCCGGCGGCAGGATGGTGCAGCCGCGGCCCTCGCGATGGACCGCGACGCGCGGCGGCTCCGTCGACCCGTAGCTCACCGAGACGAATCGCGCGTCGCGGTCGACGACCGGATCACCCGCTCCCGCCGCCGCCGCCGGCAGACCCGCGAGCTCGTCCGCCACGACGTCGTCGAGCGCGCGATGCGCGACGAAGACGGCCGAGCACGCCATCCCCGCCTTCAGGCCCGCGAAGCTCGAGGCGGGGAGTCGCGCGTACTCCTCCTCCTGCTCCGAGCCACCGCAGCCGGCGCACGCGAGCCCTGCGGCGAACACGAGCGCGGCGAGCGCGCGCGCACCCGCGTGCCGCGGCGAAGAAGGCGCGCGCGCGCGATCCACCGTACTCCGAAGTCGGATCGCGGACGAAGGGCTCGAGGTGAGCGCCACGGCTCCGGCCTCCGCCGCCAGCGGCTCTGCCGAGGCGAGCGACATGGGCGCGACGGCGGAGCCTATCACGGCGAGTCGAGCCCCCGTGCGCGCCGCGATCGTCGGCCCGGCCGCGGACGGCGCAGCGATCGGGATGTCGAGCGCGGCACGGATCGAAGCGAGGGAGATGCTAGGCGCGGCCTCCCGCTCCGCGTGGCTGCGGAGGAGGCGGTCCCGCAGGCCGCGCCCTGCGGCGCCACTGCGCAGCGAGGATCGCGACGACCACGATCACCGCCGCGCCGGTGGCGGCTCGCCCGAGCACGCGCTCGACGCCGGCGCCGGCGCCGAACGCGAAGACGTCGACGTTCCCCGTCTCCCAGAACACCCACTCGCCCGCGATCGTCGTGGCGAGCCGCGGGGCGCCCGTCGCGAGCGCGACGATGGCGTCGCCGGTGTCCGGGTCGAGCCGCACGGCCGTGTTGATCGCCGGTAGGTTCGTGCCGTCGTGCCCGACGACGAAACGCCCCGCTGCGTTGCGCGCATGGAGGATGACGCCCAGGCCCCAGATGTCGCGGCCGAGGAGCGACGCCTCGGGCACCCACATCTGCTCGACCGTGCGCGGCGCGAGGACGCCCCGCCCGACCGGCTCGCCGGCGCGGCCCGGCACGTGCGCCGCGAGGAAGCGAGCGAGATCGGACGCCGTCGTGTAGAGCGATGCCGCGGCCACGGCGGTGTAGTGGCGCTGCGGTGCGCGCGTCGCGTCGACGTCGTAGGAATCAGCGAGCCTCGCGCGCTCGGCGCGCGTCCAGTCGAAGGTCGAGTCGCGCATGCCGAGCGGCCCGAGCACGACCCGCCGCATGTAGGACTCGAAGGCTTCGCCGGTCACGTCCTCGACGAGCAGCTGCAGCAGCGCATAGCCACCGCCCGAGTACTCCCAGCGACTCCCCGGCTCGCGACCGACGACGACGGCGCCACTCGCGTGCGGCATGCGATCGGCCGCCATCGTCAGCGACTCCTCGATCGTCTGCACGCGCTCGCCCGGCCCGAAGCCGCCGTAGCCGAGGCCGTCCGTCAGGCCCGCCGTGTGACTCAACAGCCGCCGCACCGTGACCCCTGCGTCGTCGAACTCGCCGTCGGGAAGGTGCCACCGTACGAGATAGGTAGAGACTGGAGCGTCGAGCGCGACCCGTCCCGAGTCGACGAGCGCCATCACCCCCCACGCGCTGATCCACTTGCTGAGCGACGCCACCTGGAAGACGCTGTCGCGATCCACCGGCTCGCCCACCGAGCACGCATACTCGTCGCGGACGACGCCGTCCTCGATCAGCAGCACGACCGCGTTGCCGCGACATTCCGCACCGACGTGCGCGTGCGCAGCCTCGGCGAACGCCGCGAAGTCGCCCCGAGGCGCCAGCGGCGCGCGGCACCCGCCCTCGAGCGACCCGATGACGACGGCGGCGATCCACGCGATCGCGAGCCCGGACGTCCCCAGCACCCACTTCGTCATCGCCGTCCTTCCGATCTGATTCCCAACCTAGGTCGTCTCGAAGTGCGAGTTCGCTCGGTATTGGGTTCTCCCTCTAGCTCTTCCGTTCTTGGGCTCGCGGCCCCGCAACCCGCGACGTCCCCTCGCGACAAGAGCCCGGAAGAGTCGGACTACCTCCATCGCGAATCTCTCGCGAATCGGAACCGCGACGCCCGGCGGCAGAGAACCGGGCCGCCTTCGCAGACGATCGGCGGCGAGCAAGCGCGTCTCCGTGCCGGCTTCCGCGGGCCGCGACGACGCGACCCGCGAGCTCGCGGGTGCTTCTCGGCAGGCTCGTTCGAAGGAGCGCCCTGCTCCCGAATCGCGGGACTAGCTGGCAGACCGAGTCGAACTCGAACTCTCAGTACCAGTCTCTCGGCTCCAGTTGGGCCAGCGACCCGCCCAGCGCGCCGCCACAGCCCTCGCACCTCTCGACCTACGCCAGTCGCATCGATCTGCTATCTGTAAGTCATGCAGACCGTCACCGTCTCCACCAAGTACCAGCTCGTCATTCCCCGCGAGGTCCGGCAGCGGCTCGAGCTCGAGCCGGGCGCGCGACTCACGGTGCTCGAGAAGGGCGGGATCCTCTACCTCGTTCCCGAGCATCCGATCGAGGCGATGCGCGGCATCGCGAAGGGCACGAAGCGCAAGGGACTTCGCGAGAAGAAGGATCGGCTTTGATCCTGATCGATTCGAGCGGGTGGATCGAGTACCTCGCCGCACGGCCGAAGGCCGACCTCTTCGCACCCTACATCGAAGGCCCTGAGCCGCGTCTGTCGAGCGCGATCCAGGTGTACGAGATCTACAAGGTCGTCAGGCGAGACCTGAGCGAGGAACGTGCGATCGCGGCAGTGTCGGCGCTTCGCACGACGACGATCGAGCCGCTGTCGGAGGGCCTCGCGCTCGAGGCCGCCGACATCGCGCTCGAGTACGGGCTCGCGATGGCCGACTCGATCATCTTCGCGACGGCATCGCGGCACGGTGCGGAGATCGTCACGAGCGATGCCGACTTCGAAGGCCTGCCGCGGGTCACGCTGATCCGCTGATTCCTTCCGCAGGCAAAGGCGAGTCCGACCGCGGGAGCGCGCCGGCTTCACGCCTACCCACGCAGTTCACACCGCTGCGCTTCGTTCGCGACGCAACGCTGCACGCGCGGCGCCGCTACCACCGCGAATCTCTGGCGAATCGGAACGGCCGCGCTCGGCGGCAGAGAACGTCGCAGCGGTTGCGCGCAATTCGCAGGGAGAGCACGCGTCTCTGTTCGCGCTTGCGCTAGTTGGGCGCGGCCAAGCACGCGAACTCGCGGAGAGTTCTCGTTTCGCTACTTCCCAGCAGCGTCGCGCTCCCGAATCGCAGGACTGATTGGCGGAGAGAGTGGGATTCGAACCCACGGTACCAGTGACGGTACACACGCTTTCCAAGCGTGCGCCTTAAACCACTCGGCCATCTCTCCGGGGAGCCTGGGGCTCGGCGATCGTTCGCGCTCCGCGATGCGCGGCGCAGCGACGGCGCGTCGGGTGTGCGGCGGCCGTGGTGCGCGCGGGCTGGGTTGGCGGAGAGGGAGGGATTCGAACCCTCGATGGGTGATTAGCCCATACTCCCTTAGCAGGGGAGCGCCTTCGACCTACTCGGCCACCTCTCCGCGAGGGCGGCGGAGTCTATCAAAGGATGGGACGGCGGCGAGGACGCGGGGCGCGGCTGGGCGCTCTCGAGCGGCGCGGCCCGCCGACGGCGCGAGCGGCCGGGGCGAGCGACCCGAGCGGTGCGGATGCGCATTGCACGCCGGCTCGCGGGTCCGCCGCTCCGGCGCGCGGTGCGCGGCGCTCTGCGCGCTACGCGCCGCGCGCGTCGCTGCGGACACGCGGCGCGCCGGGCCGGGACACGCGCCGCGCCAGGACGGAAGCGCGAGGCGCCAGGCCGCCGGCCTTGCTCGCCCCGCGGCCGCCCGCGCGCGCAACGCTCGGCCGCCCGCTCCGCGCGCCACAGCGGCGGCGCCACCGCGGCGGCGCCACATCGGCGGCGCCATCGGGCCCGGCCACGCGGCGTCCCCGCCCATCTTTGTTAGGCGAGACTGGCGGAGAGGGTGGGATTCGAACCCACGAGGGGCGCGAACCCCTGGCGGTTTTCAAGACCGCTGCCTTCGACCACTCGGCCACCTCTCCGCGCTCGGACGGCCGAGAGTAGCGTGCGGCCGCCGCGCGCCGGCGCGAGACGGGGCGGCTTCGCACGCCTCGCCGCGCCATCACCTCGAGCTATCACGGCGATCGGAACAATCCATTGGTCTTGTCGGACGTGCACTCCTAGCCTCGCTCCATCGGGTCGATCGCGGCGATCGCACGGTCGCCCACGCCCGACGGAGGAGACGACGCCATGCCGAGCGACCCCAGAGAATCGAGCGAACCCACCGCGTCCAGCGAGTCCACCGCGCCGAAGTGCCCGTTCCACGACGTCGCGGGCGGCGGCACGAGCAACCGGGACTGGTGGCCGGGACAGCTGCGTCTCGACGTGCTGCACCAGCACTCGTCGAAGTCCGACCCGATGGGCGCGGGCTTCGACTACGCGGCGGAGTTCGCGAAGCTCGACCTCGCGGCGGTGAAGGCGGACCTGCACGCGCGGATGACCGACTCGCAGAGCTGGTGGCCCGCGGACTTCGGCCACTACGGGCCGCTCTTCGTGCGCATGGCGTGGCACAGCGCGGGCACGTACCGCGTGGCCGACGGGCGCGGCGGCGGCGGGCGCGGCCAGCAGCGCTTCGCGCCGCTCGACAGCTGGCCCGACAACGTGAGCCTCGACAAGGCGCGGCGGCTCCTGTGGCCCGTGAAGCAGAAGTACGGCCGGCGCATCTCGTGGGCCGACCTGATGATCCTGGCCGGCAACGTCGCGCTCGAGTCGATGGGCTTCGAGACGTTCGGCTTCGCGGGCGGACGCGAGGACGTCTGGGAGCCGGACCAGGACGTGAACTGGGGCGGCGAGCGCGCGTGGCTCGGCGGCGAGGCACGCCATGCGGGCGATCGCGAGCTCGCGAACCCGCTCGCGGCCGTGCAGATGGGCCTGATCTACGTGAACCCGGAGGGCCCGGACGGCCACCCCGACCCGCTCGCGGCGGCGAAGGACATCCGCGAGACGTTCGCGCGCATGGCGATGGACGACGTCGAGACGGTCGCGCTCATCGCGGGCGGCCACACGTTCGGCAAGACGCACGGCGCGGCTCCGGCCTCGCACGTGGGCCCCGAGCCGGAGGCCGCCGAGCTCGAAGCGCAGGGCTTCGGCTGGAAGAGCGGCTTCGGCACCGGCGTCGGAGCGGATGCGATCACGAGCGGCCTCGAGGTCACGTGGACGTCGACGCCCACGCGCTGGAGCCACGGCTTCTTCGAGAACCTCTTCGGCTACGACTGGGAGCTCACGCGCAGCCCGGCGGGCGCGCACCAGTGGCGGCCGAAGGACGGCGCGGGCGACGGCACGGTTCCGCACGCGCACGACGCATCGCAGCGCATCGCGCCCGCCATGCTCACGACCGACCTCGCGCTCCGCTTCGACCCGGCCTACGAGAAGATCTCGCGGCGCTTCCTCGCGCACCCCGACGAGTTCGCGGACGCGTTCGCGCGCGCGTGGTTCAAGCTCACGCACCGCGACATGGGCCCGCGCTCCCGCTACCTCGGGCCCGAGGTGCCGGCCGAGGAGCTGATCTGGCAGGACCCGCTCCCCGCCGTCGACCACCCGCTCGTCGACGCCGACGCCGTCGCCGAGCTGAAGCGCCGCGTGCTCGCATCGGGCCTCTCGGTATCGGAGCTCGTGTCGACCGCGTGGGCGTCGGCCTCGACCTTCCGCGGCTCCGACAAGCGCGGCGGCGCGAACGGCGCGCGCATCCGCCTGGCACCGCAGAACGGCTGGGCGGTGAACGAGCCCGCGAAGCTCGCGAAGGTGCTCGCGACGCTCGACGCGGTGCGCGGCGAGTTCGCGGCGTCGCGCACCGACGGCGTGCGCATCTCGCTCGCCGACCTGATCGTGCTCGCGGGCGGCGCGGGCGTCGAGCAGGCGGCGCGCGCCGCCGGGCACGACGTCGTCGTGCCCTTCCGGCCGGGGCGCACGGACGCGTCGCAGGAGCAGACGGACATCGCGTCGTTCGCGGTGCTCGAGCCCGTCGCGGACGGCTTCCGCAACCACCTCGGAGGCCGCAGCACCGCGCCGGCGGAGGCGCGCCTCGTCGATCGCGCGCAGCTGCTCACGCTGACGGCGCCCGAGACGACGGTGCTCGTCGGCGGCCTGCGCGTGCTCGGCGCGAACGCGAACGGCGCGGAGGAAGGCGTCCTCACCCACCGCCCCGGCGCGCTCACGAACGACTTCTTCGTGAACCTGCTCGACATGGCCACGGAGTGGACGCCGACGTCCGAGGCGCGGGAGCGCTTCGAGGGCCGCGACCGCGCGACCGGCGAGCTGCGCTGGACGGCGACGCGCGTCGACCTCGTCTTCGGCTCGAGCTCGCAGCTGCGCGCGCTCGCCGAGGTCTACGCGAGCGCCGACGCCGGCCGCAAGCTCGTCGACGACTTCGTCGCCGCGTGGGTCAAGGTGATGGAGCTCGACCGCTTCGACCTGCGCTGAGCCGCGCAGCGAGCGCACCGGTCACGGCGAGGAGATGTCCCAGAACGTGCTGTTCCACTGGGGAATCGGCGCGTAGTCGTCGAACGGGTTCGCGACCCACTCGGCGTACTCGGGAGGCACCGTGCCGCCGCATGCCCCGACGGCGAGCCACGCGTTGCGCGTCGCCTCGGCCGCGAGCCGGCCCGTCTCGTTCGCGATGTCGGTCGTGCGCGCCGTCTGCGCGGCGCGTCGGTTCGTCATCGCCTGCTGCACGCCGTCGAGGTAGCCGAACACGCCCGTCATGTCGCGGTAGACGGTGTTCGCGTCCCGCGACGCGTCGAGCAGGTCGCGGAGCAGCCCGTCGAGCGCGTCGCGGTCCGAGCCGTCCATCGCGCCGATCGTCGTGCTGCGGTCGCTCGGGAGCGAGACCTCGTCCTGCGTGAAGCCGATCCAGCGATCGTTCAGCGCGGTCGCGTCCGCGACGAGCGCATCGAGCGTCGCGGCGATGTCGACGTTCGGGTCGCCGGCGGTCGCGAGCGCGCTGCCCTCGGTCGTCTGCAGCGCGAAGCGCAGGTCTTCCGCGGCGGCCTGCAGGTCGCGCGAGACGTCGCGCAGCCGATCGAACAGCACATCCATCGCGCTCCACACCTCGCCGACGGTCGCCGTGCTCCTCGCCTGTCCGAACTCCGCGCTCGTGCGCCCCTGCGCATCGAAGCGCGTGGTGGTCGAGAGCGCGTCGAGCGCGTCGCGCGCCGCGACGAACTCGGCCCAGGCGCGGTCGCGCTGGCTCGAGGCCTGCGCGACGACGCGGCCGGCGAGATCCTGCTGCGCCATCTCCATCTGGAAGTCGGCGCGGATGCCCGCGCTCTCCTCGGCGAGCGCCGCGACGGGCGCGGCGGCCTGCGCGGCCGCCGCCCGGTACGGCGCAGCGGCCGCGCACGTCTGCTGGTCTGCGTGCGCGAGCGCGTTGGTCGCCTTCTGCGCGTTGCCCTGCGTGACGTCGTCGTTCTGCCCGGCGCCGAACATCATCCGGGCGATCTCCATCGAGCCCTCCCAGGACCCGGCGTCGGAGGACGCGCAGCCTCCGAGGACGACTGCGGCGATCGCGATCGCGAGCCCGAGTGCGCCCGCCCGCTCCGTCCAGTTCGATCGTCGCGCATCCATCCCGCTGCCTTCCTCGCTCGTCGTGCGTGCCATGGCTCAGAACCGGAACGTGACGCCGCCACCGACCTGGTCGCGGTCGGAGCGGAAGCTCGCGCTGCCCGCGTCGATGTCCTGGCGCTGGTAGAAGACGTCCGCCGACAGGTGGCGACCGAAGACCCAGATGAGCCCCGCACCGTAGTCGTACACGCGCTGTCGGTTGCGGCGATCGGGGATGAACGCGAAGCCCGGGCCGTCGTAGTCGGCGAAGCGCGCCGAGAAGCGCAGCTCGCCCCAGAGGCTCCCCACGAGCTGGGACGATGCCTTCGCCGAGAGCTGGTGCGCGTCGTAGTCGAAGTTGTCGCCGTCGGCGTCGTTGCGCGCGAACCCGTAGCCGATGGTGATGGACCTCCGGTTGCGATCGAAGCGGTAGCGCGCCGTCAGGTCGACGCGGTCGAGCTCGGCGTCGCGCCCGTTCAGCCCCTCGTTCGGGAAGCGCACGTCGAAGGCGTTCCACTCGTGCGCCCAGGCGAGCGTCACGGCGAGCCCGCGGCACACGTCGGCGCTCGCGGAGAGGCCGAGCGTGTGCGCCTCGAGCCCCATCGCGTGCACGTCGCCGTCCTCGAACCGGAACGCATAGCTCGCGCCGAAGCGCACGGGCGTTCCCGCGACGACGTCGCGGTAGCCCACCGTCGCCGTCGGGTGGACGGCGAGCAGGTCGTAGTCGTCGTGGTCGTCGTTGACGCCGGGAACCTGCATCTGCTGCTCGTCCGCGTACCAGACGTTCTGCAGCGAGGCGGCGGCGGCGAGCGTCCAGTGCTCGTCCTCGAAGACGCGATAGCTCCCGTCGATCGCGAGGCCGCCGAGGAAGCTCGACGTATCGCCGACGAAGAGCGTCATGTCGGGAACGAGCTGGACGTTGTCGTCGTAGCCGATGAACGGGCGGATCGACAGATCCCACGGCCGCGCCGCTTCGCGCGGCTTCGTCGAAGGAGGGGGACTCGAGCTCTCGAACTCCGCAGCTGCCACGAGGGGGAGCGCCGCGACGATCGCCATCGCGCGCACCAGCACCGATCTCGACACCGATCTCCTCCCGACTCCGAACGGGCACCGAAGCCGGGCATCCCTCCCCGAACGGCGGCCGCGACCGCGCGCATCCTACCGCACGCCGCAGCCGGTCAGGTCGCCGTGAGTCGTCCGTACACGCTCGTGAGCGCCTCGATGAGCCCGTCGGGGTGCGGAAGGATGTGGAACCCGCCGGCCCCGAACAGCGAGGGCAACGCCTCGCGCGCCACCCGATCGACGGCGAGCGCATGCGCGTGGATGCCGCGCGAGCGGGCCTCGTGGATCGCGCGCCTCACGTCGGCGACGCCGTAGCGCCCTTCGTAGCGATCGTAGTCCGTGGGCTTGGCGTCGCTCACGAGCAGCAGCAGCCGCTTCTCGGCCGGCACCGACGCGAGCATCCGCGTCGCGTGCCGGATCGCCGGCCCGACGCGCGTGTATCCCGTCGGCTCGAGTGCCGCGAGCCGCCGCTTGCCCGTGCTCCATTCCTCGCCGTCCCCCAGCACCCTCCACACGTGGCAGCGATTGCGCGTCTCCGAGGCGAACGCGTGGATCTGGAGCCGGTCCCCCAGCTGCGTGGCGACCTCGCCGAGCACGAGCGCGGCCTCGCGACCGACGTCGAGGATCCTGCGCCCGCCGACCCAGGAATCCGTCGACATCGAGACGTCGAGGAGGACGAGCGTCGCGATGTCGCGCCTTCGCCGCTGCTGTCGGACGTAGACGCGCAGGCTCCCGCCGCGACCTGCGCGGCGCTCGACGTGCTCGTCGATCGCTGCCTCGAGGTCGACGTCCTCGCCGTCGAGCTGGCGGCGCGCCGCGCGCAAGCCGGCGCGCTGCGCCTCGAGCCTGCGACGCAGATCGCGCACGAGGCGGCGATGCGTACACAGCGACGCGCGCGCCCAGATCGCATCGCCGACGCGTGCGTCGGCGGGATGGACCGTGCACCACGCCTTGCGGTATCGCCCCGTGCGCACGTCCCACTCGTCGTAGGCGATGCCTCGCCGACGGCCGTCGGTGTCGCCTGCGTCCGCGACGTCGACGCCGACGTCGAGATCCATCGCGAGTACCGAGGCCGCCGACGCTCCGCCCCGGAACAGATCGCCGAGCTCGACCTGCTCGAGGGCCTCGAGGTGCGCGTCGAGCTCGTCCGCTCCGTCGAGGTCGCGGTGCCCGCCGCGGTACGCGTCGAGCGTCTCGACGCGCTCGAACGGCGCGCTCGGCGGTGCGTCGCGCACGTCGACGTCGCGCTCGAGCGCGTCGGCCCGGCGGAGCTCCCCGACGGCGGGTGCCTCGCGCTCGGTCGAAGGCGGCGGCCCTTCGCGCGCCGACGCGCCATCGACGTCCCTCGAAGGGTGCGCGTCGATCGATGCGATCCACTCGCCCCACACCGCGACCGGAGCGCTGCGGTTCCTTCCCCTGCGCGCGCCGACGAGACGTTCGCGGACTCCTGCGTCGAGCCAGGGGCGCCCACCCGCGATCGCGGCGCGGCGCGCGTCCTCGAGCGCCGCCTCGAGCCCCGCGGCTCGCGTCCCTGCGGCGATGCGCGCCGCGAGCACGCGCGCCATCACGCGATCGTGGAGCGCGCGAAAGCCGGGCAGGTCGACCGACGCCATGTCGACGGCGGCGCGCGCGAGCCTCAATGCATCGAGTGCGGCTTCGTACGTCGCCTCCGTCGGCGCGCGTGCCGGCGCGAGCCGCAGGAGCCCGGCGAGGACGACGACCTGGACGCGAAGCGCGTCGAGGTTGAGCGCGGCGTCGGCCGCGATGCACGTGCGCTCGGGGATCAGCATCTCGCCGCCGCGGATCCCGCCGACCCCGCGCGCCGCGCGCAGCCGCACCGGCGCGCCGGTCAGCGCCCGTGCGAGCACCGCCATGCGCGTACGCACGTCGGCGAATGCGATGGCGTGCGCGTCGGTCGCCGTGTCGCGCGACCGGGGGCGAAGCCTTCGCCACCTGGCGTGGAGCGCGCGGAAGACCCCTTCCTCCCAGTCGAGGATGCCGCGCCAATCCATCCTCAGAACGCCAGCGCGACGAGGTCGCGCAGGCCGGCCGCGATCTCCTCGTCGTCGGTCAACGCCTCGACGATCGCGTGGCTGCATGCGGCGCGCGGCGCGACGCCCGCCTGCAGCAGCCGGGCGGCGTTCACGAGCAGGCGGGTCGACGGCCGCTCTGCGAGTCCGAGCTCCTCCATCGCCCGCAGCCTTCCCGCGAGCGCCACGAGCCTGCGCGCGCGGCCTGCATCGAGGCCCGTCTCTCCCTCGAGGATCTCGCACTCGACGTCGGGCTTCGGATGGTCGAACGAGAGCGCGACGAATCGCTGTCGCGTCGACGGCTTGAGCTCCTTCAGCCCTCGCTGGTAGCCGGGATTGAAGCTCGCCACGAGCATGAACTCGTCGGGAGCGACGAGCGTCTCGTCCCGCCGGTCGACGTGCAGCGTTCGTCGATGGTCGGCCAGCGGATGGATCACCACGACGACGTCGCTGCGCGCTTCCGCGAGCTCGTCGAGGTAGAGGATCGCTCCGCTGCGCACGGCGCGCGTCACCGGCCCGTCCTTCCAGACGGTCTCGCCTCCCTCGAGCAGATAGCGCCCCGTCAGGTCGACCGCGGACGTCTCGTCGTGGCACGCGACCGTGACCAGCGGGCGTCCGAGCCGCGCGGCCATGTGCTCCACGAGCCGCGACTTGCCGCATCCCGTCGGCCCCTTGAGGAGCAGCGGCGTCCGCAGCGCGAACGCGCGCTCGAACACGTCGCACTCGTCGGCGACGGGCCGGTACCAGGGAGCCTCCGTTCGCTCCGCCGCGACCGCGGCCTCAGGACCGCTGGATCGCTTCGTCATTGGGCAGGCCGAAGCGTACGAACTGCACGATGAACAGGGCGATGCCGAACGTCAGGAGCAGGCCCGCGAGCACGACGCCGCCGAAGTGCACCTCGACGGCCTCCTGCACGGCGAGGAAGTCCATGCCGAGCTTTCGCTCGAGGTACACCTGCGCGATGCCCGCCACCGCGAAGGCGCCCGTCATGCCGACCATGCCGACGTTCGACGCCCAGAAGGCCCACTCCGGGAGCGCCCCGACGAAGAGCTTGCGACCCGTCAGGTTCGGCATCGCATAGCTGATCATCGCGAGCACGAGCATCGCGTACGCACCCCAGAACGCCATGTGGCCGTGCATCGCGGTGATGATGGTGCCGTGCGTCCACAGGTTCACCTGCGGGAGCGTGTGTGCGAAGCCGAGGAACCCGGCGCCGACGAACGACATCACGCCGCATCCGACCGTCCAGAAGAGCGCGATGCGATTCGGGTGCGTCATCCCTCCGCGCCGCGCCATCGTGACCGCGTACATCGCCATGCCGAGGAACGCGAGCGGCTCGAGTGCCGAGAACACGCCGCCGACGAGCAGCCAGTACTCGGGCGTCCCGATGTAGTAGTAGTGGTGGCCCGTCCCGAGGATGCCGGAGAGGAACGTGAAGCCGACGATCACGTACAACCACTTCTCGATCAGCTCCCGATCCACGCCCGTCAGCTTGATCAACAGGAACGACAGCACGCCGCCCATGATCAGCTCCCAGACACCTTCGACCCACAGGTGGACGACCCACCAGCGGAAGTAGGAGTCGAGCACCTGGCTCTCGAACGTGATCATGCCGGGCAGGTAGAGCAGCGCCGCCGCGACGAGCCCGACGAGCAGCACGCTCCCCGTCGTGGTGAATCGCGGCGCCCCGAGCGCGGTGCGCCCCACGACGTACAGGAAGAGCAGCACGTCGGCGACGACGAGGTAGTCGAGCGGGCGCGGAATCTCGAGGAACTTGCGTCCCTCCCACCATCCGAACTGGAAGCCGACGAGCGCAGTCACGCCGACGATCACGAGTCCCGCCCACTGCACGACGGCGAGCCGCTCGCTCACGAGCTCGCGGTCGGCCTCCTCGGGAACGATGTAGTAGGCGGAGCCCATGAATCCGGACAGCAGCCACATCACGAGCAGGTTGATGTGCGACGTGCGCGCAGCGTTGAACGGGAGCACGTCGTGCAGGACGTCGTAGCCCATGTGCGCGAAGCCCATGACGAAGCCGAAGACGAGCTGGAGGGCGAACAGCAGCATCGACGTCGCGAAGAAGAGATAGGAGACGCGCTGGGATCGGAACTTCATGGTCGGCTCCTACTCGAGGCCGCTGAGCCAGGCGACCAGCTCGCGGCGAACATCGTCGGGAAGTCGCAGATCCGGCATCGCCGTGCCCGGCTTCACGGCCTGCGGATTCGCGAGCCAGCGGTCGAGCGTTGCCGGGTCCATCCGCGACGCGACGCCGTCGAGTGCGGGCCCGACCACACCGCCCTGCCCCCCGAGCGAGTGACAGGCGATGCACACGCGATCGAAGTAGGCTGGGCGCGCCGAGGCGGGCGCGTCGCTGCGGGCCGCGAGTGCGGTCGCGGGTCGCAGGTCGGGCTCCGGCGGAAAGCCGTTCGTGTCGATCTCGCCGATCCAGCCGAGGAAGGCGATCACGTCCGTGATCTCCTCCTCGCCGAACCCGTACCGCGCCATCCGACGCCGTCCGGGATACATCGCCTCCGGATCGCGAAGGAAGAGTCGGATCCACTCCTCACCGCGGCGTTCGACGACGCGCGTGAGCTCGGGAGCGTAGTAGGCGCCCTCGCCCAGGATGGTGTGGCACCCCATGCAGTTGTTCGCTTCCCAGATCGTCTTGCCGCGCACGACGGAAGCCGTCATCCGATCGGAGTTCTGTCTTGCGGGAATCTTGCGGAGCGTGTCGACGGTGAGCAGCACGAAGATCGCGGAGAAGAAGATGGTGCCGCCTGCGAAGAAGGCTCGAGCCTGGGACTTCGTGAGCATCGGGGCGTGCTCCTCGTGTCGGAGAGTGCGGGGAGGACGCTCTCGCCCCCCTCGTCCATCGAAGCGTGTTTATCATGAACATATGATCTTTTGCAACGTGCGCCGGCGGGAAGGTCGCCGGGGGGGCGTCGCCTGATGTTCTCCCTCACGACCCGCTATGCGCTCCGCGCCGCCGTGCTGCTCGCCGAGCTCGGACCGGAGGACCGACCCGCGACGGTCGGCGAGATGGCGGAGGCCCTCGGCATTCCCCGCAACTACCTCTCGAAGACGCTCCACTCCCTCGCCAAGCGGGGCGTTCTCACGTCGGGACGCGGCCCGAGCGGCGGCTTCCGGCTGGCGCTCCCGCCCGAGGAGCTCGCACTCTCGCGCATCGTCGACGCCGTCGAGCCCGGCCTCTGCGACCAGGCCTGCCTGCTCGGCCGCCCCGTCTGCAGCGATGCCGACCCGTGCTCGGCGCACGTCCACTGGAGGCGGCTCACGGGCGAGCTCGATCGGTTCCTCGACGAGACGACGGTCGCCGACCTGGTCCGGCGGGAGTCGGCGAAGCCGCGCCCCTCGAAGACGGCGAAGACCGGTGGCAAGACGGCGGGGGGACACGCGCGACGCGCACGACGCTGAGCGCGAAGGCAGCGGGAACGCGCCCGCGCGCGCGATCGGATTCCGGGAAGCGCCGCGGCGCGACTAGGATCGCACCATGCCGACGGCGCTCTCGCTCTCCGCGCTCTCGTTCGTCGCCGTCCTGGCCGCGCTTCCCGCGCACGGCGCGCGCGCCGACGAGCGCGCGCCGCTGCGCGTGCTCGCGGCGGCGAGCCTCGCCGACGCGGTCGCGGACGCCGCGCGCGACTGGAATGGCGCGCGCGTCGAGGCGAGCTTCGGCGCGTCGAGCGCGCTCGCGCGGCAGGTGCGCGACGGCGCACCGGGCGACGTCTTCCTCTCGGCGAGCCGTGCGTGGATGGACTTCCTGCGCGACGCGGGCGCTCTCGCGGGCGAGCCCGTCGTCGTCGCGCGCAACCGGCTCGTGTGCATCGCGCCGCGGGGCCGCGGCGAGGCGCTCGCCGGCGCGGGCGTCACGGGGCCGCGCGCGCTCGCGGGCGCGCTCGACGACGATGCGCGCATCGCGATCGCCGACGAAGGCGTGCCCGCCGGCGAGTACGCGCGCGCGGCGCTCGCGAGCAGCGGGGCCGACGAAGCGCTGCGCGGACGCCTCGTCGGCCAGCGCGACGTGCGCGCGGTGCTGTACGCGGTCGAGGCGGGGGAAGTCGACGCGGGCTTCGTGTACGCGACGGACGCGCGCGTCGCGGACGTCGACGTCGTGTTCGCGTTCGATCCGGCGACGCACCCTCCGATCGAGTACCTGGCCGCCGCGCTGCGCGGCGCGCGCGCTCCCGCGGAGGCGCGCCGCTTCCTCGACCACCTTCGCAGCGCAGCGGTGCGCGCGCGCCTCGCCGCCGCGGGCTTCGCGCTCCCGTGATCGCGTTCGGCGAGGCGGAGCGCGAGGTCGTCGCGCTGTCGATCCGCGTGGCGGTGCTCGCGGTCGCGGCGAGCCTCGTCCCCGGCGTCCTCACGGGCTGGCTGCTCGCGCGCTGGCGCCACCCGCTGCGCCCGCTCGTGCAGGGCGTCGTGATGCTGCCACTCGTGCTGCCGCCGGTCGTGACGGGCTACCTGCTGCTCTTCGCGCTCGGGCGCAGCCGCCCGCTCGGGCGCGCGTGGCACGCGCTCACGGGCGAGCACGTCGCCTACACGACGGGCGCCTGCGTCGTCGCGGCGGCGGTCGTCGGCTTTCCGCTCCTCGTCGAGGCGATCCGGCTCGCGATCGCGGGCGTCGACGCGCGCCTCGAGCAGGCGTCGCGCACGCTCGGCCGCGGCCGCATCGACACCTTCGCGCGCGTGACGCTGCCGCTCGCGCTTCCGGGCGTCGCGTCCGGCGCCGTGCTCGCGTTCGCGCGCGCACTCGGCGAGTTCGGCGCCACGATCGTGCTCGCGGGCAACGTCGCGGGCGAGACGCGCACGATTCCGGTCGCCGTCTACACGCTGCTCAACGTGCGCGACGGCGAGCCGGCCGCGCTCGCGCTCGTCGCGGCGAGCGTCGCGCTCTCGCTCGTCGCGCTGCTCGGCTCGTTCTGGCTCTCGGCGCGGGCGCATCGCCCGTGATGCTCGAGCTCGCGCTCCGCCACCGCTTCCGCGGCTTCGCGCTCGACGTCGAGATCGCGACGCGCGGCCCGGTGCTCGGCGTGTTCGGCGCGTCGGGCAGCGGCAAGACGACGCTCCTCCACGCGATCGCGGGGCTCCTGCGTCCGGACGCCGCGCGCATCGCGGTGCGCGGACGCGAGGTCGCGCGCGTTCCCGGCGGCGCGTGGACGCCGCCCGAGCGGCGGCGCTTCGCGCTCGTCGACCAGGACGCGCTCCTCTTCCCGCACCTCGGCGTGCGCGCGAACCTCGCCTTCGCACCCGGCGCGCGCGCGCGGCTCGCGAGCGAGGAGGGCCAGCGCACGCTCGACGTGCTGCGCATCGCGCCGCTCCTCGACCGCGGCGTCGCGAGCCTCTCGGGCGGCGAGCGCCAGCGCGTCGCGCTCGCGCGCGCGCTGCTCGCCGCGCCCGAGCTGCTGCTGCTCGACGAGCCGACGAGTGCGCTCGACGCCGAGCTCGCGCGCGACGTGCTCGGGCTGCTGCTGCAGCTGAAGCGGCAGCTCGGCACGGCGATGGTCTTCGTCACGCACCGCGCGCCCGAGCTGCTCGCCCTCGCCGACGACTGCGTCGTGCTCGCCGGCGGGCGCGTCGCCGCGCACGGCACGCCCGTCGACGTGCTGCGCCGCCCGCGCGCGCTCGGCGTCGCGAGCCTCGCGGGCGTCGACAACCTGCTGCGGCTCACCGCGCTGCGCAGCGATGCGCGCGCCGGCACGACGCTGCTCGACCTCGGCCACGGGATGGCGCTCGCGGCGCCCCTCTGCGACGCGCTCCCCGGTGCGCCCGTCGACGTCGGCTTCTACGCGGAAGACGTGCTGCTGTGCCTCGAGGCGCCGCGCGGCACGTCGGGGCGCAACGCGCTCGCGTGCGAGGCGGAGACGGTGGAGCCGCTCGGGCGCGACGTGCTCGTCGCGCTGCGCGTCGGGGCGACGCGCGTGCTCGCGCGCGTGACTCCCGGCGCGGCGGAAGAGCTCGGGCTCGCGCCCGGGCTCGCGCTCGTCGCGGTCGTCAAGACGTCGGCCGTGCACCTGCTCGGCGAGGCCGCAGGCCGAAGCGGCACCTGATCGCCCCTTCGTGCGATGATGCGCGCCCGCGCCGCGAACCGCGCCGCGCGACGGAGGCCCCGCGATGCGCACGCCCATCTGCGACCAGCTCGGCATCGAGTTCCCGATCTTCGCGTTCTCCCACTGCCGCGACGTCGTCGCCGCCGTCGCGAACGCGGGCGGCTTCGGCGTGCTCGGCGCGCTCGCCTTCGAGCCCGAGCAGCTCGAGATCGAGCTCGCGTGGATCGACGACCACGTCGACGGCCGCCCCTACGGCGTCGACTTCGCGATGCCCGCGAGCTACGTCGGCAAGGGCGGCGGCGAGCAGGCGAGCGCCGCGAGCCTGCGCGCGATGATCCCGGAAGAGCACTGGCAGTTCGCGAACGCGGTGCTCGCCGAGCACGGCGTGCCGCCGCTCCCGGAGGGCAGCGGCGCGCGCAAGACGAAGGCGGCCGGTCTCGGCGTCGACGAAGAGGGGCCCGGCCAGGTCGACGTCTCGCTCGCGCACCCGAACGTGAAGCTGCTCGTCAACGCGCTCGGTCCGCCGCCCGCCTACGTCGTCGAGCGTGCGCACGCGAAGGGCGTCCTCGTGGGCGCGCTCGCGGGCAGCGTCGAGCACGCGCGCAAGCAGGTCGAGCAGGGTGTCGACGTGATCGTCGCGCAGGGCACGGAGGCCGGCGGGCACACCGGCGAGGTCGCGACCATGGTGCTCGTGCCCGACGTCGTCGACGCGGTCGGAGGCCGCGTCCCCGTGCTCGCGGCGGGCGGCATCGGGAGCGGCCGCCAGATGGCAGCCGCGCTCGCGCTCGGCGCGCAGGGCGTGTGGACGGGATCGATCTGGCTCACGGTCGCCGAGTCGGCCGTCGAGCCGCACGTCGTCGAGAAGCTCCTCGTCGCCGGCTCGCGCGACGCGGTGCGCTCGCGCTCGATGACGGGCAAGCCCGCGCGCCAGCTGCGCACCGCGTGGACCGAGGCGTGGGAGCGACCGGGCGCGCCGAAGACGCTGCCGATGCCGCTGCAGGGCATCCTCTACTCCGAGATGGCGCACCGCTTCGTGCGCGCGCGCGACCCCGAGCTGTCGGGCAGCCCGGTCGGGCAGATCGTGTCGCGCATGAACGAGGTGCGCTCGAGCCGCGACGTCGTGCGCGAGATGGTGGAGGAGTGCGTCGAGACGCTCGATCGCGTGAACGCGCTCTTCGGGCGCGACTAGCGTTCCGCGCGCGCCGCTCCGCCTCCGGCGAGCACCCCGGCAGCACTCCTGCGTTCCACCGGGAAGCGCGCTCGCGAACGCCCGGCATCGCGCGCGCCAAGTGCGCGCCGCTCAAGCGATCGCGCACGGCTCCGATGCAGCCCTGGCAGGCGGCGACCGCCCGTTCCGGAATCGCCCGGACGTGCGCTCGCCCCTTCCGCCGGAGGCTCCACCGTGATCCAGCAGCTGCTCTTCCGCATCGCGAACGAGAAGCCCTTCTTCCATCCCGTCGTCCGCGGCTTCCCGGGCGTGCCCGCGCGCACCGCCTTCCTCCCCTCGCTCGTCGCGCTCGCGGCGCGCGCGCGCGAGGAGGCGCGGCCGCTGCGCATCCTCGAGGTCGGGAGCTGGGTCGGGTCGTCGGCGCTCGCGTGGGTCGAGGGCCTGCGCGACGCGTGCGCGGGCGAGGGCACCGTCTACTGCGTCGACCTCTGGCACACGGACTCGTCGGCCTTCGTGTTCGAGCCGGGGGCGATGGCGCTCGCGAACGAGTGGCACCAGATCGGCTACGAGGTCTTCCGCTACAACGTGCAGGTCGCGGGAGCGCAGCCGTGGGTCGTCCCGATGCTGGGCGACAGCCGCAAGGTCCTCCCGGCGCTCGCACCGGCGAGCTTCGACATCGTGTACGTCGACGGCTATCACGGCTACGAGATCGCGACGGAGGACATCGCGCACGCGAAGCGGCTCGTGCGCGACGGCGGCATCGTGTGCGGCGACGATCTCGAGCTGCAGGTGCACGAGTGCGACGCGGCCGCGCTCGCGCGCGACCGCCACCTCGACGACGGCGTCGAGCCGACGAGCGGTCGGCCGTACCACCCGGGCGTCACGGCCGCGGTCGACGAGCACTTCGGGCGCGTGCGACCGCACATCGGGCTGTGGGCGATGCGCCGCCTGGGCGCGGAGCATCCGCGCTGGGAGCCCGTCGTTCTCGAGACGCTCCCCGTCTCGATTCCGCGCTACTTCCCGACCGGGACGGCGACCGAGGCGCTGCGCACGCTCTACGAGAACGGCTGGGAGCGCGCGGACGACGGCACGCATCGCCACCGGTCGGCACGGGCGCACGGATCGAAGACGCGATGCGCGTCCGCGTCGCCGCCTTGCTAGTCGGCGCCCACTCCGCGGCGGCCGCGCGCGAGCGACGGCCTAGCCGGGCGCGACGTCCTGCCCGATCTGCCGCAGCAGGCTCGCGCCGTCGAAGTAGACCCTCTCGTTCGTGATGCGATCTCCGTCGAACGAGAACACCGCGATCATCGGGACGCGGAAGGCCTTGCCGGTGGGCGGGCGCCCGTAGAAGGGCCCGCGGTTCGTGCCGAGCAGATCGAACTCGACGATCACCGCCTCCTCGGCGAGGTGCATGCGCAGGCTCTCGTGCCGCTGGTCGGGGAACGCCGTGCGCGTCGCCCGGTAGTAGCCCATCACCGCGTCGGCCCCGTCGTACACCTGCCCGGTCGGCACGATCTCGTAGCGGGGGTGGTCGAAGGTCGCGAGCGTGCGCTCGAACTCCTGGTCGACCTCGGACTGGAAGTGCTCGAGCACGACGGCGCGTCGCCGCGCGTCCAGGGCATCCCTCTCCGATCCATCCACGGGCGTCCTCCTCGTCGACGGCGAGTCGGGGAAGCAGGTACCAGAGCGCCGCGACGCGCGCACCCGTCCCGACGCGCGCTCGGCTAGGCTCCGCGCCCGGAGGACGCCGCCCGTGTACGAGCACCTGCTCTCGCCCGTTCGCATCGGAACCCTGGAGCTTCGCAACCGCATCGCGATGTCGCCGATGGGTGTCGAGATCATCGACGGCGACGGGCACGTGCGCGAGCCCGTGATCGCCTACTACGAGGAGCGCGCGCGCGGGGGCGCCGGGCTGCTCATCACCGAGGTCGCGGCCGTCGCCTACCCGATCGGTGCGAACTCCGTGCACCAGATCGCGATGTCGGACGACGAGTACCTGCCCGGCCTGCGCGCGCTGACCGATCGCGTGCACGCGCACGGCGCGAAGATCGCCGTCCAGCTCGTGCACCACGGCAAGGCCGGACGCCTCGACGTGAAGCAGGGCCGCGAGGTGTGGATGCCGTCCGTCCCCGAGTGGCACGGCGCGATGACGATGGCGAAGGATCTCACGCGCGAAGAGATCGGCATGATGATGGGAGCGACGGGCGGCGGCCAGCCCAAGTACCGCTCGATCACGAAGCAGGACATCGCGACGCTCGTCGACTGGTTCGCGTGCGCCACCGAGCGCGCGCGACGCGCGGGCTTCGACGCCGTCGAGCTCCACGGCGCGCACGGCTACATCCTCTCCGAGTTCCTGTCGCCGCAGTGGAACCGCCGCGACGACGAGTACGGCGGCAGCGTCGAGAACCGCTCGCGCCTGCTGTGCGAGGTGATCCGCGCGTGCAAGGAGCGGGCGGGTCGCGACTTCCCCGTGTGGTGCCGCCTCGACGCGAAGGAGTTCCGCACGCCGAACGGCATCGTGTTCGAGGATGCGAAGGTGACGGCGCGGCTCGCGGCCGAGGCCGGAGCCGACGCGATCCACCTCTCGGCGTACTCGGACTCGACGTCGGGCGTCGCGTTCACCGACGCGCCGCTCGTCCACGCGGAGGCGGCGTTCGTCGAGCAGGCGGCCGAGGTGAAGGCGCTCGTCGACGTGCCCGTGATCGCCGTCGGGCGCATCGAGCCCGAGCTCGGCGACCGCCTCGTGCGCGACGGCAAGGCGGACGTGATCGCGATGGGGCGCAAGCTGCTCGCCGACCCGTCGCTCCCGAACAAGCTCGCCGCGGGCCGCCGCGAGGACGTGCGCCCCTGCATCTACTGCTACACGTGCGTCGCGCAGGCGTTCTTCGACAAGAGCGTGCGCTGCGCGGTGAACCCGGTGACGGCCAACGAGGTCGCGCGCGGCGACGTCGAGCGCGCGAAGGCGCCTGCGCGCAAGCGCGTCGTCGTCGTGGGCGGAGGGCCGGCGGGCATGGAGGCGGCGCGCGTCGCCGCGCTGCGCGGCCACGAGGTGACGCTGCTCGAGAAGAGTGCGCAGCTCGGCGGCACGCTGCGCTTCGCATCGCTCGTCTACGAGCCGAACGAGCGGCTCCTCCGGTGGCTCACGCGCCAGATGACGGAGCTCGGCGTCGCCGTCCGTCTCGAGACCGAGGCGACGCCCGCAGCCGTGCGCGCACTCGCGCCCGACGCGCTCCTCGTCGCCGTCGGCCCGAGCCGCCGCGCGCCGGAGATCCCCGGCATCGACGCCGACCACGTCTTCGACGGCGACGACCTGCGCGCGCTGCTCACGGGCGAGGGCGGCGGCGACGCGTCGCGCAAGCTCTCGCTCGTCGGCCGCCTCGCGGTGCGCGCGGGGCGCGCCGTCGGCGTGACGAGCGACCCCTCGAAGCTGCGCGAGGCGTCGCGCGCCTACATGCCCGTCGGCCGGCGCGTCGCGATCCTCGGCGGCGGGCTCGTCGGCTGCGAGCTCGCCGAGTTCATGCACGACCGCGGCCGCGAGGTGATCGTGCTCGAGGAGGGGCGCGACTTCGGCGCACAGATGGCGCACCCCCGCCGGTGGCGCGTGCTCCACGACCTGCGCGAGGGCGGCGTCGAGCTCGTCGCGAACGCGCGCGTGCTCGAGATCCGCGCGGACGCGGTGCGCTTCGAGGTGACGCCGCAGAGCCGCACGGGCGACGCCGCGCCGCAGGTGCGCGAGTTCGCCGCCGACACCGTCGTCGTCGCGACCGGGCTCGAGGGCAGCCCCGAGCTCGTCGCGCGCTTCGACGGGCTCGCGCCGCACGTCGAGGCGATCGGCGACTGCACGGGCGTCGGCTATCTCGAGGGCGCGATCGGCGACGGCTTCCGCGCCGCGAGCGCGATCTAGGCGGGAGGCGCGCCGTGCCCTTCGCGCGCGTACGCGAGCTCGACGTCTACTACGAGCGCACCGGCGCGCGCGACGGCGCGCCGCTCCTGTTCATCAACGGGACGGGCGGCGACCTGCGACACCGGCCGGGCCTCACCGGCGCCCTGCCGCCCGAGCGCTTCGACGTCGTCGCCTACGACCAGCGCGGGCTCGGCCAGACGAGCATTCCCGAAGGCCCGTACTCGATGGAGCAGTACGGCGACGACGCCGCGGGGCTGCTCGACGCGCTCGGCATCGAGAGCGCACACGTGATCGGCGTGTCGTTCGGCGGCATGGTCGCGCAGCACCTGGCGATCCGGCATCCGCACCGCGTCCGACGCCTCGTGCTCGCCTGCACGTCGAGCGGCGGCGCGGGCGGCGCGTCGTACCCGCTGCACGAGCTCGAGGGCGAGAGCGACGCGCGCTACCGCGGCGAGCGGTTCCTCGAGATCTGCGACACGCGGTGGGACGCCGCGTGGCGCGCCCGCGAGCCCGATGCGTTCGACCGGCTCGTCGGCATGATGGCGGCGCGCGCGCCGATCGCCGCCGACGCCGACGCGGCGCGCGAGGCGGCGCGCGGCGCGGCCCTGCAGCTCGAGGCGCGCCGCTTCCACGACGTGTACGACCGGCTCGGCGAGATCGCGGCGCCGACGCTCGTGTGCGGCGGGCGCTACGACGGGATCGCGCCCGAGGCGAACCAGCGCGCGCTCGCCGGGCGCATCCCGCACGCCGAGCTCGCGCTGTTCGAGGGCGGCCATCTCTTCCTGCTGCAGGACGGCGCCGCCTTCCCGCACATCGTCGCCTTCCTCGAAGCGACGGGCTGAGGCGCGAGCGGCTCCGGCGCGCGCCCGCCGGGCCGGCCCGACGATGCTAGTCGCCCGCCGCGCTCCCGCCGCGGCGCTCGATCTCCGCGAGCCGCTCGCGCAGGTGCGCGGCGTCGATCCAGACGTGGTAGTCGCGCCGCACGTCGGCGAAGCGCACGACACCGTCGGCGTCGAGCAGGTACGTCGTCGGGTGCGGCACGCCCTCCTCGATCGGCTCCGGCGTCGCGAGCCGCAGCCCGAGCGCGTCGATCGCGCGGCTCCCCGGGTCGACCGCGAACTCGATCCGGTCGCGCAGCCCCATGCCGTCGATGAAGCGCAGCGCCTTGTCGTCGACCTGCTCGCGCGCCATCACCCACACGATGCGCAGGTCGTCGACCTCGGCGAACACCCTCCGCAGCTCGACGAGCCGCGCCTTCGTGAAGGGTCACCAGTCGACGCTGCGTTCGAACGTGACGAGCGTCGGGTGACCGCGGAAGTCGGCGGCCGCGAGCGGCCTGCCGTCGAGCGTCTCGAGGCCCGCGAGCACGTCCTCCGGGAGCGGCGCGCCGAGCGTCGCGAACGCGCCTTCGACGTCGCGCTTCGCGACGGCGTCGTGTCCTCGGCGCCCGAGCGACGTGTGCGGCAGCGCGACGTCGAGCGCGAGCAGCGCGAGGACGATCGCGGTCGCGAGCCAGCGGCCCACGCTCACGCCTCCGCGCGCGCCGCGCGCGGGCGCAGCCACACGAACGCGAGCGCGACCGCGAGGAAGACGGCGGCCTCGATGCGCGGCACCTCGGGCGGCACGGGCGCGTCGCCCACCGTCCACACGGCCATCCGGTAGACGGCCATCAGCACGAGGCCGACGGCGGTCCACGTCCCGAGCGCGCGCGAAGGCTCGCGCGCGGCCGACGCGAGCGCGCCTCCCCAGGCGACGAGCGCGCAGCCCGTGAACGCGACGAAGTAGAGCGCGGGCGGGCCGAGCGGCAGGCCGCCGAAGGGCGGCGCGCCGGGGCCGAGCCCGCGGAACGCGCCGAGCAGGAAGACCGCGCCCGCGAGCGCGAGCAGCGCGCCCGTCGCGGCGCAGAGCGCGCGGTAGGCCGCCGAGAAGCGCGGCGCGGCCACCGTGCGGACGGCGCCGGCCGAAGGAGCGGTGCTCGCCATGCGCCACGCATATCACACGCGCGAGGCGACGGGGAAGCGCGGCGATGCGGCGACGCGAAGCGCGCCGCGCGTCGGCGCGCGCGTGCCATACTCGCCCACCGCGCGCGATGCGCGCGGAGGAGGCGACATGGCGCCCTCGCACCCCTCCCCGACGAGCTTCGCGGCGCGCCGCGCGCAGCTCGCGGGCCTCGCGCGGCTCGCCGCCTGCATCCCGCTCTTCCGGCCCGGCGCGACGTGGACGACGGCGCGGCTCCTCGCCCGCAACGCGCGCCGCGATCCGGACGGCCTCGCGCTCGCGTTCGAGGAGCGTCGCTATGCGTGGTCCGAGATGGACCGCGAGGTCGATCGCTACGCCGCCGCCTTCGAACGGCTCGGCGTCGGGCCCGGCGACGCCGTCGCGCTGCTCGTCGACAACCGGCCCGAGTACGTCTTCGCGATGACCGCGCTCGCGCGCCTGCGCGCGACGTCCGCGCTCGTCAACACGGGCATCTCGGGCGCGGGGCTCGCGCACGCCGTCCGCGTCGGCCGTCCGCGCAAGGTCGTCGTCGGCGTCGAGCACGAGGCGAAGCTGCTCGACGCGCTCGGCGACGTCGACGGGCTCGCGCGCGACGACGTGCTCTCGCTCGCCGACCCCGGCCACGACGCGCGCTCCGCGCTCGCGTCCTTCGACGCGCTCGTCGCGGCCGGCGGGAGCGAACGGCCGCGCGCGACGCCCGACGGCGACGTGTCCCAGCACTTCACGTACATCTACACGTCGGGAACCACGGGCCTCCCGAAGGCGGCCATCATCACGCACGCGCGCATGCTCACCGCCTCGTCGCTCTTCGGGCGCGCGATCTTCGAGGCCGGCCCGGGCGACGTGATCTACTGCGCGCTCCCGCTCTACCACTCGAGCGCGATGTTCGCCGGGCTCGGCGCCTCGCTCGTGACGGGTGCGGGGCTCGCGCTGCGAAGGAAGTTCTCGGCCTCTCGCTTCTGGGACGACGTGCGCGCGTTCGGCGCGACGCGTTTCGTGTACATCGGGGAGCTCTGTCGCTACCTGCTCAACCAGCCCGCGCATCCGGGCGAGCGCGACCACCGCCTGCGCATCGCGACGGGCAACGGCCTGCGGCCCGACATCTGGGAGCGCTTCCAGGAGCGCTTCGCCATCCCGCTCGTGCGCGAGTTCTACGGCGCGACGGAGGGCGTGGCGCCGACCGTCAACTTCGCGGGCATTCCCGGCATGGTCGGGCGGCTGATGCCCGGACAGGTGGTGCTGCGCTGCGACCCCGAGACGGGCGAGGTCGCGCGCGACGGCGCGGGCCGCTGCGCGCGCGCGCGGCCCGGCGAGACGGGGCTCCTCGCGATGCGCATCGGAGGCATCGCGAAGTTCGACGGCTACCTCGACGAGAAGGCGTCGCGCAAGAAGGTGCTCGCCGACGTGCTCGCGCCGGGAGACCGCTACTTCGACAGCGGCGATCTCGTCGCGCTCCACGGCGGCGGGTGGATCTCGTTCGCCGACCGCATCGGCGACACGTTCCGCTGGAAGGGCGAGAACGTCTCGACGAACGAGGTCGCCGAGGCGCTCAACCGCGCGAAGGGCGTGCTCGAGGCGAACGTGTACGGCGTCGAGGTGCCGGGTGCGGAGGGGCGCGCCGGCATGGCGAGCCTGCACGTCGACGAGGCGTTCTCGATCCAGGGCTTCGCCGACCACGTCGTGCACGCCCTCCCCGTCTACCAGCGCCCGTACTTCGTCCGCCTCCAGCGCGACATGCGCATCACGGGGACGTTCAAGCACCAGAAGGTCGACTACCGTCGCGAGGGCTACGACCCGTCGCGGACGAGCGACCCGCTCTACTTCCTCGACGCCGACGCGTACGTCCCGCTCGACGCGCGGCTCTTCGACTCGATCAAGCGCGGCGAGACGACGTTGCGCTAGCCGCGAAGGAGGTTCCGTGCCCTACCGCATCTACGGCGCCGAGGAGTCGCCCTACTCGGTGAAGGTCCGCTCGTACTTCCGCTACAAGGGCATCGAGCACGAGTGGATCGTGCGCAGCCAGGCGCGGATCGCGGAGTTCCAGGAGCTCGCCAAGCTGCCGCTCATTCCGCTCGTCGCGACGCCGCAGGGCGACGCGCTGCAGGACTCGACGCCGATCCTCGAGCGCATCGAGGCGGCGCACCCCGAGCCGTCCATCCACCCGAGCGACCCCGCGCTCGCCTTCCTGTCGGCGCTCGTCGAGGAGCTCGGCGACGAGTGGGGCAACAAGTGGATGTTCCACCTGCGCTGGAAGGCGCCGGCCGACCAGCGCTCGGCGAGCCACCGCATCGCGCGCACGCTGCAGCCCGACGCCGACGACGACGCGATCGAAGCGACGGCCGCGGGCATCGCGAAGCGCATGACCGGGCGCGTGTGGTTCGTCGGGTCGAGCCCGCAGACCGCGCCCGCGATCGAGGCCTCGTTCGAGGAGGCGGTCGCGCAGCTCGAGGCGCACCTCGGCGCGCGCGACTACCTGTTCGGCGCGCGCCCGTCGTTCGGCGACTTCGGGCTGTGGGGCCAGATGTACGAGCTGTGGACCGACCCGACGCCCGGCGCCCTGCTGCGCGAGCGCGCGCCCCGCACGTGCGCGTGGATCGAGCGGATGCTCGACCCGTCGGCGGCGCCGCGCGACGGCGCGCACGGCTGGGAGGAGGCGAGCGCGCTGCTGCCGACGCTCGAGCCGTTCCTCGCGCGCCAGGCGGGTGCGCGCTTCCTGCCGTGGTCGGATGCGAACGCGCGCGCGATCGCGTCGGCGGCCGAGGAGTTCACGGTCGAGCTCGACGGGAGCTCGTGGACGCAGAAGCCGCAGAAGTACCACGCGCGCTCGCTCGCGGCGCTGCGCGAACGTCATGCGAAGGCGCGCGGGGACGCCGCGCTCGACGCCGTCCTCGAACGGACGGGCTGCCTGCGCTGGCTCGCCGTCTGACCTGCGCGCGCACGCGCGCGCGCGAAGACCGAGGCGGCCGCGCGCGTCAGCCGTCGAGGTGCGCGCGCAGCGCTTCGAGCACGCGCTCGGGCGCGCTGCGCACCATGTAGTCCTCGGCCTGGTCGATCCAGCGCACGACGCCGCGCGCGTCGACGAGGAACGTCGTCGGGATCGTGATCGGGACGAAGCCGCTCGGCGTCGCGCTGCGGCGATTCAGGATCCCGAAGGCCTTCGTGAGCGCGAGGTCGGCGTCGGAGAGCATCGCGCCGCGCAGGCCGTGCTTGCCGCGCCCGGCGCGGATCGCGTCGGGCGCGTCCGGGCAGATCGCCACGAGCGCGACGCCGCGCGCGTCGAGCTCGGGCCGCAGCTCCTCCCATCGCCGCAACTCGGCGACACAGTACGGTCACCAGTGCCCGCGAAAGAATTTGAGCAGGTAGGGACGGCCGGCGAGCACGACGCTGTCGAACGCGCGTCCCTCGTCGTCGACCGCGACGAACGCGCGCATCGCCTCGCCGACGCGCACGGTCGGCCGCGCGGCGAGCTGGCGCGACCCGAGGCGCAGGAGCGGCATCACGGCGCCCGCGACGACGGCGACGAGCGCGACGGCTCCGCCGAGCCAGCCCGGATGCGACGCGAGCGCCGCGACGCCGAGGAGCGCGCCGAAGCCGAACGCCGAGAGGAAGCCCGCGCGCCGCTTCGGCACCGCGACGCGGCGGATGCGCTGCATCCACAGCGCGCCGGTCGCGAGGACGACGGCGAGCGCGGCGAACGCCAGCAGCGTTCCGTGCGAGGCGAGGAGGTCCACGGCGCCCATGCCTTAGCATTCGGCCCGGCGCCGCGCAGCGGGGCGGCGCCCCTCGCGCGTCACTGCGCGAGGCGCTCGCGGATGCGCTCCTCGACGAGCCAGAGCCGGTCCTGCCCCCAGGTGCAGAAGGGCTCGGCGCCCTCCGGCCCGGAGAGCCGGAAGCTCGGCACGCCCCAGAGCCCCATCGCCAGCAGCTCCTTGCGATTCGCCTCGAGCTCGGGGCGCCAGCTCTCGTCGCCGAGGTGGGGGCGCGCCTCTTCCCAGCGCAGCCCCGCGCGCTCGCACGCCTGCGCGAGCCCCTTCTCGGTGCCCATGTCGACGCCCTGCGAGAAGGCGAGGTGCGCGAACGCGTGCAGGTACTCGCGCGCGCGGCCCTTCTCGCGGGCGAACGGATAGAGCGAGAAGCCGAGCTCGACGGGCCGGCCGATCGGGTCGGCCGCGACGCCGAACGGCACGCCGAGCCGCTCCGCCTCGCGCTTCGTGTCGAGCATGATGTAGATGCGCTTCGCGCGCGGCACGGGGAGGCCGCGCATCACCATCGGCAGCACGGGCCGCAGGACGAGGCGCACGCCGGTGCGATCGACGAGGTCGTAGACGGGCCCGAACGAGATGGCCGTGTACGGGCTGCGCAGCGACGCGAAGAACTCGAGGGTGAGCTCGCCGCCGGGCCGCGCGGGCGGCGCCGGCGCGGGGAGCCGGCGCGCGACGACGCGCTCGCCCGGCCGCGCGCCCGCGCGCAACGCGCCGAGCTCTTCGAGCCGCTCCTCGAGATAGGCGAGCCGCTCGATGCCCCAGTACCACTCGCCTTCGTAGTGGAAGGTCGCGCCGAGGTAGTGGCCGAGCCGCTCGCGGCGCGCGTCGCCCGCCTCGCACGCGCGGCGCACCGTGTCCGGATCGACCGCGCCGTACTCCTGCGCGATCGCGGTGAGCGCGCCCGCGTCGCCGGCCCACATCGACTCGCCGACGGCGGCCGCCATCGCGGCGAAGCGATCGGCGCCGAGGTTCGCGACGAGGATCGCGTTGGCGAGCGCGACGAGCTCGCGCGGCGGCTGCGCGCCCGGGTCGCGGAACGCGACGCCGTAGTACGGCGCGACGTCCGCGGCGTCGCGGCGGGAGTAGGCGACGAGGCGCTCGCGCTCGGGCGCCGACGCGTCGTCGGGCGGGCCGACCAGCACGGGCACGAGCTCGACGTCGTAGCGCAGTGCGAAGCGCTCGAGCAGCGGAGCGACGAGCTGCGCGTACGGGTCGTCGACCTGATGGAAGTACTCGACGCGGTGCACGCCGCCGCGCACGCGGCGCCGCAGCTCGCGCGCGCGGCGCGCGAGGCGCCGCCGCGCGGGGCTCGTGAGGACGCCCGTGACGACGGGCGAGAGCTTGCGCTGGAGCGACATCCGCGCGGAGGGTAGCCGCGGCCGGTTGACCCGCCCGCGCCGGGCAGTGGAGAATCGCGCGCCGCCGCGCGCGTCCGCGCCCCTCCCGCGAAGGAGCCCGCCATGCCGCCCGCCACCGCCTCGTCGCGCGACGACTCCTGGAACGGCGGCGAGCTCGTCGTCCGCCAGCTCGAGCTCGCGGGCATCGACACGTTCTTCGGCGTCGTCGCCGGCCCGATGATCGAGATCTTCACGGCCGGCCTCGAGCGGCGCATGCAGGTCGTCGGCTGCCGGCACGAGGAGAACGCCGCGTTCATGGCGTCGGCGTGGGGCTATGCGAAGCGCAAGGCGGGCGTGATCGTGGCGGGCTCGGGCCCGGGCATGACGAACACGGTGACGCCCATGCACGTCGCGACCGAGAGCGCGATGCCGCTCGTCGTGCTCGGCGGCTCGGTGCCCGGCGTGATGCGCGGCGTCGGCGGCTTCCAGGAGTGCGACCAGCTCGCCTTCGCGCGTCCGGGCTGCAAGTGGGTGCAGCAGGTCGACAGCGTCGAACGCATCCCCGAGTACGTGCACCTCGCGCTCGGCAAGGCGGTGAGCGGCCGGCCGGGCGCGGTGTACCTCGACTTCCCCGGACACCTGCTCTCGCAGAAGGTGCCGGCGTCGCAGGCGCGGCTCCGCGAGCGCGCGCCCGAGGTCGCGGCGCCGCACGCCGACCCGCAGGCGATCGAGCGCGTGGCCGACCTGCTCGCGCGCGCCGAGCGGCCGCTCGTGATCGTCGGCAAGGGCGCGGCGTGGGCGGATGCGAGCGACGCGCTCGCCGCGCTCGTCGACCGCGGCATCCCCTACGTCACGTCGCCGATGGCGCGCGGCACGCTGCCCGACGACCACCCGGCCTTCGTGAACTCCGCGCGCTCGGCCGCGCTCAAGGGCGCGGACGCGATCGTGATGATCGGCGCGCGCTTCAACTGGATCTTCTCGTACGGGAGCCCGACGAAGTTCGCGCCGGGCGTGCGCATCGCGCAGATCGACGTCGAGCCCGAGGAGCTCTACAGCGGCGCGGACGTCGAGATCGGCATCGTCGCGGACGCGGCGGCCGCGACGCGACAGCTCGTCGCCGCGCTCGAGGGGCGCGCGCTCGCGCCCGCGAGCGCGAAGTGGCTCGCGCACCTGCAGGCGGCGCGCGACGCGAACGAGGAGGGGCTGCGCGCGCGGCTCGCATCCGACGCCGTGCCGATCGACCCGCACCGCGTCATGAAGGAGCTGCGCGAGACGCTCCCGCGCAACGCGTCGATCGCCGTCGACGGCGAGACGACGATGGGGCTCGCGCGCCAGCTCGTGCCGAGCTTCGGCCCGCGCAAGCGCTTCAACGCCGGCACGACGGGCTGCATGGGCACCGGCGTGCCGTACGCGATCGGCGCGAAGCTCGCGCGCCCGGACGAGCCCGCGGTCGCCATCCTCGGCGACTACGCGTTCGGCTCGGCGATGATGGACGTCGAGACCGCCGCGCGCGTCGGCGCGAACGTCGTGTTCGTCGTGTGCAACAACGAGGGCATCGCGGGCCACATGATCCAGGACGGGATGTTCCCGGCCGACGCGCCGAAGGTCGCCGCGCTGCTGCCCGCGTCGTACGAGAAGCTCGCCGAGATGGTCGGCGCGCACGCCGAGCGCGTGGAGGCGCCGGGCGACATCCGCCCGGCGCTCGAGCGCGCGCTCGCCGCGAATGCGCCCGCGATCGTGCACGTGCGCATGGACCCGAAGGCCACGCGCATGTCGGGCGGCATCTACCTGCGCTAGCCGGCGCGCGCATCCGCGAGAGAGAAGGGGGACGAGACATGCCGCGACCGCTCGAGGGCATCCGCGTCGTCGACTGGACGATCTGGCAGCAGGGGCCCGTCGCGTCCGCGATGCTGGCCGACCTCGGCGCCGAGGTGATCAAGGTCGAATCGCGCGACGGCGGCGACCCGGGCCGCGGGCTCGTCGCGATCCAGGGAACGGCCGTGCGCGCGAACTTCTACTTCGAGGGGCTGAACCGCGGGAAGCAGAGCCTCGCGCTCGACCTCAAGAAGCCCGAGGCGCGCGAGATCCTCTACCGGCTCGTCGCGAAGAGCGACGTGTTCGTGCAGAACTTCCGCAAGGGCGTCGCCGAGCGGCTCGGGCTCGGCTACGACGACCTGCGCCGACACAACGAGCGCATCATCTACGCGAGCGCGACCGGCTACGGGCCGGAGGGCCCCGACAGCGGCGAGCCCTCGTTCGACCACCTCGGCCTCGCGCGCAGCGGCATCATGTTCGCGACGGGCGAGCCCGACATGGGGCCGATGGCCGTGGGCGGCGGCGTCGCCGACCAGATGGGCGCCGTGATGCTCGCCTACGGCGTGCTCGCCGCGCTCTACGCGCGCGAGAAGCTCGGCGTCGGCCAGAAGGTCGACACGAGCCACCTCGGCAGCATGGCCTGGCTGCAGGGGCTCTCGATGAGCTCGCGGCTCATCAACGGCGCGGCCTTCCCGCGCGTCGCGCGCAAGCGCGCGTCGAACCCGCTCTGGAACCACTACGAGTGCCAGGACGGGAAGTGGATCGCGCTCGCGATGCTGCAGAGCGACCGCTACTGGGCCGACTTCGCGAAGGCGATCGGCCGGCCCGCCCTCGCGAACGACGAGCGCTACCGCGACCTCACCGCGCGCGCCGTGAACGCCGAGGCCTGCGTCGCCGAGCTCGACGCGGCGTTCGCCTCGAAGCCGCGCGACGAGTGGATGCGCATCCTCAAGGCCGGCGGCGACTTCATCTACACGATCGTGAACTCGCTCGACGATCTCCCGACCGACCCGCAGATGGTCGCCAACCACTACGTCACCGAGCTCGACCACCCGAGCGTCGGCAAGGTGCAGTACCTCGACTGCCCGGTGACGTTCTCGGCGACGCCGGGCGGCGTGCGCGAGGTCGCGCCCGAGCTCGGGCAGCACACGGAGCTGCTGATGACGGAGCTGCTGGGCTACTCGTGGGACGACGTCGGCGCGCTGCGCGACAAGGGCGTCATCTAGCCGCGCGCCCCGCGCGCCCCGCGCGCTCAGTCGCGCCCGGGCGCGCGATCGACGCGCGCGGTGTAGAGCGCGCCGTCGCGCCACGGGTCGACGTAGTCGACGACGAGCTCGCTCCCGTCCGGCGTCACGACCGCGAAGCCGTAGCCCGAGAGGTCGGGCGCGTCGATCTCGCCGCCGAGCCCGAACTCCATCTCGTGGCGCGGCGCGGGGAGCACGTCGCGCAGCCCGAGCAGACGCCCGAGCCGGTTGAGCCACAGGAAGTCGAGCCCGTAGCGCTGCACGGGCGAGCGGTTCGCCCCCGCGCCCGAGACGATCTGCGTGCCCACGCCCGGGTGATCGATCGTCAGGTGCTGCAGGTCGTGGTCGTGGCCGCTGACGAACGCGTCGATCGGCTGCTGCGCGAAGAGCGCGTAGAGCTCGCGGCGATAGTCGCGGTAGCGCAGCTCGTACGGGTCCTGCGCGCCGAGCCACGCCTCGAGCGGCAGGAAGAGCGGCGCGAGCACCGTCTTGCGCAGCCAGTAGATGTCCTTCAGCGCGCCCGTCACCCCGGTCGCGCCGTTGTGCGAGCCCTGCGTCTCGAGCGGGTGGTGCGTCGCGACGAGCCGCCACGCGTGGGGCTTCTCGGTGCGCACGCGGAAGATCTCGGCGCGCAGTGCCTCGATCGTGCGCCGCCGGAACTTCGCGTCGCGGATCATCGGCTCGGAGTCGACGGCGAAGACGACGACGTCGCCGAGGTCGATCGTCGCGACCGGGTTCGCGTCCGTCAGCTCGCAGCCCTTCGCGTAGTAGCGCCAGCCGCGGCCGGCCGTCGGGATCAGCCGGCACTGGTTGCGCACGGCCGGCTCGCCGCCGTAGTAGTCGTGGTTGCCGCCGATCGCGATCACCGGGTTGTCGCCGAGCGCGGCGCGGTACGGCCCGAGCACGCCCTCGAGCTGGTCCTCGGGCGGCCCGGCCTCGTCCTGGCACCCGAACATCGAGACACCCGGCGTGCTCGGGCACGTGCCCTGGAGGCCGGCGATGTAGAAGACGTCGCCGAGCACGACGACCGGCGCTCCCGGCGCGTTCGCGAGCGCGCCGGCGACGCGCTGCGCGAGCCGCTCGGTCGCCTCGCCGCGCGGCACGCCGATGTCGCCGATCAGCACGAGCGACGGCACGGCGCCCTCGGGCGCGCGCGCCGCGCCCGGGCCGGCCGCGTACATGCCGTCGACGTTGGGCGCGAACGTCGCGCAGCCGGCGAGCGCGGCGAACGCGAGCGCGGCGACGACCGTCGGCGCGGTGAGCGGGGAACGACGGGCGCGATCCGATCCGGACATGACCTCTCCTCGAACGAGCGCCGCGCGCCGCGCGGGCTCAGGGACGGCGATCGAGCACGAGCACCGCGGGCGCGCGCGCGAGCCGCTCGCGGTAGTGCTCCCACTGGCGCGGGCGCGACGGGTGCAGGCCGCCGCCCGGGACGTTGCCGGCGCCGAGGAACAGCTCGACGCGACCGTCGCCGTCGAGGTCGCCCGCCGCGACGCGCATCCAGCGGTTCCACGCCTCGCCGCGCAGCGAGCGCGGCGCGAGGAGATAGCGCTCCGCGCCTCCCTCCGCCCCGGCCGCGCGCCCGCGGTTCTCGACGATCTGGAACGTCTCGGGCTCGGCCGCGCGCCAGTCCGGATAGAAGCCCGTCGCCGCGATGTCGAGGTCGCCGTCGCCGTCGAGGTCGCGCACGACCGAGGTGAGCGCGCCGTAGAGCGGGTGGAAGAGCGCCTCCTCGAAGCCGAGCGCGCCGTCGCCGCGGAACACGCGCACGCCGTGGTAGGGGCGCAGCGGCGGGTCGGGCATCTCCATGTTGTTGCCGTTCGTCGTGACGACGTCGAGCCGGCCGTCGCCGTCGAAGTCGAGCACGTGCATCTCGTTGAAGCCGAACGAGACGTCGCGCTGCAGCAGCACGCGGCGCTCGAACGTGCGGTGGCCGCGGTTGAGGTGCGCGACGAGCTCGTTGCTCCCCTGCGTCGCGAGCACGAGCACGTCGAGCGCGCCGTCGCCGTCGATGTCGACGATCGCGGCGCCGAGACCGCCCGCGCGGTCGAGCAGCACCTGCTCCTCGCGCTCGCTCCAGTAGATGGAGACCTTTCCGTAGCCGCTGCCGACGCCGTCGCCGAAGCCGACGACGACGAGGTCGTCCTCGCCGTCGCCGTCGACGTCGCGCGTGTGCGTCTCGATCGTGCGGTGGAGCCCCTCGAGCACGACGCGGTGCGCGACCGTGCCCGCGCGTTCGTCGAGCGCGACGTCGACCACCTTCCCCTGGCGCGCGTCGCGCACGAAGTCGCCGGCGAGGGCGACGCGCACGCCGCGCGGGCGCGGCTCGATGTGGATCGGGTCGCCGCCCATCTCGAGCGCGACGAGGAGCTTCCGGTCACGGTCGAAGACGCGCAGCATGTCGTCGTTCGCCGAGCCGACCCACAGCCGCCCGTTCGCCTCGTCGACCCACAGCAGCGTGACGACCGCGCCGCGCTCGCCCGCATCGGCGAGCTCGCTCGCGGTCCATCCCTCGAGCGGCGGCGCGGGCGCGCGCGGCGGCGTGAGCGCGGCGGCCGGCAGCGCGCCCTCGATGAAGTAGCGGCCGAGCCGCGTCATCTCGGCGGTGCTGACGAGCGGCGCGTCCGGGATCAGCCGCTTCGCGACGAGCCGCTCGAACGGGCCGCCGAGCTTCGGATAGCCGAGATAGTTCCCCATCCAGTCGATCGCGAAGGGCCACGTCTCGCGCGGGAGCTGCCCGGGAACGGGGAGCAGGTGGCAGCTCTGGCAGTAGCGCTCCGCGACCTGCTCGCCCGTGAGGCCGCCGTCGGGCGGGCCGATGCGCCGCTCGGGCGGATGGTCAGCGAGCGGATACACGAGCACCGCGGCGACGAGCAGTGCGAGCGAGAGCAGCGTCCAGGCGGTGCGCACGTTCGTGGAACCGCCGCGCCTCAGTCCGCCGCCGGCGCGAGCACGTCGTCGCACGGCGCGCCCGGCCCCGCGGCGGCCCACGCGATCGCGCCCTCGAGCAGCGCGAGGTGCTCGGGCACGGCGTAGGCCTCGGCCTGGTGACCGAGCGCGGAGAGCAGCGCGCGGCCGCGCCCGGGGCAGTGGCTCCACACGACGGGATGGTCGGCGCCCATGCGGAGGTCGCCGCCCCAGCCCTCGGGCGCGTAGGTCGCCTCGTCGACGCGCAGCAGCACGCGCGCGCCGCGCGCGCGCGGGCTCGCGTCGAACGAGTACCACTCCTCGACGTGGTCGAACGCGGCGGGCAGCGCGCGCGTCGCCGGGTGCGCGCGATCGTCGACCAGGACGCGCGCGCGCTGGAACTGCGGCGACATGGTGTGGCCGACGAACTGCGCGCCGACGAGGTCGCGCACGTACCAGCGCCAGTCGTAGTGCCGCTCGCCGACGGCGTTGTGGATGCCGACGAAGCCTCCGCCGTCCTCGATCCATCGGCGGAGCGCGTCCCGCTGCGGCTCCGACAGCACGTCGCCGCTCGTCTGGAACCACACGACCGCGTCGAAGCGCGCGAGCAGCGCGGGCGCGTGCACGGCGCCGTTCTCGGTGTGGAACACGGACCACCCGCGCCGCGCGGCGACCCGCTCGATCGCGGGCACGCCCGCCTCGATCGCCTCGTGGTGACGGAAGCCGTTCGTCTTCGTGAACAGCAGGACGGCCGGGCGCGGGAGCTCGGGCAGCACCGGCGCGACGGACTCGTGCGCGTGCGACGGGAAGAAGACGCGCCACGTGTTGCAGCCGGCACCGAGCGCGAGCGCGACGACCGACGCCGCAGCGATGCCGCGCCCCGCGCGCGACGCGCGGCCGCGCGCGGTGCGCGCCCGCAGCGCGCGGCGCGCGAGCAGCGCGAGCGCGAAGGCGAGCGCGATCGCGGCGCCGCCGAGCTCGCGCACGAGCTCGTCGTCGGGGCTCTGCATGTGGAACGACGTGAACGCCTCGCGGCGCGCCGTCGCTGCGGCGGGCGCGAGCGCGAGGACGACGCCGAGCGAGACGAGCGCGGTCGCGAGCTCGAGCGCGAGGCGCGGACGCGCGAGCGCACCCGCCGCGGCCGTCGCGCACGCGAGGCCGTAGAACGCCATCCAGCGCACGGGGTCCGGGTCGTTCGCCTGCACGGCGACCGACAGCGCGAAGAGCGCCGCCATCACCGCGCACGCCATGCGGAACACGCCGCTCCCGTTCGGCGAGTCTTCGACCGCGCTCTTGCGCGGCGAGTCTGCGACCGCGCTCCTGCGCGGCGAGTCTGCGACCGCGCTCTTGCGCGGCGGGTGGCGGTGCGGCGCGTCGGCGTCCACGGGCGCTCGCGATGCCTCCTCGATGGCGCGCGCGATGCGGCCGGCCGCACGCGCGGTGCGCGCGCCGCGGGAGGCTACGCCGGTCGCGCGCGCCGCGTCAAACGCGGCGCGCTTCCTGCGACGCGCCCGGATGTGACAGGATCGCGCGCCCGGTCCGGACGCGGCCCTCGGACGTCGCACACGCAGGAAGCCCATCGATGCGCCCGAAGCTCGAAGCTCCTCGATGCACACGCGCGGAACGCGAGGAGAGCATCCGCACGCAGCTTCGCAGCCATCGCCTCCCGCGCGAGTGGGAGAGCGAGCTCGGCTCCGTCGACGGCGACACCGTGCTCCTGATGTTCTGGCTCGACACGCTCGCGCGCCGCGTGCGCCATGCGCACCTCAAGGAGGTCGCGCGCGAGGGCATGTCGTACTCCGAGGCGAAGGTGCTCTACTCGCTGCTGCTCTCCGGCCCGCCCTATCGCGCGTCCCCGACGCGCATCAACGCCGACCTCGACCTCACGTCGGGCGGCGTCACCAAGACGGTCGATCGGCTCGAGCGCGAAGGGCTCGTCGAGCGGCGGCGCGACGACGTCGACGGCCGCAGCATCCAGGTCGGCCTCACGCGCGAGGGCGTCGGCGTCGCGCAGCGCATCGCGCGCGCCTTCGCGAGCCGCTACGAGAAGCTCGTCGGCTCGCTCGACGCCGCGCAGCGCCGCGTCGCGGTGCGCGTCGTGCGCGAGCTCCTCGACACGCTCGACGGCCCGCTCTAGCGCCCGCCCCTCGCGCGGCGCCGACTAGCTTCGCAGGGTGATCGCGGCGTTCGAGATGATCTTCGCGCCGTCGCGGTCCTTCGAGTGGGCGGCGACGAGGATCTTGCCGCCCTCCTTCCAGTACGACACGAGGTACGTCTCGCCCGGGAACGCGACGCCCGCGAAGCGCGCGGCGTAGCCCGCCACCTTCGCGACGTCGCCGCCGAGCACGTGGTCGACGATGGCCTTGCACACGATGCCGTACGAGCAGAGGCCGTGGATGATCGGCTTGTCGAAGCCCGCCATCTTCGCGAACTCGGGGTCGGCGTGGAGCGGGTTCTTGTCGCCGGACAGGCGGTAGAGCAGCGCCTGCTGCGGCAGCGTCGCGACCTCGATCACGCCGTCGGGCGCGCGGTCGGGCGCCTCGTTGCCGACCTTCGGCGCGTTCGGCCCGCCGAAGCCGCCCTCGCCGCGCAAGAAGAGCGAGATCAGGCTCGTGAACAGCGCATCGCCGCTCTCGTCCTTCGCGTTCGTCTCCATGATGAGCAGCGCGGCGTTGCCCTTGTCGTAGAGCTCCTTCACGCGCATCTCGCTCGTGATCTTCGCCTCGGGCGGGAGCGGCTTGTGGAGCACGATCTCCTGCTCGCCGTGCAGCATCATGCGCCGGTCGAAGTCGAGCCCGTCCATTCCCATGAAGCTGCCGCTGCCGGTGTTCGCGACGACGGCGAACGTGGGCAGCACCTTCAGGTTCTTCTCGTAGGTGTACTCGAGCTCGTTCGCGGCGGTCGGCGGATCGCCCGCGCCGAGACCGAGGTGGTAGAGGATGACGTCGTCCTTGCCGTAGCTCCCCTGGCCCGCGCGCGGCGGGTTGGCGAGCGCCTTCTCACGATCGACCGGCATGTGTCCTGGCTCCTGGCTCCGGACCGGATCGGATGGGCGCGACCCGGCGTGGCTTCGTGGGGTTCGAGGCGCGGCAGCATATCACGCGCGCGCGCCGCCTAGCGCTCCTTCGCGAGCGACGCGCGCATGCGCTCGAGCAGGCGCTCGGCCGTCGCGGCCTCGAGGGCGCGCGGCTTCCAGCCGACGCCGAGGCCCTCGCCGTCGAGCTTCGGGATCACGTGGAAGTGCACGTGGTAGACGGCCTGGTGCGCGGGCGCGCCGTTGTTCTGCAGCACGTTGTAGTTCTCGGCGCCCGTCGCGGCCATGACGGCGCGCGCGATGCGCGGCAGCGCGCGGCCGATCGCCGCGCCCGCCTCGTCCGAGAGCTCGTGCAGGAAGGCCCTGCGCTCGCGCGGGATCACGAGCGTGTGGCCGAGCGAGATGGGGTTGATGTCGAGGAACGCGTAGACGTGCTCGTCGGCGTACACCTCGTGGGACGGCAGCTCGCCGTCGAGGATCCTGTCGAAGACGGTCGCCACGATCGCTCCTCCCTCGTCTCGCCTCGCCCCGGCCGCGCCGCGCGGCCTCCGGCCCGGACCGACGCTAGGTGTTCACGAAGCGCCGTGCGAACGCCCGCGCCGTCTCCGCCGCGTCGCGCGAGCGACCCCCGAGCTCGGGGATCACACGGTGCACGCCGGCCTCGGCGTACGCCTCGACGTCGGCGTCGCTCGCGATGCGCGCCGGGACGGTGACGCAGGTCGAGCCCTCGGGCACGCCCGCCTCGCGCTCGAGCGCGCGCAGGCGCGCGACCTGCGCGCGCACGTGGTCGAGGCCCGCCTGCATGCCGATCCAGCCGCCGAGCCGCACCGCGCGGCGCAGCGCCACCGGCGCCTCGCCGCCGACCGAGATCGGCGGGTGCGGTCGCTGCACGGGCTTCGGCTCGAACATCACGGGCTCGAAGGCGTGGAACTCGCCGCGGTGCGCGATCTCGCGCTCGGTCCACAGGCGGATGCAGACGTCCGCGCACTCGTCGAGCCGCCGCCCGCGCGTCGCCGGGTCGATGCCCGCGGCCTCGAACTCGCTCGTGCACCAGCCCGCGCCGATGCCGACTTCGGCGCGCCCGTCCGACACGACGTCGAGCGTCGCGAACGCGCGCGCGGCGACGAAGGGATGGCGGATGCCGAGCAGGTAGACGTTCGTGCCGAGCCGGATCCGCCGCGTGCGCGCGGCGAGGTAGCAGAGATAGGCGGGCGCGTCGTAGAGCGGCGTCGACGGCGGAACGGGCGCGTGCGCCTCGCCGCGGCGCAGGCGGCCGCGCTGCTCGACGGGGAAGACGAGGTGCTCGGGGAGCCAGAGCGACTCGAACCCGCACTCGTCGGCGGCGCTCGCGAGCTCCGGCCAGACGCTCGGGTGGAGCAGGCCGAGGTTCACGCCGAACTTCACGGCGCGCCTCCTTCCTCCCCGCGCGCGAGGCGCTCGCGGCGCGCGCCGGGCAGCTCGTCGAGCACCTGGAAGCGCACCTGCCCGCGCGCGACGAGCACGCCGTCGCTCGCGCGCTCGATGCGCACCTCCCAGAGCTGCTGGCGGCGCCCCGCGTGCAGCGGCCGCGCCGTCACCTCGAGCCGGCCGGTCGAGTGCGAGCGCAGGAAGTCCGTCTGGTTCGACACGCCGAGCACGCCCGCGCCGTCGCGCCGCAGCGCGAGCATGCCCGCGCCCGTGCTCGCCACCTCCTCGACGATCGAGCACCACGCGCCGCCGTGGACGACGCCGTACGGCTGGTGGTGGCGCGGCCCGGCCTCGACGTGCGCGCGCACGAGATCGTCGCGCACCTCGTCGATCACGACGCCGATCGCCTCGTTCCAGCGGTTCGCGCCCACGTGGGGCCGCGCGCCCTCCGCGTCCGTCACGCCCGCGCGCGTCCGCGCCCGAGCAGCGCGTCGAGCTCGGCGACGGCGTGCGCGGGCTCGGGGCCCACGAGCACGCCGCGGATCCCGAGCCCCTGCGCGGCCGCGATGTTGCCAGGGTGGTCGTCGAGGAAGGCCGCGCGCGACGGCGCGACGCCGCCGAGCCGCTCGAGCGCGCGCTCGAAGATGCGCGGGTCGGGCTTGCGCACGCCCTCCTCGCTCGAGTCGACGACGACGTCGAAGAGCTCGTCGAGCGGGAGGCTCCGGCGCCAGTGCTCGCGGAACTCCGCCGCGTTGTTCGTGACGAGCGCCGTGCGGAAGCCCTCGGCGCGCAGCTCGCGCGCGCAGGCGACGACGACCTCGTGGATGCCGCCGCCGCCCATCGCGCGGAAGAACTCGAGCGGGTCCGCCTCGAAGCCGCGCGCGCGGCCGAGCGCGACGATCTCCTCGATCGCGGGCCCGAGCGCGACCTCGCCGCGCTCGAGGCGGTGCCAGGGGTGGTCGGTGTCGTGCTCGTACGAGCCGAAGACGGTCTCGATGATCGCCTGCGGCGCGACGCCGAGCTTCGCTCCGTAGGCGCCCACCGCGTGGAAGGGCGACGTCGTGAAGACGCCGCCGTAGTCGAAGAGCACTGCGTCGAGCACGGACGCGGACCTCCAGGCCTGCCGCGCGCCGCGCGCGCGGACGTCGGGCGCACCGGGCGCCGATGCTAGGCGCGCGCGCCGCGCGCGCCCTCCTCGACCGCGGCCTCGCGCGCGGCGCCGCGGCGCCGCGCGAGCACGCGCACGCGCTCCGAGAAGCGTTCGAGCGAGACGTAGAAGACGGGCACGACGAGCAGCGTGAGCATCATCGACGAGAACATCCCCGCCGCCGTCGCCACCGCCATCGGCGCGCGCGTCTCCGAGCCCGGCCCGATGCCGAGCGCCGCGGGCAGCACGCCGAAGATCATCGAGAACGCCGTCATCAGGACGGGTCGCATGCGGATGGGCGCCGCGATGCGCATCGCCTCGAGGGGCGACTTGCCCTCTTCGCGGTGGAGCTGGTTGGCGTAGTCGACGAGCAGGATCGAGTTCTTCGTGACGAGCCCGGCCAGCAGGATCATGCCGATCAGGCTGAACATGTTGAAGGTCATGCCGCTCATGCCGAACAGGCTCGCGAGCCACAGGCCGCCGAGCGCGCCGACCATCGCGAACGGGAGCGCGAGCATCACCGAGAGCGGGAGCAGGAAGCTCTCGAACTGCGACGCGAGCACCATGTAGATCGCGAGGATGGCGAGCACGAGCATCAGCCCGAACTGCGCGAAGCTCTCGCGCATGAACTCGGCCTCGCCGGATTCCGCGAGCTGCACGCCCTCCGGGAGCACGCGCTTCGCGACGTCCTCCGCGGCGCGCACCGCCTCCGCCAGCGTGATGCCGTCGAGGTTCGACGTGATCGTGACGCTGCGCTGCCGGTCCGTCCGCGAGATCTGCGAGGCCGCGGCGCCGGGAACGAGCCGCACGAGGTTGCGCAGCTCGACCACCTCGCCCGAGCGCCCGCGCACGTAGAGGTCGTCGATCGCGCTCGGGCTGCGGCGCTCGGCGTCGTCGATCTTCATGCGGATGTCGTAGCGCCGGCCCTCCTCCTTGAAGACGCCGACGTCGAGCCCGCCGATCGTGAGCTGGATGACCTGCGCGAGCGTCGCCGCGTCGATGCCGAGCGCAGCGGCCTTCTCGCGGTCGGGCACGACGCGCAGCTCGGGCAGGCCGAGGTCGAGGTTCGAGTCGACGTCGACGAAGCCGCCGCGCTGCTCGAGCTCGCGCACCATCTTCGACGCGAGGTCGTCGAGCTGCTCGAGCGAGAGGCTCCCGAGGATCTGCGTCTCGAACATCGCGTTCGAAGAGCTCATCGAGCCGAACGGGTCGACGACGCTGACCTTCTGCCCGGGGATCTCCTTGAGCTTCGCGCGGATGATCGGCATGAGCTCGTGCGTCGAGCGCTCGCGACCGCGCGGCGAGCCCATGTTGATGTTGACCGCGCCGGCGCTCGGCATGCCGACGCCGCGCGAGCCCCCGTAGCCCACCTCGGAGAAGACGCCGCGCGTCTCCGGGAGCGCGAGCGCGACCGCCTCGTTCGTCTTGAGCAGCTCGACCGTGTGCTCGAGGCTCGAGCCGACCGGCGCCTCGAACTGCACGAAGACGAGGCCGCCATCGCTCGGCGGGAAGAACTCGGCGCCGAGCATGCGGCCGAAGACGACCGCGAGCCCGAGCGACGCGATCGCGACCGCGAAGGTCGCGGCGCGGTGCGCGAGCGAGAGATCCAGCACGCGCCGGTATCCCGTCTCGAGGCCCGTGAACATCGCCTCGAGCCGGTCGTAGACGCCGCCCGGCCGCCGCGGTGCGGGCGGCGGCATGCGCGCCGCGAGCATCGGCGTCAGCGTCAGCGCCACGAGCAGCGAGAGGATCACCGAGCCGGCGACGGTGAAGCCGAACTCGGAGAGGAAGGCGCCGACGAAGCCGTCGGCGAACACGACGGGGATGAACACCGCCGCGACCGAGAACGTCGCGGCCGCGGCCGCGAACGTGATCTCGCGCGTGCCGTCGCGCGCCGCCTCGCGCGCCGACTTCCCCGACTCGCGGTGCCGCTCGATGTTCTCGAGCACGATGATCGCGTCGTCGATCACGACGCCGATCGCGAGCGTGAGGCCGAGCAGCGTCATCGTGTTGAGCGTGTTGCCGGCGACCCAGACGAGGCCGAACGTGCCGATCACCGACAGCGGGATCGCCGCGGCGATGATGAACGTCGGCCGGGAGCGGCGCAGGAAGACGAACACGACGAACACGGCGAGCACGGCGCCGAACGCGAGCGCGAACTGCGTCTCGGCCACGGCCTCGACGATGCTCTTCGAGAAGTCGAGGATCGCGTCGCGATCGGCCATGCGGACGTCGGGCGGCAGGATCCTGCGGATCTCCTCGAGCCGCGCGAAGCACAGGCGCGCGACGTCGACCGCGTTCGCATCGGACTGCTTGACGATCCCGATCGCGACGGTCTCGGTGCCGTTGAAGCGGATGATCGAGCGGTAGTCCTCCTCGCCGTCCTCGACGCGCGCGACGTCGCGCAGGTAGACGGGGGCGTCGTCCTCGAAGCGGACGACCATGCGCTCGAGCTCCTCGACCGACCGGAACTCGGCGTCCGTCTTCACGGCCCACTCGATGCCCGGGCCTTCGAGATAGCCGGCCGGACGGTCGACGTGCTCGCGCTGCAGCGCCGCGAGCACGTCGTTCGCCGCGAGGCCGCGCGCGCGCATCGCGTCGCCGTCGAGCCAGATGCGGATGTTGCGCTCGCGGTCGCCGAGCACCATCGCGGCCGCCACGCCCGGGATCGACTCGATCTTCGGCTGGATGACGCGGTCGACGAACTCGGAGATCTCGACCACCGAGCGCTCCGAGAAGATGGGCACGTACATGAGCGGCATGCCGCCCGTGCGCCGGCGGTTCACCGTCGGCATCTCCATGCCCTTCGGGAGGAAGTGCATGGCCTGCGCGACCTGGTCGCGCACGTCCTGGACGGCGACGTCGAGATCGGTGCCGAGCACGAACTCGACCTCGAGCATCGCCGCGCCCTGGAGCGAGGTGGACCGGAGCGTCTTCACGCCCGAGATCGAGAAGAGCTGCTCCTCGAGGACGTCGGTGACGTCCTCCTCGATGCCCTCCGGCGTCGCGCCGTCGAGCGACGCGAGGACGGAGATGGTCGGCATCTCCATCTCGGGATACTGGTCGACGCCCGTGCGCTGGTAGCCGAGCACGCCGAACGTCGCGAGCGCGATCACGATCATCCACGTGAGGACCGGGCGCTCGATCGAGACGTCGGAGAGCGTCACGGGACCGGAACCTCGTCGGGCTCCCCGTCGCGCGCGAGCGAGGGCGTGCCGTCGGCGGTCTTCGAGTCGACCGAGAAGCGCACGAGCTGGCCGTCGACGAGGCCCGACTGGCCGCGCACGACGACGAGCTCGCCGGCGCCGATGCCGGACGCGACCTCGATGCGGCCCTCGCGGAAGCCGCCCACCTCGATGAGCCGGCGGTGCGCGCGCATGTCGGCCGGCGTCACCGTGAAGACGACCGAGCCGTCCGTGCGCTGGAGGACGGCCTGGTCGGACACGACCGCGACGCCGCGGCGATCGGCGATGCCGAGGTCGGCGCGCGCGAAGAGGCCCGGGCGCAGGCGACCGTCCGGGTTCTCGAGCCGCGCCTTCACGCGCAGCGTGCGCGTCGCCGGGTCGATCGTCGGCGACACGACGTCGACGGTGGCCGCGAACGTCTCGTCGGGGAACGGCGCCACCTCGACGCGCACCATCTGGCCCTTCGCGACGCGCGCCGAGTCGACCTCCGCGACGTTGAACACGACCTCGATCGGGTCGAGCGCGACGAGCTCGACGAGCGGCGTCCCCAGCTGCACGTACTCGCCGAGGCTCACCTTGCGCATCACGACCATGCCGCCGAAGGGCGCGCGCACCGTCGCCTCCGCGAGCGCGCGCTCGGCGACGCCGAGCTCGGCCTGCGCGCCGGCGAGCCGCGACTCGGCGAGGCGCAGCGCCGTCTCGGCGCGGTCGAGCGCGGACGTCGAGGCGATGTCGTTGCGGCGGAGCTCGCGCAGGCGCGCCACCTCGCGGCGCTGGTTCTCCTCGTTGGCGCGCTCCTCGGCCACGCGCGCGCGCGCCGCCGCGAGGTCGAGCTTGCGCCGCGCGGGGTCGAGCTCGAGCAGCGCGGCGCCCTCGGCGACGGCCGCGCCCTCCTCGGCGAGGAGCTCCGTGACGCGCCCGTCGACCTCGGCGGCGATGTCGGCGTGGTTCGTGGCCCGCAGCTCGCCCGTCGCGGTGATGCGCTCGGTGAAGTCGATGGCGACGACGGGCTCGACGGCGACGAGCTCGCCCTCGGCCGCGGTGTCCGCGGCCTCGTCGGCGGAGCAGGCGGCGAGCAGGCTCGCGGTGGCCGCCAGCGCGAGGGCGGCGGCGATGGATCGGGGGGTCCGCATGGGCTGGGCCTGTCCGTCCTGTCTCTGGTTGGCCCGTCGCGGGGCGCGTCGGGGCACCCTCGGACGGCACCCCACAGGTGGGTGATGAAACGACGTTGCGGGCTCGATTACCGTGCGCCCGCCCCGGGACTCGCCCTCGACCGAAGCGCCGCGTTCCGCGCCGCAGCATCGAGGAACGACGTGCCTGGGCGCAAGACTCGAGGGTCGAGTCGCCCGGCGCCGATGCCCGTTCGGCGTTCGGCGATGTGTAGTAGAGCGATTGACGTCCGTCAACGACGGCGGTAGAGAGATCTCATGACGAACGCGCCCATTCCGAGCACGAGCTCGCTCGCGAGCTCGCCCGCTCCCCGTCTCGTGCCCCTGCCTTCTCCGTCCGAACGCCCCGCCGGCCGCCGCGCGCAGCAACGCGCCGACACGCGCGAGCGGCTCTTCCACGCCTCGCTCGCGGAGTTCCAGCGGGTGGGCGTCGCGGCCGCCCAGATCGACCGCATCGCGAAGGCCGCGCGCGTCGTGCGCGGCACGTTCTACTTCCACTTCCCGACGAAGGACCACGTGCTGCTCGAGCTGCAGTCGCGCGTCGAGCACCTCGCGCTCGCGCGCGTCGCGTCGCTCGCCACCGAGGGCGCGACGCTCGAGGACGCGTTCCGCCGCGTGTGCGACGGCATCGTCGCGGCCGTCGCGCTGACGGGCGGAGGCGAGGTGCTGCGCGAGATGCTCTCGCTGTACGTGCGCAAGCCGCAGGCGCCGAGCGACGCGAGCGAGGAGAGCGCGCAGCTGATCGACGCCATCACGCGTCACGCCGCGGCCGCCCAGGCCCGCGGCGAGGTGCGCGCCGACCTCTCGCCCGAGCAGATCGCGACCATGTTCCTCACGAGCACCTTCGGCTTCATCGCGAACCACGAGCAGGACGAGCTCGCCGACGTGCTCAACACGCTCGTCGACGTCGTCATGCAGGGGATCCGTTCGCGACGCTAGTCAGCCGCGCTCCGGCGGGCCGTAGCGCCCGGCGAACGGGTCCGGGCTCTCGCGCACCTGGCGCGCGATCGCCGCGTCGACGTCGGCGCGGCGATCGCGCAGCACGGCCTCGTCCTCGGGGTGCGTGAGCAGCAGGAAGCGCTCGGCCTCGATGCCGTCGCACAGCACCGCCGCCGCCTCCTCGGGCGCGATCGCGCGGCGCATGTGCTCGGGAAAGTGCAGGAACGACGCCGGGTCGGGAACGCCGACGATGCGCGCGTTCTCCGCCAGATTCGTCTGCACGAGCCCCGGGCACAGGAGCGAGACGCCGACGCCGCGCGGGCGCGCGTAGACGGCGAGCCCCTCGGTGAAGCCCGCGCACCCGAACTTCGACGTCACGTAGGGCACCGCGTCGTAGCTGTAGGCGTAGAGCCCGGCGATCGAGGCGACGTTCGCGATCCAGCCGCTGCCGCGCGCGAGCATGTGCGGGAGGAAGGTGCGGCAGGTGCGCACGAACCCGACGAGGTTCACGTCGAGCACCCACTGCCAGTCCTCGATCGGGATCTCCTCGACGGCGCCGAGGAGCGACACGCCGGGGCTGTTCACGAGCAGGTCGACGCGGCCGAGTGCGCCGAGCGCCGCGTCGCGCAGCGCGTCGACGTCGGCGTCGCTGCGCACGTCGGTCCGCAGCGCGAACGCGCGGCGCCCGAGCGCCTCGACCTCGCGCACGACCTCGGCCGCGCGCGCCTCGTGGAGATCGGCGACGAACACGTCGGCGCCGCGGCGCGCGAGCTCGAGCGCCGTGGCGCGGCCGATGCCCGACGCCCCGCCGACGACGACGGCGGCCTTGCCGTTGGGGTCCACGCGAGTCCTCCTGCCGGTGGGCGCGCCCGGCGCGAGGCGGGCGCGGAGTGCCTAACGTCCTTCGAAACGCGGCGCGCGCTTCTCGAAGAAGGCGCGCATCGCCTCGCCGAAGTCGCGGGTCGCGGCGAGCTCGGTCTGCGCGCTCGCCTCGCGCTCGAGCGACTCGGCGAACGAGAGCGACGCGGAGTCGGCGAGATTGCGCTTGATCGCGGCGAGCGCGAGCGGCGGCAGCGCGGCGAGGCGCGCCGCGCGCTCGTCGACGCGCTCGCCGAGCTCGTCGGCGCCGAACACCTCGGCGACGATCCCCATGCGCTTCGCGTCCTGCGCGTCGAGCCAATCGGCGAAGAGCGCGATCTCCTTGGCGCGGTGCAGGCCGACGAGGCGCGGCAGCAGCCACGAGCCGCCGCAGTCGAGCGCGAGCGAGCGCCGCGCGAAGATCTCGCAGAAGCGCGCGCCCTCGGCCGCGTAGACGACGTCGCAGCCGAGCGCGAGGTTGACGCCCGCGCCCGCCGCGACGCCCTCGACCGCCGCGAGCACGGGCTTCGGGAAGGCGTGGAGGGCCAGGACGGCCGGGTTGTAGACGTCGCGCATGACGTCGGCCGCGCTCGCCGGGGCACCGCCCGCGTCGGGGGCGGCGTCGCCGTCGCCCTGCAGGTCGCCGCCCGAGCAGAACGTGCCGCCCGCGCCGCGCAGCACGACGACCCGCACCGCGGCGTCGCGCGCGAGCGCGTCGAGGACGGCGCGCAGCTCGTGCGCCATGCGCGGGCTGAACGCGTTGCGCCGCTCGGGCCGGTGCAGCTCGAGGTGGGCGATGCCGGCGTCGTCGGCCGCGGAGAGTCGGAGCGTCGCGAGTTCCATCGTCTTCCGTGTTCGCGCCCCGGGACGGGCGCGCGCGTTGACAGCGCGGGCGCGCGCATTGTACGGGAGGGCGCATGACCGAGGTGGTCCGAAACGCCGACGTCCTCGCCGGAGCGTGGCGCTTCGCGCGCGCGCTCGACCGCGCGGGCGTGCCGCGCCGCGGCGCCGTCGCGACGCTCGTCCCGAACGGCGCGCCCGCGCTCTTCGCGTACCGCGGCGCGACGTGGTCGGGCCGGCGCTACACGCCGATGAGCTGGCGCTGGACGCCCGAGGACGCCGCGTACGTCGCGCACAACTGCGAGGCGGACGCGCTCGTCGCGCACGCGCGCTTCGCGGAGGCCGCGCGCGCGGCGGCCGCGCACGTCGCGCCCGAGCGGCGCTTCGCCGTCGGCGGCGCGATCGAGGGCTTCCGCTCGTTCGAGGAGGCGCTCGCGGGCGAGCGCGCGGACGCCTACGAGCACCCGCTCGCCGGCGAGAACATGCTCTACACGTCGGGGACGACGGGCCGGCCGAAGGGCGTGATGCGCGAGCCTCCGCCCGACGCACCACCGCCCACCGTCACGTGCGCGGCGGGCATGGCGATGATCTCGGCGTTCCTTCCCGAGACCGAGCGCAGCGGCGTGCACCTCGTCGCCGGGCCGCTCTACCACTCGGGGCCCAACACGTACTGCGACGGCGCGCTCGCGCTCGGCAGCGACGTCGTGCTGATGGACCGCTTCGACCCCGAGGAGCTGCTGCGCCTCGTCGAGCGCCACCGCGTCGCGTCGACCTTCCTCGTGCCGACGCACTTCGTGCGCCTGCTGCGCCTGCCCGCCGACGTGCGCGCGCGCTACGACACCTCGTCGCTGCGCCTCGTGTGCCACGGCGCGGCGCCCGTCGCGCCGGACGTGAAGCGGCGCATGATCGAGTGGTGGGGCCCCGTGCTGTTCGAGTTCTACGGCGCGACCGAGGGCGGCGGCACGATGATCGGCGCGACGGAGTGGCTCGAGCGCCCGGGCTCGGTCGGGCGCCCGCGCCCGGGCGTCGCGATGAAGATCGTCGACGACGACGGACGCGAGGTCGGCGCGCGCGTGGAGGGCACCGTCTGCTTCGCGCTCGACGACGGCAACCCGTTCGTCTACAAGGACGACCCCGCGAAGACGCGCGAAGGACGGCGCGGCGACGGCTGGTTCACGACGGGCGACATCGGCTACGTCGACGACGACGGCTACCTCTTCCTGTGCGATCGCAGCGCGGACGTCGTCATCACGGGCGGCGTCAACGTCTACCCGGCGCAGATCGAGGCCGCGCTCCTCGAGCTCGAGCTCGTCGCCGACTGCTGCGTCGTCGGCGCGCCGAACGACGAGTGGGGCGAGGAGGTGCGCGCCGTCGTGCAGCTCGCGCCCGGCGCCGACCCGGACGCCGCGCGCGAGGCGATCCTCGCGCACTGCCGCGCGCGCCTTTCGGGCTACCAGGTGCCGCGCGCGGTCGACTTCGACCCCGCGCTCCCGCGCACCGAGGCGGGCAAGCTCGCGCGCCGCGGCATCCGCGCGCGCTACTGGCAGGGGCGCGAACGCAGGATCTGAGCGCGCCGCGCGCGCGAGCTGGTATCGTGCGCCGCGCGCGCACCGCCCGGCGCCGCGCGAGGAGCCGCCCCCATGGACGTTCGCGAAGCCCTGTACACGACGCGCGCGATGCGCCGCGTGAAGCCCGACCCGATCCCCGCCGACGTGCAGATGCGCATCCTCGACGCGGCGATCCGCGCGCCGTCGGGCGGCAACTCGCAGAACTGGCACTTCCTGCTGGTCGACGACCCGGCCGTGCGCGGCAAGCTCGGCCCGATCTATCGCGACTGCATGTCGATGCTGTGGAAGACGATCTACAAGCAGCGCCTCGACGCGATGGAGGCGACGCCGAACGACCCCGAGAGCATCCAGTTCCGCAAGGTGTACAACTCGGCGAACTGGCTCGCGGAGAACTTCGAGACCTACCCGCTCCTGCTCATGGGCTTCGCGCAGAGCGACCCGAGCGGCGGCTCCATCTACCCGGCGCTGTGGAACGCCATGCTCGCGGCGCGCGCCGAGGGCGTGGGCTCCGCGCTCACGAGCGTGATCCTGTTCAAGTGGCCCGAGGTGAAGGCGATCCTCGGCGTGCCCGACGACACGTGGAACTTCGCGGGCTGCGTGACGATGGGCTACCCGACGGGGCGCTGGGGCGTCGCACCGCGGCGTCCCGTGCACGAGGTCTCCTCGCGCAACTCGTGGACGGGCGCGCTCGGGTTCGAGATCCCCGAGCCGCTCTGGCCCCCGAAATAACGACCTCCTGCTGAGGCGCGAGTGCGAGCCGCGGAGCGAGCCTCGCTCGCGCCGCGGAGACGCACGCGCGTGGGCAAGACGCACGCCGAAGAGAGCCTCGGGGCGAACCCCGCCGACGCCGCCATCAACCCGGCCGACTCGGTCGCGATGGGCGTGCCGTCGTCGCGGCTGCCGCGCTTCCTGGCGAGCGAGCGCGGCCGCGGCTTCCGCGCGCTCGCGCACCGCGAGTACCGGCTCCTGTTCTCGGCGTTCGTGATCAACCAGACGGGCTTCTGGATCTCGCACATCTCGCTCCAGAAGCTGATGATCGAGCTCTCGGACAACGACCCGAGCATGGTCGGCTGGCTGTTCTTCTTCCTGTTCGTGCCGGCCTTCCTGTTCGCGCCGATCGCGGGCGTCGCCGCCGACCGCTTCGACCGCAAGCGCATCCTGCTCGGCTGCTACTCGGTCGTGATCGGCATCGCGGGCGTGCTCGCGTGGACGACGTCGACGGGCGCGATCACGCCGCGGCTCCTGCTGCTCCTCTCGCTCGTGATGGGCACCGCGTACGCCTTCTCCGGGCCGCCCAACTTCGCGATCGCCGCGAACTCGGTGCCCGACGACGACCTGCCGAGCGCCGTCTCGCTCCAGAGCGCGGCCAACAACCTGACGCGCGTGGTCGGGCCGCTGCTCTCGGCGAGCCTCGTCGCGATGGGCTCGCTCGCGTCGCGCTTCGTCGTCTACATGGTCGCCGCCGCGATCGCCGCGACGCTGATCGCGCTGATCCGGCTCACGCCGTTCACGCCCGAGGACGACGACGACGGCATGCTCGCGCGCATGGCGAGCGGCTTCCGGCACGCGCGTGAGCGCGAGCCCGCCGTGCCCGCGCTCGCCACCGTCGCGGTGCTCACGCTGTTCGGCGTCTCGCACATGACGCTCGTGTCGGTGTTCACCGCCGAAGTGCTCGGCGACCGCGACCTCTTCGAGTGGATCGTCGCCTCGACCGGCGCCGGCGCGCTCGTCGGCGCGCTCGTGAGCGGCTACCGGCAGACCTCGCTGCGCGCCGCGGGCGGAATGTTCTTCGCCTACGCGGTCGCGCTCACCGCCTTCGCGTCCACGCGCGACTGGCACATCGCGATGCTGATGCAGCTCCTGATCGGCTTCTTCTACTTCACCGTCATGACGAGCCTGCAGACGATCGTGCAGCAGGTCGTCGACGACGCGAAGCGCGGTCGCGTGATGTCGCTCTTCCAGATCTGCTGGGCCGGCCTCGTGCCGTTCGGCGGCATCGGCATGGGCAAGGCGGCCGCCGCCTTCGGCGTCGTCCCGACGCTCCTCGCCGCGGCGGGCGTGTGCGCGTCCTACGGCATCCTGCTGATCGTCTGGCAGCGCGACTAGCCGCGCGGCGCGACGGGCGGGCCGCGGCCGCACCACCTTCCCCCGTCCGCGCGCTACGGTCCGCGCGCACCGGACCGCCCGCGGCCGTACCGACCCTCCGCGCTCCGACGTGCGGGCATGCGGGGAGGTGGAGCGCGTGATGGATCCCGCATCGCCGTCGCGAACCGCGCGCGCACCGCGGCCCGGCATCTCGGGGCCGCAGCTCGCGTCCCTGTCGTTCGTCGCGCTCATCGCGATCGGCACCGCGGGCTTCCTCGTCCTGCCCGGCCTCTATGCCGGGGAGCCGCTCGGCTGGGTCGACGCGCTCTTCATGGCGACGAGCGCCGTCTGCGTCACGGGCCTGTCGGTCGTCGACGTCTCGAGCGCGTTCACCGTGTGGGGCGAGGCGTGGCTGCTGTTCCTCATCCAGGCGGGCGGGCTCGGCATCCTCACGCTCGCGGGCGTGCTCGTGTCGCTGACGGGCGCGCGCGTCGGTCTCGGGGTCGAGGAGGCGGCGGGCGGCGCGCCGTCCGTGCTGCCGCCGCGCGCGGCCGCGCGCGTGCTGCGCACGGCGGTCGGCTTCACGCTCGTGCTCGAGGCCATCGGTGCGGCCGCGCTATGGCTCGGGTGGCGCGGCAGCGTCGGCGACCGCAGCGCCGCCTGGCTCGCGGTCTTCCACTCCGTCTCGGCGTTCTGCAATGCGGGCTTCTCGCTCTTCGCCGATTCGCTGACGGCCTACCGCGACCGCCCGGCGCTCGTGCTCGCGATCGCCGTGCTCGTCGTGCTCGGCGGGCTCGGCTTCCCGGTGATCCAGGATCTGCGCTTCCGCCTGCGAGGACGCCACCGCCACCTGACGCTGCACTCGCGCGTCGTGCTCGCGTCGACGGGCATCCTGCTCGCGCTGTCGACGGCGCTCTACCTCGCGTTCGAGTGGCGCCACGAGCTCGTCGGGCTCTCGCCGCTCGACCGCACCGTCAACGCGTTCTTCATGGCGGTGACGGCGCGGACCGCGGGCTTCAACACCGTCGACTACGACGGGGTCTCGAATCCTTCCTTCTTCCTGACGCTCGCGCTCATGTGGATCGGCGGCGGGCCTTCGTCGGTCGCGGGCGGGGTCAAGGTCACGACGGCGGCGCTGCTCGTGCTGCTCCTGTGGTCGCGCCTGCGCGGCGACGAGGACGTGTCGCTCGCCGGTCGCACGATCCCGCGCGAGACGATCCAGCGCGCGACCGGGCTCGCGGCGGGCGCCGTGCTCCTGCTCGGCGCGCTGCTCTTCCTGCTGCTCGTCACCGAATCGGGCGACGAGGGCTGGGCCGATCGCCGCGAGCTCGTGCGCCTCGTGTTCGAGACGCAGAGCGCGTTCAGCACGGTGGGTCTCTCGATGGGCCAGACGCCCGAGCTCACGGTCGCCGGGCGGCTCGTGCTCGTGCCGGCGATGGTGCTCGGGCGCATCGGGCCGCTGATCGCGCTCGCGGCGATGGCCGCGCAGCGGCGGCGGCGCGTGCGGTTCCGGTACGCCCACGAAGACGTCCTCGTCGGTTGACGCGGACACAGGCGGAGGCGACGACGAGATGCGAGTCCTGGTGATCGGCCTCGGGACCTTCGGCTTCTGGTTCGCGCGCACGATGCGCGAGATGGGACACGAGATCATCGCGATCGAGCGCGACGGCGCGCTCGTCGACCGGCACGTCGAGTGGGTGACGCGCGCCGTGGTCGGCGACGCGACCGACCCGTCGCTGCTCGAGCGCGCGGGCGCACGCGCCGTCGACGCCGCCGTCATCGCGACCGGCGCCGACCTCTCGACCACCGTCCTCGCGATGATGGCGCTGCGCGACCTCGGCATCCGCGAGGTGTACGCGAAGGCGCGCTCGCTCGACGCCGCGCGCGCGCTCGACCGTCTCGACGTCACCGAAGCGGTGTTCCCGGAGCGCGACGCGGGCCTGCGCCTCGCACACCGCCTCGTCTCGCGCGCCGCGCTCGACTACACGCCGATCGGCGACGGCTTCTCGATGCAGGAGATCGCGGTGCCCGAGTCCTGGGTCGGGCGCTCGCTGCGCGACCTCGAACCGCGCGGTCGGCTGCACGTGCAGGTCGTCGGCGTGCGCGACCAGCTCACCGGCGCGCTCGCGCTCCCGCCCGACCCGGGCGCGGTCCTCAAGCCCTCGGACTCGCTGCTCGTCGCCGGCCGCGACGACCGCGTCGACGCGCTCGACGACCGCGGAGGCGCGCGCCGACCGCGCAGGGCGTGAGCGCGCGGGGCTCCGGGGCGCGCGCGGCGCGGGCCGCTCAGTCGGCGTTCGCGCGCGTGAACGCCTCGCGGCCGGCGAGCCGCTCGTAGTAGGCGAGCAGGCTCGGGAACTCGGGCCCGAGCAGCGCGACCTGCTTGCAGAGCAGGAGCGTCAGCCCGAGCATGACGTCGGCCGCCGTGAAGTCGCGCGCCGCGAGGAAGTCCTGCCGCTCGAGCTGGCGCGCGACGGCCTCGAAGACCTGCACGAGCCGCTTCTTCGCCTCGTCGGCGGCGGCCCCGATGCGCCGCTCCTCGGGCAGCATGACGGCGTGGCGCAGGTAGATGCCGAGCGGCGGCGAGGCCGACCCCTCGGCCCAGTGCATCCACGAGCGCACGTTCGCGCGCGCGGGGTTCGCGCGCGGGAGGAGCCGCCCTTCCGGGTCGTGCTTCTCGAGCACGTGCTCGAAGATGGCGCCGCTCTCGAAGAGCACGCTGTCGCCGTCCTCGAGCGTCGGCACCAGGCCGAGCGGGTTCTTGGCGAGGTATTCCGGCGTCTTGAGGTGCCCGCGCGCGAACGTCACGCGCTCGAGCTGGTAGGGCACGCCGAGCTCCTCGAGCAGCCAGCGCACGCGCAGCGAACGGCTTCCGGGGATGTAGGTCAGCTTCACGTCGGCCACCTCGACCTCGCCTAGCGTTCGACGCGCTCGACGAGCGCCTGGATCTCGTCGAGGGCCGCGAGCGTCGTCGGCTCGTCGGCCGCGTCGACCACGAAGATCGCGCGCGCGAGGCCGTGCTCCCTGCAGCGCGCGAGCAGCGCCTCGTCCTTCGGGCAGTAGTAGAGGCTCACCTCGAACCGCTCGGGGTCGCGCCCGCTCTCGGCGACGCGGCGGCGCAGCTCGGGCAGGTGGTCGAAGACGCTCGCGTCGGGGCCGCCCGCTCCGATCATCGGGAACCAGCCGTCGCCGTCGCGCACGACGCGCGCGAGCCCCTTCGGCGCGTTCGCGGCGACGTGGATCCGCGGGAAGGGCTTCTGCGCCGGCTTCGGCCACGCGTAGCTCGGCGAGAAGTCGACGTACTTCCCGTGGTACTCGGCGACGTCGTCCGTCCACAGTCGCTTCATCGCCTCGATGCGCTCCCGCATGACGGCGAGCCGGTCGCCGAAGCCGACGCCGTGGTGGCCGATCTCGAGCGCGTTCCAGCCGCCGCCGACACCGAACTCGAACCGGCCCCCCGAGAGCGCGTCGAGGCTCGCGACCTGCTTGGCGAGCTGGATCGGGTCGCGCTGCACGACGAGGCAGATGCTCGTGCCGAGCCGCAGGCGCGTCGTCGCCTGTGCCGCCATCGCGAGCGCGACGAACGGGTCGACGACCTCGTAGTAGAAGGCGGGGAGGCCCGGCTGGTCGCGCCCCGGCGTCATCGGCGAGACGGGGAAGTGCGAGTGCTCGGGCACCCAGAAGCTCTCGAAGCCCCGCTCCTCGAGCGCGGCGGCGAGCCGACCGGGGCCGATCGAGTAGTCGGTCGGGAACATCGAGATGCCGTACTTCACTTCGTCTCCTCGAGGGATGCGAGCGGGAGCGCGAGGGCGGCGAGCGCGCGCTCGTACATCCCCTTCTTGAGCACGCCCATCGCGGGCTTCGCCTTCGCCGCGAGCGGCTCCGCGATCGCGATCGCGCGCGACACCACCTCGCCCTCCGGCGCGACGGCGTCGACGATGCGCGCGGCGAGCGCCTCCTCCGCCGGGTAGCGGTGCCCTTCCGAGATCACGCGGTGCGCCGTCTGGTGCGGGAGGCGCGCCTGCAGGAGCGCCGTCATGCCCGGGTGGAGCGGCGCGCCCATGTCGACCTCGGGCATGCAGAAGAAGCCGCGGTCGGCGCGCATCACGCGGTAGTCGTGCGCCACGGCGATCTGCCCGCCGGCGCCGAACGCGTGCCCGTTCATCGCGCACACGGTGATCGCCGGGAACGCGAGCACGCGCGCCATCACCGCGAGCACGGACGGGATGTAGGCCGCGCGCTCGGCGGGCGCGGCCTCGCCGAGCATCCAGTCGAGGTCGAGCCCGTTCGAGTAGAACTTGCCCGTGCCCGTCGTGACGAGCGCCTTCGGCCCCTCCGTGCGCTCGACCTCGTCGAGCGCCTCGTTCCAGCGCGCGACGCGCTCGGGGCGGAAGCGGTTCTCGCCGTCGTCCATGGTGAGCACGAACACGGCGCCCTCGCGGCGCAGGTCGATCATCGCCTAACGACCAGCGGACGCAGCGGCACCGACGATCTTCTCGAGCCAGCCCGGGGGCTGCTGGTCGAAGAGCGTCTTCACGTCCCAGTAGTCGCGCCAGAGCGTGATCTTCCCGTCCGAGGCGCGGAACTCGAAGACGGCCATCACGGGGAGCGTCGCGCGCTCGCCCGTCGGGTGGTGCCAGACCTCGGTGCGCTCGACGAGCACGGTGTCGCCGTCGCGCGCGAGGCGGTGGATCGTCGTCGGGATGCGCTCGAGCATGCCGAGCCCGTTGCGCAGCTTCTCGGCGATCGCCTTCGGACCGACGGCCGTCGCCGCGGGGCCGACGGGCACGTCCTCGTAGGCGCAGTCGTCGCTGCAGTAGGCGCCGACGGCGTCGAAGTCGAGCCGGTCGAGGTCGGCGAAGAAGCGGCGGAGCGTGTCGGCGGGGTCGTACGCGGCGGGCATCGGGGCTCCTCGGGCGTGCGGGCGGCGCGGGGCGACAGGTATCCCACACCGCGGCGTCGACGCGCAAGCGCGCGCGTATACTGCGCGGCCATGCGCGGCATCGTGTACGACGGAGCGAAGGCGTTCGTGAGCGACGCGCTCGCGCTGCGCGCGCCCGAGGCGGGCGAGGTGATCGTGCGCATCCGCGCGGCCGGCCTCTGCCACAGCGACCTCTCCGTCCTCGACGGCACGATCGAATGGCCCGTGCCCGTCGTGCTCGGGCACGAGGGCGCGGGCGTCGTCGAGGAGGTGGGCGCGGGCGTGCGCGGCCTCGCGCCGGGCGACCCGGTGGTGCTGCACACGCTCGCGGCGTGCGGGCGCTGCCGCCACTGCGCGGCCGGCCGGCCGACCTGGTGCCGGAGCACGTTCGGCAACCGCGCCACGCCGTTCACGCTCGCGGGCCGGCCGTGCCACGACTTCGCGGCGACGTCGGTGTTCGTCGAGCGCACGGTCGTGGGCGCCGGGCAGGCCGTGAAGATCCCGCACGACGTGCCCTTCGCGTCGGCCGCGCTCGTCGGCTGCGGCGTGATCACGGGCGTCGGCGCGGTCCTGAATCGCGCGCGCGTGCGCGCGGGCGAGACGGCCGCCGTCTTCGGCGTCGGCGGCGTCGGGCTCAACGCGATCCAGGGGCTCCGCATCGCGGGCGCGTCGCGCATCGTGGCGGTCGACGCGCAGCCCGGGAAGGAGGCCGCGGCGCGCGCGTTCGGTGCCACCGACTTCGTGCTCGCGCGCGACGGCGAGGACGTGGCCGCGGCCGTGCGCGCGCGGCTCGCGGCGCCGGCGGGCGCGGCCGCGCCCACCGCGGGAGGCGTCGACCCGACCTCGGGCGTCGACTGGGCGTTCGAGTGCGTGGGCGCGCCGCGCGTCGTGCGCGCCGCGCTCGAGAGCCTCGCGTGGGGCGGCAACGTCGTGGTCGTCGGCGTGCCGCCGGTCGGCGCGACGGTCGACGTCCCCGTCACGCACCTCACGCACGTCGACCGCGGCATCCTCGGCTGTCGCTACGGCTCGGCGCAGCCGCACCGCGACGTCGCCGAGATCGTCGACCACTACCGCGCCGGGAGGCTCCTGCTCGACGAGCTCGTGTCGCAGACGTATCCGCTCGACGACTTCGAGCGCGCCGTCGAGGACCTGCACGCGGGGCGGCTCGCGCGCGGCGTGCTCACGCTCGACTGACGCGCGCACGCCGCGAGGCCGCGCGCACGCCACCTGGCCGCGCGCGCGGCGCGCGGACCGCGCTCCACGGAGGCCCCATGCCCGAGCCCGTCTCGCTCGCCGTCGCCGACGGCATCGCCGTCGCGACGATCGACGTCCCGCCGATGAACCTGCTCGGCATGGCGCTGCTGCCCGCGCTCGCCGACGTCTTCGAGCGCGTCGCCACCGACGACGACGCGAAGGTGCTCGTGCTGCGCAGCGCGAACCCGCGCTTCTTCATCGCGCACGGCGACGTCGAGGGCATCGTCGCGATGCCCGAGGCCGCGGGCGCGCCCGCGCTCGCGCCCGGGCTCTCGTGGGTGCACGCGACGCTCGACCGCCTGCGCACGATGCCGAAGGTCACGATCGCGCAGATCGAGGGCTACGCGCGCGGCGGCGGCAGCGAGGTCGCGCTCGCGTGCGACATGCGCTTCGCGGCGATCGGCCGCGCCGTGCTCGGCCAGCCCGAGATCGGCCTCGGCATCCTGCCCGGCGCGGGCGGCACCGTGCGGCTCACGCGCCTGCTCGGCCGCGCGCGCGCGGCCGAGGTGATCTTCGGCGGCGACGACGTGAGCGCCGAGGAGGCCGCGCGCCTCGGCTGGGTGAACCGCGCGCTCCCGCCCGACGAGCTCGGCCCCTACGTCGACGCGCTCGCGCGCCGCATCGCGCGCTTCCCGCTCGCGTCGATCGCCGAGATCAAGGGCGTGATGGCCGAGGTCGACCGCGCGCTCCCCGACGAGCTTCGCCGCGAGCAGCTCGGCTTCGACCGGTGCATGACGCGCCCCGAGCCGCGCGCGCTCATGCGGCGCTTCCTCGAGCGAGGCCTGCAGACGCCGGAGGGCGAGCCCTCGATCGGCGCCGAGCTCGACCGCCTCGCCGACGACTAACGCCGCCCGTCCGGGAGCGGGTGCGCGGGCTCCATCGGGAAGTGGTGGAAGAGCACGTTCCACGCGTGCCACGTGTTCCAGTGCTCCGTCAGGTACGCGATGCGGCCCTCGTCGTCGAAGCGGAACACGAAGGCGTAGACGTTGACGTAGCTCTGCCCGCCGTGCGTGCGGGCGCGCATCGTGTGCTGGCGCAGCACGAGGTCGCCGTCGGCCATCACGACGACGTCCTCGTAGCGCGTCGTCCCGAGGTCGTAGGCGTCGACGCCGCGGCCCGACTGGTCGGCCCCCGCGCCCCACAGGATCCCGCGGATCGCCTCGATGCCCGCGTGCTCCGTCGCGCCCTCGCGACCCGCGATGTACGGGAGCCCGTTCCACCACGTCGCGTCGTCGCGGAACAGCGTCGACGGGTCGAAGCCCGCGGGCGGGGAGAAGAGGAGGTCGACGGCGGCGACGTTGCGCCGCTCGCGCTCGGTCCAGCGCTCCGACGCAGGCGTCGGCGCGGTCGAAGGAGGTCGATTCGCCATGGCCGACGAGCCTATCATGCGCGCGCGCCGCGACGGGCGCGACACCGAGGAGGAACGCCGATGTCCGCTGCCGAGACGCGCCGCGCGATGGAGCGCTGGTACGACGACATGTGGTCGAAGAAGGCCTTCGAGCTCGTGCCCGAGATCGCCGGCCCCGTCTACACGCGCCACGAGCCGAACGGCACGCGCGCGATCACGGCGGAGGAGTACCGCGACCAGCTCCTCCAGTTCGGTCCGAACCTCGACGTCCAGGAGCTCACCTATCGCCTCGTCGTCGAGGACGACATGGTCACCGCGATCGGACGCTGGAAGCTGAACGGCGCGGTGCAGCACTGGGTCCAGGCGTTCCGCGTCCAGAACGGGAAGCTCGTCGAGACCTGGCTCTCCGGCATCGCGTCCGACTGCGAGTGGTAGGCGCAGGCGGCTGCACCGCGCCGTCCCATCCTTGAGTGGCCTCGGGCGCTGTGCTTCCCTCCCCGCGCCATGCTCGACCCCCGAAGCCTCGAGGCGCGCCGCAACGAGATCGCGGAGTGCATCCGCAAGCGCGGCGTCACCGCGGACGTCGACATCGCGATCGACGCGCAGCGCCGCGTGGCCGCGCTCACCACCGAGGTGAACGACGCGAACCGCGAGCGCAACGAGCACCAGAAGGCGGGGCAGCGCAAGCTCGCGCCCGACGAGCGCGAGGCGCACAACGCGCTCGGCCGGCGCATCAAGGAGCGCATCGCGGAGCTCGAAGCGCAGCTGCGCGAGGCGCAGGGGCTGCTCGACGAGGCCGCGCGCACGCTGCCGAACCTCCTGCACCCCGACGTGCCGGAGGGCGGCGAGGACGACTTCGTCGTGCTCGCGACCTGGGGCGAGCCCACGAAGTTCGACTTCCCGCCGCTCGACCACCTCGAGCTCGGCGCGCGCCACGACCTCTTCGACTTCGACGGCGCCGCGAAGGTGACGGGCGCGAAGTTCTACTACCTGAAGAACGCGGCCGTGCTGCTCGACCTCGCGCTCCAACGCTTCGCGCTCGATCGCGCGATCGCGGCCGGCTTCGCGCCCGTCGCGACGCCGGACCTCGCGCGGCCCGCCATCCTCGAGGGCATCGGCTTCAATCCGCGCGGCGAGGAGACGCAGGTCTACTCGGTCGCCGGCCACGACCTGTGCCTCGTCGGCACCGCCGAGATCACGCTCGGCGGCCTGCAGGCCGACCGCGTGATCGACGAGGAGGAGCTGCCCATCAAGCACGCGGGCATCTCGCACTGCTTCCGCACCGAGGCGGGCGCGGCGGGCCGCGAGAGCAAGGGCCTCTATCGCGTCCACCAGTTCACGAAGGTCGAGCTCTTCGTCACCTGCCGCCCCGAGGACTCGGACGCGCTGCACGACGAGATGCGCGCGATCGAGGAGGGGATCTTCCGCGACCTCGAGATCCCGTACCGCGTGATCGACGTGGCGAGTGGCGACCTCGGCGCGCCCGCCTACCGCAAGTTCGACATCGAGGCGTGGATGCCCGGACGCGGCGAGGGCGGCGGCTACGGCGAGGTGACGAGCACCTCGAACTGCACCGACTACCAGGCGCGCCGCCTGAAGGCGCGCTTCAAGCGCAAGGGCGGCAAGAAGACCGAGCTCGTGCACACGCTGAACGGCACCGCCGTCGCGATCGCGCGCACGCTCATCCCGCTGCTCGAGAACCACCAGCAGGCGGACGGCTCGATCCGCATCCCGGCAGCGCTGCGCCCGTACGTCGGACGCGATGTCCTCTCGCCCCGCTAGCGGCGGCGCACACCGAACGAGCCCGCGCGGCGCACTCGTCCTCGGCACCGCCGGCCACATCGACCACGGCAAGACGGCGCTCGTGCGCGCGCTCACGGGCGTCGACTGCGACCGCCTCCCCGAGGAGAAGCGCCGCGGCATCACGATCGAGCTCGGCTTCGCGCCGCTCGACCTCGGCGAGGACGTCGGGCGCCTCTCGGTCGTCGACGTCCCGGGCCACGAGCGGTTCGTGCGCACGATGGTCGCGGGAGCGGCGGGCATCGACTTCGTGCTGCTCGTCGTCGCGGCGGACGAGGGCGTGATGCCGCAGACGCGCGAGCACGCGGCGATCTGCCGGCTGCTCGGCGTCGAGCACGGCGTCGTCGCGCTCTCGAAGTGCGATCTCGCCGACGCCGAGATGCGCGCGCTCGCGCGCGACGACGTGCGCGAGCTGCTCGCGCCGACGGCGCTCGCCGGCGCGCCCGTGGTCGCGTGCTCGGCGACGACCGGCGAGGGGCTCGACGCGCTGCGCGCCGCGCTCGCCGGCTGCGCGCGCGAGGCGCGCGCGCGCACGCCGCGCACCGGGCCGCCGCGCCTCGCCATCGACCGCGCGTTCGCGGCGAAGGGCTTCGGCGCGGTCGCGACGGGCACGCTCGTCGGGAGCGCGCTCGAGGCGGGAACGCAGGTCGAGATCCACCCGCGCGGCCTGCGCGCGCGCGTGCGGGGGCTGCAGACGCACGGCCGCGACCTCGCCCGCGCGGAGCCGGGCGCGCGCACGGCGGTGAACCTGCAGGGCGTCGACGCGAGCGCGCTCGCGCGCGGCGACGTCGTCTCGCTGCCGGGCGCGCTGGCGCCGACGCGCGCGCTCGACGTGCGCATCGACTGGCTCGGCCCCGCGCCCGCGCGCGGCGACGCGGCGTCGGTCGAGCTGCTGCTCGGCACGGCCGAGCGGCGCGCGCGCATCGCGCCGATCGGCGCGCCCGCGCTCGCGCCCGGCTACGCGGGCTTCGCGCGCATCCACGTCGAGGGCGATCCCGTCGTCGCGCTCCCGGGCGACCGCTTCGTCGTGCGCGGCTTCGCGCGCACGCGCGAGCACGGCGCGACGCTCGGCGGCGGGCGCGTCGTCGACGTCGCACCGCACCTGCTCCGCCGCAGCGATCCCGCGCTCGCGCGCGAGCTCGCGGAGCTCGACGCGGGCGACGCCGCGCGCGCGCTCCGCACGCGCGCGAGCCGCGCCGGCGCGCGCGGCCTCGCGCTCGCCGAGTTCGCGCGCGAGTCCGGGCTCGCGGCCGAGGAGGTCGAGGCCTCCGTCCGCGCGCTCGTCGCCGAGGGCGCGATCGCGCCCGCGGTCGAGGGCGTGGTCGTCGACGCCGCCGCGCTCGAGGCGCTCGCGCGCGCGCTCGCGCGCGAAGTCGACGCCCACCACCGGCGCGAGCCGCTCCGCCCCGGCCTCGCGCTCGGCACGCTCCGCTCGCGCGCGCCCGGCGGCGCGTCCGAGGCCGCCGTCGACGCCGCGCTCCGCGCGCTCGTCGAGCGCGGCGAGCTCGTCGTCGAGGCCGACCTCGCGCGCACGCCGTCGCACGCGCCGACGCTCGACGCGGCGACGCGCGCGCTCGTCGAGCGCATGCGCGCGGATGCCGCGGGCGCCGGCCTCGAGGCGAGCGCCCCGCGCGAATGGGCCGCGACGCTCGGCGTGCCGATCGAGCGCTTCCGCGACCTCGCCGCGCACCTCGAGCGCGAGGGCGCGCTCGTGCGCGCCCCGGGCGACCTGTGGTTCGCGCGCGCGGCCGTCGACGCGCTCGTCGCGCGCGTGCGCGCCCACCTCGGCGCGCACGGCGAGGTCGACACCGCGGCGTACAAGCGGCTCACGGGAACGACGCGGCGCACGACGGTGCCGCTGATGGAGCTGCTCGACGCGCTCGGCGTGACGCGGCGCGACGGCGACCGCCGCGTCGCTCGCTAGGCGCGTGCGGCCGGGCCGGGCGGCCTAGCGTCCGATCGCCTCCGCCGCCGCGCGCGCGATCGCGCTCGGGTCGAGGACGCCGAAGAGCGGGTCGGCGGTGGGGAAGAGGCCGAGCCAGAGCGTCGCGATCGCGCACACGGCGAGCGCGAGCGTCGGCATGAAGTCGATCTCGCCCGGGTCGCCGTCGACCGGATCGCGCATGTACATCGCGACCATCGGCCGCAGGTAGAACCACAGCGACGCCGCCGTCGTGAGGACGCCCGCCAGCGCGAGCACGAGGTGCCCGTCGCCGACGGCCGCAGCCAGCACGTAGAGCTTGGCCCAGAAGCCGGCGGTGCCCGGGATGCCCGCGAGCGAGAGCAGGAACAGCGCGAGCACGGCGGCGAGGCCGGGGCGCGCGTGCGCGAGGCCGGCGAGGTCGTCGATGCGGTCGCGCTCGCGCCCGCCGTGCGCGAGCGAGGCGACGACGCCGAGCGCGCCCGCGCTCGCGAGCGCGTAGGCGACGAGGTAGAAGAGCACGGCCGCGTCGGCGGTCGCGCCGCCGACCGCGAGCCCGACGAGCGCGAAGCCCACGTGTCCGACGCTCGAGTACGCGAGCATGCGCTTCAGGTTCGTCTGCAGGAGCGCCATCGCGTTGCCGACGACGAGCGTCGCGACGGCGAGCACCGCGAAGACGCGCCGCACGTCGTCGCCGAGCCCGGGGACCTCTCCCGGGCCGGGGATCACCGTACCCGCGAAGCGGAGCAGCGCGACGACGCCCGCGATCTTGACCGCCGTCGCCATGAACGCGGTCACCGGCGTCGGCGCGCCCTCGTAGACGTCGGGCGCCCACTGGTGGAACGGCACGGCCGCGATCTTGAACGCGAAGCCCGCGAGCACGAGCGCGAGCCCGCCGAGCGCGAGCGCGTTCGTCCCCGCGAAGCCCGCGCGCACGCCCTCGAACGACGTCGCGCCGGTGGCGCCGTACAGCAGCGCCATGCCGTAGAGCAGCACGGCGGAGGCGAACGACCCGACGAGGAAGTACTTGAGGCCCGACTCGTTCGACGCGAGGCGCCGGCGGTCGAAGCCCGCGAGCGCGTACGCGGGGAGGCTCATGAGCTCGATGCCCATGAAGAGCGCGACGAGGTCGACGGCCTGCACCGTGACGAACGCGCCGGCGACCGAGAGCAGGAGCAACGCGTAGAGCTCGCCCTCGTCGATGTCGAGCGCCGCGAGGTAGTTGCGCGTGAGCCAGATGGCGACGATCGAGGCCACGGCGATCGCCGCGCACGCGAAGCTCGCGAGCGCGTCGACGCGGAGCATCGGGCGCGCGGGAGCGACGAGCGCGTCCACGCCGCTCGCGAACGACGACGCCGCCGTGAGCGCGGCGAGCGCGAGCGCGACGACGGCGACGAACGCGAGCGTCGGCCCCGCCGTCGGGCGGCGGCCGCCGCGCGCGAGCCACACCTCGCCGAGCAGCACGAAGAGCGCGCCGGCCGCCGCGAATCCGACCGGCGCCAGCAGGCTCGGGTCGAAGCCGAAGCTCGCGAGTGCCCCCGCGTCGCCCACGCCTAGCCTTCCCCCCGCGCGCCGCCGCGGCGCGCCGCGACACCCTCGCTCGGCGCCGCGGCCGGCTCCTCGGGCGCGGGGCGCTCCTGGCGGCGCGACTCGATGCGGTGGAGCGTGGCGACGACGGCCGGCTCGATGCGCCGCAGCAGCGGGTCGGGGTGCACGCCGATCGCGACGATCGGGACGACGAGCGCGCCGACGGCCAGCCGCTCGCGCCAGCCGAGGTCGATGAGCCCGCGATTCTCGGGCCGCTCGACCGGCCCGAACATCACGCGGCGATACATCGCCGTCATCACCCAGGCCCCGAGCACGATGCCCGGCACGGCCGCGACCGCGAACGCCGGGCGCGCGCCGAACGCGCCGACGAGGATCAGGAGCTCGCCGACGAAGCCGTTGAGGCCCGGCACGCCGATGCTCGCGAGCATCACGAGCCCGAAGAGCGCCGCGAACACGGGCATCGGACGCGCGACGCCGCCGAACTCGGCGATGTGGCGCGTGTGCCGCCGCTCGTAGAGGAAGCCGACGAGCACGAACAGCGCGCCGGTCGAGAGGCCGTGGTTCACCATCTGGAGCACGGCGCCCGACATGCCCTGCGAGTTGCCCGCGAACGCGCCGAGCACGACGAAGCCGAGGTGCGCGACGGACGTGTAGGCGACGAGCTTCTTGACGTCCTCCTGCACGAGCGCGACGAGCGAGCCGTACAGGATGCCGACGACGGCGAGCGTCATGAAGAGCGGCGCGGCCTGCGCGGCGGCGTCGGGCGCCAGCGGCAACGCGAAGCGCAGGAAGCCGTAGGCGCCGAGCTTGAGCAGCACGCCCGCGAGCACGACGGAGCCGCCGGTCGGCGCCTCGACGTGCGCGTCGGGCAGCCACGTGTGCAGCGGCACGACGGGCACCTTGATCGCGAACGCGAGCGCGAACGCCCCGAACAGGAACGGCTGCGTCTGCCACCACGGCGCGCGGCCCGCGAGCGGCACCGTCGTGTCGACGAGCGCGAGCGCCGTGCTCCCGGCCGCGGGCAGCCAGTCGAAGTTGAGCGCGCCGCCCTGCTCGCGGTTGAGCGCGACGAGCGACAGCATGCCGACGAGCATCACGAGCGATCCCGTCATGGTGAACACGAAGAACTTGAGCGCCGCGTGCACGCGGCGCGGCCCGCCCCAGATGCCGATCAGGAAGTACATGGGGACGAGCATGACTTCGAAGAACAGGTAGAAGAGGAACAGGTTGAGCGAGACGAAGGCGCCGAGCACGCCCGTCTCGAGCGCGAGCAGGAAGAACACCCAGCTGCGCACCGAGCGCTCGATCTCGTTCCACGAGGCGACGAGCACGACCGGGACGAGCAGCGCGGTCAGGCCGACGAGCATGAGGCTGATGCCGTCGACACCGACGAAGTAGTGGATGCCGAGCTCGGGCAGCCACGCGGCGCGCTCGACGAGCTGCACGCCGCCGTCGACGACGTCGTAGGCCGACCACATCCGCGCGAAGCCCGCGAGGCTCGCGAGCGACGCCGCGAGCCCCGCCGCGCGCCAGGCGAGCGGCGGCAGGAGGCGGCCCGTGAGCGCGAGCGCGCACGCCACCGCGAACGGCGCGAACACGACGAAGCTGGAGAGCCCGACCTGCATGCCCCTCCCCCGCCGCTACCCGACGAGGAAGAGCGCGATGGCCACGCTCCCCGCGACGAGGAAGAAGAGATAGGTCTGCACGAGGCCGGACTGCGCGTGCCGCAGCACGCCCGAGGCGATGCCGCGCACCGCGCGCGCGACGCCTTCGACCGCGACGCGGTCGATCAGCAGCGCGTCGACCGCGCGGAAGAGCACGCGGTCGGCGACGACGCGAAGCGGCGCGACGAGGGCGCGCGCGTAGAGCGCGTCGACGCCGAACCCGCCGCGCGCGAACGCCTGCAGCGAGAGGGTGCGCGCCTGGAACGCGACGATCCACGACGGCGCGCGCACGTACACGAGCCAGGCGGCGACGAGCCCGCCCGCGAAGGCCGCGGTCGCGACGACGACGAGCGCCCACGACTGCGCGCGCGGGATGTCGTGCTGCGCGCGCACGACGACGCTCGCGAGGAAGTTCCCGAGGCTGTCCGAGTGCACCTCGGGCGGCAGCATCATGTCGCCCCAGAACTGCGGCAGGCCGACGTAGCCGCCGAGGATCGACAGCGCCGCGAGCGCGTAGAGCGGGAACATCACGCTGTCGCCCGGCTCGTGCATGGTCGAGCGGATGCGCGACTCGACCCGGCTCTCGCCGCGGAAGACGAGGAAGTACATCCGGAAGGCGTAGAAGCTCGTGACGAAGGCCGTGCCGAGCGCCATGCCGAGCAGGTAGCGCCGGCCCGGAAGGTGGCTCGCGTAGACGGCGGCGACGATCTCGTCCTTGCTGAAGAAGCCCGAGAAGCCCGGCATGCCGGCGAGCGCGAGCACGCCGATCAGCATCGCGAGCCGCGTCTTCGGGAGCCGCTTCCCGAGGCCGCCGAGCTTCGTCATGTCCTGCTGGTGGTGGACCGCGAGCAGGACGGAGCCCGCGCCGAGGAAGAGCAGCGCCTTGAAGAACGCGTGCGTGACGACGTGGAACATCGCGGCCGTGAACGCGCCCGCGCCGGCCGCGAGGAACATGTACCCGAGCTGCGAGAGCGTCGAGTACGCGAGCACCTTCTTGAGGTCGGTCTGCGCCACGGCCGCGAGCGCCGCGTAGACGGCGGTCGACGCGCCGACCCACGCGATCACCGTCGACGCGAGCTCGGCCTCCGCGTAGAGGAACGACATGCGCGCGACGAGGTAGACGCCGGCCGTCACCATCGTCGCCGCGTGGATCAGCGCCGACACCGGCGTCGGGCCGGCCATCGCGTCGGGCAGCCAGACGTGGAGCGGCAGCTGCGCGCTCTTGCCGCACGCGCCGACGAAGAAGCACAGGCCGACGACGTCGAGGAACGGCAGCTCGAGCCCGCCGAGCGCGGCGGGCAGCGCGACGACGCGCGCGGCGAGCGACGGGAGCGCCGCCTCGAGCCCCGCCCACGTCGTCGACGGTGCGCCGCCCTCGGCGAGCGCCCAGAACACGAGCAGCACGCCGACGAGGAAGCCCGCGTCGCCGATGCGGTTCACGACGAGGGCCTTCTGGGCGGCGCGCGCGTTGTCGGCGCCGGCGTACCAGAAGCCGATCAACAGATAGGAGCAGACGCCGACGCCCTCCCAGCCGAGGAAGGCGAGCACCGGGCCGTCCGCGAGCACGAGCACGAGCATCGAGGCGACGAACAGGTTCAGGTAGGCGAAGTAGCGCTGGAAGCCGCGGTCCTCCCGCTCGTCCTCGCCCATGTAGCCGACCGAGTAGACGTGGATCGCGAAGCCGACGACGGTCACGAGGAGGCACATCACGGCCGAGAGCGGGTCGAAGCGCAGCGCGACGTCGACGCTGAAGGCGCGCTCGCCGAGGCCGGCGCCGATCCACGTGTAGACGACGTCGACGAGGGCGGCGTCGGCGCGCCCCTGCTGGACCCAGGTCGCGAACGCGATCGCGCTCGCGACGAACGACGCGAGGACGGTGCCGCACGAGAGCGCGACGGTGGCGGCGCGCGGCAGCGCGCGGCGCACGAAGCCGATGGAGACGCCGTGCACGACCGCGGACAGCAGCGGCAGCAGCGGAATCCACCGCAGCAGCGGGTCGTCGAGCGTCGCCGTCACCACTTGAGCAGGCTCGCGTCCTCGACGTTCATCGAGTCGCGGTTGCGCACGAGTGCGATCAGCATGCCGAGCCCCACGGCCACCTCGGCCGCGGCGACGGTCATGACGAGCAGCGCGAAGACCTGCCCGTCGAGCGCGCTCGCGCCGCCGGCGCCCGCGCTCCAGACGCGGTTGAAGCCGACGAGCGCGAGGTTCGCGGCGTTGAACATGAGCTCGAGCGACATCAGCATCGCGATCAGGCTGCGCCGGACGAGCGCGCCGATCGCGCCGATCGCGAAGAGCAGGGCCGACAGCGCGACGACGTGCTCGATCGGGATGCTCACCGGCCGCCTCCCGCGCCGCGCGGGCGCTCCTTCGCGAGGATCACGGCCGCGACGATCGCCGCGAGCAGCAGCAGGCCCGCCACCTCGAGCGGGACGACGTAGGTCGTGAAGAGCGCGAGGCCGAGGTCGCGGAAGCCGCCGAAGCCCTCGGGCGGCGCGCCCGCGGCCGGGAGCGCACCCGCGACGCGCCGCGCGACGAGCGCGCAGAGCGCGACCGCGAGCCCCGACGCGACGAGCTTCACGGCGCGCTGGCCCGGCCGCGACGGGCCGAAGTCGTCGCGGCGAAGGTCGAGCAGCATCACGACGAACAGGAACAGCACGACGATCGCGCCGGCGTAGACCATCACCTGCAGCGCGGCGACGAAGTGCGCGCCGAGCAGCACGTAGATGCCGGCGAGCGACACCATCGTCAGCACGAGGCTCATCGCGCCCGCGACGACGTGGCGGACGAAGCCCACCATCGCCACCGCGCCGAGCACGGCGAGCGCGGCGAAGGCGTAGAAGAGCGCGAGCTCGAACGACATGGCTCAGCCCGCCTTCCCGAGGTGGACGAGCACGGCCGCCGTCACGAGCACGTTCAGGAGCGACAGCGGGAGCACGACCTTCCAGCACAGGTCCATCACCTGGTCGTAGCGGAAGCGCGGGAGCGACCAGCGGATGAGCATCTGCAGCCAGATCATCGCCACCATCTTCGCGACGAACGTCGCGACGTGGAGCACCGCGCACAGGATCGTCGCGAGCCCGGGCCCGAGCGGCCCCGCGATCGCGCCGACGATCGCGTCGGTCGTCAGGAAGGGAATGGCCCAGCCGCCCAGGAAGAGCGCCGTCACGAGCCCCGCGATCACGACCACCTGGATGAACTCGGCCATGTAGAACAGGCCGAAGCGCATGCCCGAATACTCGGTGAAGTAGCCGGCGACGAGCTCGCTCTCGGCCTCGGGGAGGTCGAACGGCGGGCGCTTGTTCTCCGCGAGCATGCAGGTGAGGAACAGCACGAAGCCGAGCGGCTGCACGAAGATGCCCCAGTTCGGGATGCCGATCGGCCCCCAGAGCCGCCACGCGAGCCCGTCCTGCGCGACGCCGATGTCGACGAGCGAGAGCGAGCCGAACACCATGAAGACGCCGACGGCCGAGAGCCCGAGCGTCACCTCGTAGGAGATCATCTGCGCCGCGGCGCGCACGCCGCCGAGCACGGCCCAGTTGCTGTTGCTCGACCAGCCCGCGAGCACGGGGCCGTACGCGCCGATCGACCCGAGCGCGAAGATCCAGAGCACGCCCCAGTCGAGGTTCGCCGCCACGAGCTCGATGCGTTGGCCGCCGAGCTCGTAGACGCCGCCGTACGGGATCACCGCGAACGCCGCGATCGCGGGCACCGCGGACATCACCGGCGCGAGCGCGTGGAGGAAGCGGTTCGCGCCCGCCGGCACGACGTCCTCCTTCCACATCAGCTTGATCACGTCCGAGAGCGGGTGCAGCAGGCCGAGCACCGTGATGCCCGCGACGCCGGCGCGGTTGGCGCCGATGCGATCCTGCATCACGGCGCTCTGCTTGCGCTCGGTCCACGTCATGAGCGGCGCGAACACGCCGACGACGAGCACGAAGACGAACAACACCTTCGCGACGAGGAAGGGCGTCATCCGTCCCCCAGCACGCGGCCGCCCGCGCCGACGACGTCGACGTGGATGCCGGCGAACGCGGGCTCGGCGTCGGCGAGCGCGCGCGACGCCGCGGCGACGCCGTCGTCGTCCGCGCGGCGGCGCCCGTCGACGCGCGCGAAGCCCTCCGCGGCGAGTGCGGCGCCGAGCGCGCGCGCGAACGCGCCGGCGTCGCGCGCGTCGCCCGGCGGCGCGACCGCGGGAGCGAGCGCCTGCACGCGGCGCGCGTGGTTCGTCAGCGTGCCGCGCGACTCGGCCGCGTGGCACACCGGGAGCACGACGTGCGCCGCGCGCTCGATGTCGCTGCGGTGCGTGGCGAGCGCCACCACGGTGTCGATGCGCGCGAGCTCGGCGAAGCCGCCGAGATAGGCGTCGGCCAGGAGCTCGTCGCCGAGGACGACGAGCCCGTCGACGCCGCCGCCGCGCAGCCGCGGGAGCAGGCGCTCCGCGTCCTCGAGCCCGAGCGCGCGCGCACCCTCCGCGTTCGGCGCCTTCTCGGGCAGGACGAGCAGCTCGTCGCCCTCGCCGCGCCGGCACGCGAAGTACACGTGCTCGGCGCCGAGCGCGCGCGCGAGCTCGCGGAACGCGAAGAGCGCCTCGTTCGTCGCGTGCGCCGACAGGACGAAGGCGAGCACGCCCGCGCCGCGCGCCGCGACGAGCGCGCGCAGGCGCTCGGCCGCCGTCTCGACGGCGTCGTCGACGCCCGCGCGCACGAGCGCACCGGTGGCGTCGCGCACGAGCGCGTGGTCGAGCCGGTCGGGCGCGTGGACGAGGTGGTACGACAGGCGTCCCGCGTCGCACAGCCAGGTGTCGTTCACGTCGTCGTTGCGGCGCGGCGTCATGCGCTGCACGCGCCCCTTCGCGACACCGAGCCACGCGTTGCAGCCGCGGCTGCAGCCGGTGCACACGCTCGGCACGTCCTCGAGGAACCACACGCGCACCTTGAAGCGGAAGTCCTTCGTCGTGAGCGCGCCGACGGGGCAGATGTCGGCCACGTTCATCGAGTACGCGTTGTCGAGCCGGTCGCCCGGGAAGACGTCGAGCACCGAGCGGTCGCCGCGCCCGAAGACGGAGAGCTCGCCCGTCTTCGGCACCTCGCGGCAGAAGCGCACGCAGCGGCGGCAGAGGATGCAGCGCTCCTGGTCGAGCACGATCGTCGGGCCGAGGTCGACGTTCTTCTTCGCGACGCGCCGCGGCTCCTTCGTGCGGCTCGCCGCGACGCCGTAGTCGACGGCGTAGTCCTGGAGCCGGCACTCGCCCGCCTGGTCGCAGATGGGGCAGTCGAGCGGGTGGTTGACGAGCAGCAGCTCCATCACGCCGCGGCGCGCGGCCGCGACGCGCTCCGTCTTCGTGCGCACGACCATGCCGTCCGCGACGGGCGTGTTGCACGCGATCTGGAGCTTCGGCTGGCCCTCGACCTCGACCTGGCACATGCGGCACGAGCCGTCGATCGAGAGCTTCGGATGCCAGCAGTAGTGCGGCACGTCGACGCCGTTCATCAGCACGCCCGCGGCGTCGAGCGCCTGGAGGATCGTCTGCCCCTCGCGCGCCTCGATCCACGCGTCGTCGACGCGAAAACGGATCACAGCGCGAAGCTCCCGTCGAACGGACAGCGGCCGAGGCGCACGTGGGCCTCGAAGTCGTCGAAGAAGTGCCGCAGCAGCGCCTGCACCGGCCAGGCGGCGGCGTCGGCGAAGGCGCAGATCGTCTGGCCCTCCATGCTCGCCGCGACGTCGGAGAGGATCGCGAGGTCGCCCTTCCCGCCCTCGCCGCGCTCGATGCGCCTCGCGATCTCGTGCATCCACGCCGTGCCCTCGCGGCACTGCGTGCACTGCCCGCACGACTCGTCGCGGTAGAACTCGGCGATCACGCACGCCGCGCGCACCATGCACGTGGTGTCGTCCATGACGACGATGCCGCCCGTGCCGAGCATGGTCCGGCGCTCTCGCAGGAACTCGTTCGCCATGCGCACGTCGAGCTGGCCGGCGGGGAGCGCGGGCATCGAGAGCCCGCCCGGGATCACGGCCTTCACCTTGCGGCCGTCGGGCACGCCGCCCGCGTGCTCGAAGACGATCTCGGCGAGCGGCGTGCCGAGCGGCAGCTCGAAGAGCCCCGGCCGCACGACGTGCCCGGAGACGCCGAAGAGCGTCGTGCCCGGGCTGTGCTCGGTGCCGAACGCGCGGAAGCCTTCGGCGCCGAGCGCCAGCACGTGCGGCACATGGCAGAACGTCTCGACGTTGTTCACGGTGGTGGGCATGCCGAACGCGCCCGCCTGCGCGGGGAAGGGCGGCTTCTTGCGCGGCTGTCCCTTGCGACCCTCGAGCGACTCGAGGAGGCCCGTCTCCTCGCCGCAGATGTACGCGCCCGCGCCGCGCGCGACGACGACGTCGTGCGCGAGCTTCGCGCCGAGGCAACGCCGGCCGAGCACGCCCTCGGCGTAGGCCTCCTCGACGGCGCGCTCGAGCACGTCGGCCGCGTGCGCGTACTCGCCGCGCACGTACACGAAGGTGGTGCTCGCACCGGTCGCCTTCGCGCCGATCAGGATGCCCTCGATCAGCTTGTGCGGTGCGCGCTCGAGCAGGAGCCGATCCTTGAACGAGCCGGGCTCGGACTCGTCGGCGTTGCACACGAGGTAGCTCGGCCGCTCCCCGTCCTTCGGCATGAAGCTCCACTTGCGGCCGGTCGGGAAGCCGGCACCGCCTCGCCCCTGCAGCCCCGACGCGGTGACGAGCTCGACGATCTCGTCGCGCTCCATCGAGCGCAGCGCGCGCCGCGCCTGCGCGTAGCCGCCGCGCGCGCAGTACCCGTCGTACGTCGCGTACGCGTCGTCGCCGCAGTGCTCCGTGAGGTACGACGTCGTGTGCGGGACGGTCTGCACGGCGACTACTCCAGCCCGTCCACGACGGCCCGGGCGCTCGCCTCGTCGAGCGCCTCGTGATACGCGTCGTCGACGCGCATCATCGGCGCCCACGCGCACGCGCCGAGGCACTCCTCGTGGCCGAGCGTGACGCGACCGTCGGGCGTCGTCTCGCCCGCGCGCACGCCGAGGTGCGCCTCGAGCGCGCGCAGCAGGCCGCGCGCGCCGCGCAGCGAGCACGGCAGGTTCGTGCAGACGTTCACGCGGTGGCGCCCGCGCGGCGCATCGTCGAGCAGGTTGTAGAACGAGACGAGCTCGCGCACCTCGTTCGGGCGCACGGCGAACAGCTCGGCGAGCTCGCGCATCGCTTCCGGCGACACGTGGCCCGCCGCGCGCTGGACGAGCCGCAGCGCCGGCAGGAGCCCGCCGCGCCGCGTCGGATAGCGCGCCGTCACCGCCTCGATGCGCTCGCGCAGCGCGGCGTCGATCACCACTCGAGCGCGCCCTTCGCCCACTCGTAGGCGAGCCCCGCGACGAGCGGCACCGCGAAGAGCGCCATCGCGACGACGCCCTGCATCCCGAGCTCCCGGAACACGGCGCCCCACGGATAGAAGTAGGTCGCCTCGACGTCGAACACGACGAACAGGATGGCGACCAGGTAGAACTTCACGGCGAAGCGGCGCCGCGGCGAGCCGGCGGGACGCTCGCCGCACTCGAACGGCTCGAGCTTCTCGGGAAAGCTGCGCTTCGGGCCTAGCATCGCGTGCGCGACGAGGACGCCGACGGCGAGGACGATCGCGATCGCGAGCAGCAGCAGCGCGCCCAGGTATTCCGCGAGCATCGCACCCCCGTGCGCGCGTTGCGCCGCGCACGTCTCGCGCTTCCGGCGGTGGGAGGGGCGCGCCGTTCCGGCCCTCCGCGGCCGTCGTGGGGGTGGGAGCCGTACGCGACGCGTGGGGGTCGGTTCCGCGATCGAGGCGCCGAAAGGCGCGGCGCAACGTAGCCAGCGCCCCTCGCAGCGTCAACGCGACGCGCCCGCGCGCTGCGCGCGCGCAGCGCGCCGGTGCACGCGCATGCGCGCGGTAGACTCGCGCGCCGTGTCCCTTCCCATCGCCGTGATCGGCGGCGGCAGCTTCGGTACGTGCCTCGCGATGCTGTGCGCGCGCGAGGACGACGCGTTCTTCGGCGACGGCGCGAACGCGCCGCGCGCGCCGGCCGACGTCGTCGTCTGGGCGCGCGACGCCGACGTCGTCGACGCCATGAACCGCACACGCCGCAACCCGCGCTACCTGCGCGACGCCGTGCTGCCGCCGAGCGTGCGCGCGACGACGGACCTCGCCGACGCGCTCCGCCACCGCGAGCTCGTGATCCTCGCGGTGCCGAGCCACGCCCTGCGCGACGTGATGCGCGCCGCGAGCCCGCACCTCGCCGACGGCGCGGTGCTCGTGTCCACCGTGAAGGGCATCGAGGGCGAGTCGGGCCTCACGATGCACGGCGTGCTCGAGGACGTGCTCGACCCCGTCCACCACCCGCGCATCGTGAGCCTCTCGGGCCCGTCGTTCGCGAGCGAGATCGCGCGGCGCAAGCCGACGGTCGTGACGCTCGCGTGCCGCGAGGAGACGTACGCCATCTCCGTGCAGGCGACGCTCTCGTGCCCGTGGTTCCGCTGCTACACGAACACGGACGTGACGGGCGTCGAGCTCGGCGGCGCGCTCAAGAACGTGATCGCGATCGCGACGGGCATCGCCGACGGGATGGAGGGCGGCCACAACGCGCGCGCCGCGCTCATGACGCGCGGCCTGGCGGAGATCACGAAGCTCGGCCTCCACATGGGCGCCGAGCCGACGACCTTCCTCGGCCTCTCGGGCATGGGCGACCTGATCCTGACGTGCACGGGCGACCTCTCGCGCAACCGGCGCGTCGGCCTCGGGCTCGGCCGCGGCCGGGCGCTGGCGGAGGTCCTCGAGGAGATGGGCGAGGTGGCCGAGGGCGTGTCGACGACGCGCGCCGCCTGCCGGCTCGCCGCGCGCGCCGGCATCGAGATGCCCATCTGCGAGACGGTCCGGGCGGTGCTCGACGGCGAAATGACGCCGCTCGAGGCCGGCCGCAGCCTGATGACGCGCCAGCTCCGCAGCGAGCGGGACGACTTCGCACGCTGAAAGACAGGGCGGGAACGGACGCGGCCGGACGGGGCCGGGCCGGGGCTGACGCCCACCCGGGCGGCGGCTAGCCTCCGGCCGGCCGTCGCCATGAAATCGAATTTCAATTTCACCCCCGCAGAGGAGCCCCGCGCCGCCGGGCCGAGGCTCGCGCTCTCGGCGCTCGCTCCCGGAGAGACGGGGCGCGTGGTCGGCGTCGACACGTCGGAGCCCGCCGGCGTGCGCCTGCTCGACCTCGGCTTCCTGCCCGGGACGGCCGTGCGCGTCGTGCGGCGCGCCCCGCTGCGCGACCCCGTCGTGTACGAGCTCCGCGGCTACCGCGTGTGCCTGCGCCGCGTGGACGCGGCGCGCGTCGAGGTGGAGCGCGCCGCGCCGGGCGACGGCGCGAGCGCGCGATGAGCGCGGCGGCCGCCGCAGCGCCGGTCGGCGCGGAAGTGCCGCTCCGCTTCGGTCTCGTCGGCAGCCCGAACGCCGGCAAGACGACGCTGTTCAACGCGCTCACCGGCCTGCGCGCGCGCGTCGGCAACTACCCGGGCGTCACGGTCGAGCGGCGCGAGGGCGCGCTCGACCTCGACGGGCGCCGCGCGATCGCGATCGACCTGCCGGGCACGTACAGCCTCGACGCGATCAGCCCCGACGAGGCGATCGTCACGCGCGTGCTCGACGGCGAGGTCGCGGAGGTGCCGGCGCCCGACGCGCTCGTGCTCGTCGCGGACGCGTGCTCGCTCGAGCGCTCGCTGCTGCTCGTCGGCGACGTGCTGCGGCGCGACGTCCCGGCCTGCCTCGTCGTCACGATGATCGACGAGCTCGCGGCGCGCGGCGGCACGCTCGACCTCGCGCGGCTCGAGGCCGCGCTCGGCGTGCCCGTCGTCGGCGTGGTCGGGCACCGCGGGCTCGGGCTCGACCGCCTGCGCGCGCTGCTCGCCGCACCGCACGCGTGGAGCCGCCCGCCCGTCCCTCCCCCGCGCGACCGTCTCGAGCGCGCGGGCTGGGCGGCGTCCGTCCTCGACACGGCGCTCGCGCGCCGGGCCGGCACGCACCGCGTCACCGAGCGCATCGACCGCGTCGTCCTGCACCCCGTGCTCGGGACGCTGCTCTTCGCGGCGGTGATGGTCGCCTTCTTCCAGCTCATCTTCGCGTGGGCGCAGCCGGCGATGGACGCGATCGACGCGGGCGTCGCGGCGCTCTCGGCGCTGCTGCGCGCGACGCTCGGCACGGGGCTCGCGACCGACTTCCTCGTCGACGGCGTCGTCGCGGGCGTCGGATCGGTGGTGATCTTCCTGCCGCAGATCGTGCTCCTCTTCGCGCTGCTCTATCTGCTCGAGGACGTGGGCTACATGGCGCGCGCCGCGTTCGTCGTCGATCGCGCGATGGGCCGCATCGGCCTCGAGGGGCGCTCGTTCGTCGCGCTCCTGTCTTCCTACGCGTGCGCGGTCCCGGGCATCATGGCGACGCGCACGATCCCGTCGCCGCGCGACCGGCTCGTCACGATCCTCGTCGCTCCGCTCATGACGTGCTCGGCGCGCCTGCCCGTGTACGCGCTCCTGATCGGCGCGTTCGTGCCGGCGCGCACGGTGTGGGGGCCGCTCGGGCTGCAGGGGCTCGTGCTGCTCGCGCTCTACTTCGCGGGCGGTCTCACGGCACTCGTCGTCGCCGCGCTCTTCAAGCGCACGCTGCTCCCGGGCGAGGGGCTGCCGTTCACGATGGAGCTGCCGAGCTACCGCTGGCCCACGTTCCTGCTCTGGGCGACGCAGCTGTGGACGAGCGTGTGGGCGTTCCTGCGGCGCGCGGGCACGATCATCCTCGCGGCGTCGATGGTGCTGTGGGTGCTGCTCACGTTCCCGCGCGTCGAGGCGCCCGCTTCGCTCGCGCCCGCGGAGGCCGCGAGCTTCCGGCTCGAGCACAGCGCGGCCGGGCACCTCGGCCACGCGCTCGAGCCGCTGATCGCGCCGCTCGGGTTCGACTGGAAGATCGGCGTCGGGCTCGTCGCGAGCACCGCCGCGCGCGAGGTGATCGTCGCGACGCTCGCGCAGATCTACGCCGTGTCGGACGAGGGCGCGTCGCTGCGCGACGCCGTGCGGCGCGACGTCGACCCGCGCACCGGCGAGCGCGTCTTCACGCTCGCCACGGTGGCGTCGCTGCTCGCGTTCTTCGTGTTCGCGCTGCAGTGCATGTCGACGCTCGCGATCATGCGGCGCGAGACGAACTCGTGGCGCTGGCCGGCGTTCGCGTTCACCTACCTGCTCGGGCTCGCCTGGGTGGCGAGCTTCGTCACCTATCGCGTGGTCGCGGCGCTCGGCGGCGGCGCCTGACGCCGGCGCTACGTTCCGGCCATGCGCGCACGCCCCCGTCGCCGCCGCGGCCCGTCCCTTCCGCCCGCCGTCCTCGCCTCCCTCCTCGCGATCGCCGCGCTCGCCTCCGCGGGCTGCACGCGCATCGTGAAGACGGAGGTCTCCGACCGCGACGGCGTCGTCTGCGAGCTGCGCCACCGGCTCCAGAACGGGCGCGTCGTCGCGCGCGGCTACCAGCACCCCGCCGCCATCGCGCCGCAGCGTCTGCAGTACATCCTCGGCGCGATCGACGTCGAGGTCACCGAGGACGGGAGGCGCACGCAGCACGCCGCGATCCACCCCGAGCTCCTGCAGCCCATCGCGCGTGCGCTCGTCGACGCGTTCGAGCGCGCCGACCCGAACCAGGAAGTCGCGGTGATGGCCGTCCGCAAGCAGCAGCGGCTCGGCGTGTTCCACCGCAAGTACCTCACGTCGCTCGTCGCCTACTTCGAGGACGACCGCCTCTACGTCCTGCTCTCCCGCATCGAGTGGGAGATCCCGAAGGATCGCGAGGGCGACAAGCTGCCCGAGCCGCAGCCGGGCGAGCGGCAGATGGCGTTCCGCACCATCCCGACCCGCAAGATGACGCCGGCGGGCACGCAGGGCGTCGCCGTGCGCTGGCGGGACGCGCTCTTCACGGCACCGGTGCGCGCCGACCACGGCGACGTGGAGCGGCGCGTCATCCTGATGGAGAGCCCGCTTCCGGAGGGCGAGGCGACCGACGGCGTCGACACGCTCGACCTCGACGCCGAGACGCTCCGCGCGCTCGCCGACCTCAAGGAAGCGCGCAAGAACGGCACGATCACCGAGAGCGAGTACCGCGAGCGCCTCGAGAACCTGCTCGGCACCGACGGGTACTAGACGCGGGCGGCGCGCGGGCGCGCTGCCGCCCCGCTGCCGACGCGCCGCGCCCGGCCGAGCGGTCGCGGACGCGCGGCGTCACGCCGGCCGCGGCCCCGCGCACTCACTGGCGGATCGAAGCGGATCCCATAGGTTTCGAGCGCCTCGCCGCCAGCGAGCGGAGCGGCGCTCGCACTCCCTCTCGCCCGAGAGGGCCACGCCGGAGAGGCCCCGGAATGCTGCAGAACATCGCCGTCATCCTCGCGATCGCGATCGCGTGGCTCCTGTCGAATCGCTTCGCGAAGGATCCGTGGCGCGGGCGGCTCTCGACGGTGTGCAAGGCGGCGATCACCGCGGGCGCGTTCTACATCCTGCTCTCGCACCCGGTGAAGATGGAGGACGGCTCGCGGGTCGTCGCCGGAAGGCTCGTGCTCGACACGCTCGCGAGCGTCGACCACTTCACGTTCTGGACGTTCTGCCTCGCGTCGGCGGGCGTCAAGTTCGTCGGCATCCTGGCGTCGATGTACCGCTGGGTCGTGCTGCTGCGCGGCCAGGGCATCGAGCTCCCGTTCCGCCACGTGTTCGGATCGTTCCTGATCGGCCGCTTCATCGGGACGTTCCTGCCGAGCACGGCCGGCCTGGACGGCTACACGCTGTACGACGCCGCGCGCTTCTCGGGTCGGACGGTCGAGGTGACGGCCGCGAAGGCGCTCGAGAAGGTGATCGGCATCTCCGGCATCTTCCTCACGTTCCTCGTCGCGCTGCCCGCCGGCGTCGCGATGTTCCACTCGGTGTTCGGCAACGAGCGCGGCGACCGGATCGCGGTGGTCGCGACCGTGGTGTGCGCGGCCGTCGTCGGCGCGCTGCTCTTCGTGCTGTTCGTGCCGCAGGTCGTCCAGTGGATCATCGAGCGCCTCCCGCTGCCGGGGAAGAAGCAGCTCGAAGCGCTCATCATGCGCATCTCGCACTCGGCGGCGGCGTACCGCGACAAGAAGGGTCTCGTCGCGCTCGCCTTCGCGCTCTCCTTCGTCGTCCACTTCACGACGGCCGCGATGTACTTCTTCACGACGCTCGCGATCGGTGCGGGCGGCGCGCACTTCTGGCCGATCGTGCTCGCGTCGTCCATCCAGATCCTCGCGACCGTGCTGTCGCCGTTCACGATCGCGGGCGAGGGCATCCGCGAGCTCATCCAGCTCGTGCTGCTGCAGAACATGATCGGCGCGGGGCCGGCGATCGTGTCGGCCGCGCTCGGCTTCTGGGCGGCCGAGGCGCTCACCCTGTTCGGCGGCGTCTTCTGGTGGATCCGCCCGGCCTCGTACACGCCCGCGTGGTGCCGCGTCGACGGCGTGCAGGTGGACTGGGCGGAGGCGGCGCGCGCGGCGGCCGACCTGCAGATCGGCAAGCACGAGGACGGCACGGCGATCGAGGACGCTCCGCCCGTGCCGCCGCTCCTCGCGCGCATCGCGCACAACGCGGGGCTCGGCTTCGGCGGCGGCGTCGTCGCCGGCCTGCTGATCGGCGTCGTCGAGACGCTCGTGATCGCGCACGGCGGCTTCGGCGAGGACGCGCAGGTGCTCTGGTACGGGCCCTTCGCCTACGCCGCGGCGCTCGGCGCGCTCGGCGCCGCCGGCGGCGCGGTGCTCGGGCTCCTGCCGATGAGCCGCGACGAGGCGCAGGGCTGGACGCCCTCGCTCGCGATGATCGCGACGCTCGTCCCGGTCGGCCTCGCGATCACCGTGTTCCGCCTGCGCCGCGACGTCTACCTCGAGCAGATGCCGCCGCTCCCCGTGCTCGCCGGGGTGCTCGTCGCGTTCGGCGCGATCGCGCTCGCGCTCTTCCTCGGCGGACGCCGCATCTTCGCGGGGCCGCTCGGACGGCTCGTGCGCCCGGGCGGCGCGGCCGCGGCGATGGCGGTCGTCGTCGGCCTCGGCTTCGCGTCCGAAGCCGTGTTCGGCCCGCACGCCGCGGCGAAGCCCGGCGGCGCCGGCGTCCCCGCGCACCTCGCCGAGCGCCCCAACCTCGTCCTCGTCATGGTCGACACGCTGCGCGCCGACCACCTCGACTGCTACGGCGCGAGCGACGTCGCGACGCCGCATCTGTGCGCCGTCGCGCGGGACGGAGGCACGATCTTCAACGCGTTCTCGCACGCGTCGTGGACGAAGCCGTCGACGGCCTCGCTCGTGACGTCGCTCCTCCCGTCGACGCACAACGGCATGTCGAAGCCCTCGCGCCTCTCGGACGACATCGTGTTCGTCTCCGAGGTGCTGCAGGAGCACGGCTACGCGACGGGCGGCATCGTCAGCAACATCAACCTCGCGCCGAGCTTCGGCTTCGACCAGGGCTTCGACGAGTACCGCTACCTCGCGCCCGACTACCTGATCGGGGCGAAGGAGTCGTCGTCGAAGACGATCCTCTACCAGATCGCGCGCAAGGTGATCCTCAAGCTGCGCGCGGGAACGCTGCGCTTCAACGACTTCTACCAGGACTCGCAGGTGGTGAACGCGGTCGCGTTCGACTGGCTCGAACGGCACGCGAAGGACCGCTTCTACCTCTTCCTCCACTACATGGACCCGCACGACCCGTACTTCGCGCACCCGTACGACGGCACGGGCATCGCGCGCGTCGCGGGCGACCCGCCGGCCGGCGAGGCCGCGCGCATGCGCGAGCTGTACAAGGGCGAGATCGAGTATCTCGACGCGAGCTTCGGCCGGCTGCTCGACCGCTTGAAGGAGCTCGGCGTGTACGACGACACGCTGATCGTGCTCACCGCGGACCACGGCGAGGAGTTCCACGAGCACGGCGGGTTCTGGCACGGCCTCACGCTGTACGACGAGCAGATCCGCGTGCCGCTGCTCGTGAAGTGGCCGAAGGGCCGGGCGGCGCTGCCGTACGACGAGACGGCGGGGCTCGCGCGCTCGATCGACGTCGCGCCGACGCTGATCGCGAGCGCGGGCGCCGCGGTGCCCGACGCGATGCAGGGCATCGATCTCGCGGTCCGCTTCGACGCGCGCAACGAGAAGGATCGCGAGGTGTTCTCGGAGGAGGACCACGAGGGCAACGTGCTGTGGTCGCTCCGGACGCGCGACATGAAGCTCATCCACGCGAACGAGGGCAACCCGCGCGGCGTGCCGCCGCGCGAGCTCTTCGACGTCGCGAACGACCCGCACGAGACGGTGAACCTCGTCGAGCGCGGACACGCGGACGTCGAGGCGCGCCTCGCGCAGAACGCGGAGCTGCAGCGTCAGGCCGCGCAGGGCAAGGCGTTCCAGCCGGGCGAGACGAAGGCGATGACGCGCGCGGAGTGCGAGCAGCTGCGCGTGCTCGGCTACGTCGACGACTGCGACCACATCCCCAACTAGTCCGCCGGCGCGGTGGGCGCGCGCGTATACTGCGCGCCATGCCGTACGACCTGACGCCGCACCTCGACCCGCGCCACTGCGCCCTCGTCGTCTTCGAGTGCCTCGAGGGCGTCGTCGGCCCGAAGAGCCAGATTCCGGGGCTCGCGCGGGCCGTGCGCGAGGGCAAGGTGCTCGAGCACATCGCGTCGCTCGCCGACGCCGCGCGCGAGGCGGGCGTGCGCGTCTTCTACTGCGAGGTCGAGAAGCGCGCCGACGGCGTCGGCAACCCGTTCAACACGCCGCTCGAGCGGCGCCTGCGCGACGCGAGCCCGCAGAGCGGCGGCCCGCCGGCGATGGGCCCGACCGTCGCCGAGGTCGCGCCGGAGCCGGGCGACGTCGTCGTCGCGCGCGAGCACGGGCTCACGGGCTTTCACGAGAGCGGACTCGACGCCTACCTTCGCAACACGGGGACGCGCACGGTCGTGCTCGTCGGCGTCTCGGTCAACGTCGGCATCATGGGGACGTCGATCGAGGCCGTGAACCGCGGGTACACGGTCGTCGTGGCCACCGACTGCGTCGCGAGCGACCCGCCCGAGTACGCCGAGCTCGCGCTCCGCTACTCGATCCGCAACGTCGCCTTCCTCTCCACGAGCGACGAGATCGCGGCGGCCTGGCGCGCCCACGGACGCTAGGCGCGGGCGCTCGCCTCACATCCAGAGCGGGGCGAGCAGCGCGGCGCCGATCGCCGCCTCGAACGCGATGCCGCCGACGTTCTTCGCCTCGCGGCTGCCGTCCACCAGGAACGAGGTCGCGCGCCCGAGCGCCGCGCCGACCCACGCGGCGCCCGCCGCAGTGAACGCCGTCGTCGCCTGGAGAGCGAGACAGGCGAGACCGAGCGCGAGGAAGAGCCCGCCGTAGGTCGCGCGCGTCTCGGACACGCCGAGGATCCCGACCGGCGCCATGCTCGTGAACGCGTTCGCGCGCGCCGGCGCGACGAGGCCGAGCACGCCGAGCGCCGCGGTCGCGATCGCGCCCGCGCTCGCGACGACGCTCGCCGGGTCCATCGCTCGCTAGTCGCCGTCGCGCTCGAGGTCGAGCGCGGCCGAGTTGATGCAGTAGCGGAGCCCCGTCGGCCCGGGGCCGTCCGGGAAGACGTGGCCGAGGTGCGCGTCGCAGCGGCTGCACACGACCTCGGTGCGGACCATGCCGTGCGAGGCGTCGCCGCGCTCGGCCACCGCGCCGCCGCTCGTCGGAGTCGTGAAGCTCGGCCAGCCCGTGCCCGAGTCGAACTTCGCGTCGGAGCGGAAGAGATCCTGGCCGCAGCACACGCAGCGGTAGGTGCCGTCGTCCTTGCAGTCCCAGTACTTCCCGGTGAACGGCCGCTCGGTCGCCGAGCAGCGCGTGACCTGGTACTGCGCCTCGTCGAGCTGCTCCCTCCACTCGGCTTCGCTCTTCGCGACCTTCTCGTCCGCCATCGCCCGGCCCTCCCTGCGCGTGCGGCCGAGGCTAGCACCGGGCCGCGCCTCGCCGAGCAGCCGCGCGGGCAGCTCGGCCATCGCGGTGAACGGCTCGGCGCCGACGGCGCGCAGCGCGGCCGCGGACACGTCGCGCGCGAACCCGAGCGTGCGCATCGCCGCCGCGACGCCCGCGCGCGCGCCGCGCGGGCTGTCCTCGACGACGACGCACGCGCGCGGCGGTGCGGCGAACGCGGCCGCCGCGTGCAGGAAGACGTCGGGGTGCGGCTTGCCGCGCGCGACGTCCTCGGCCGCGCTGAAGATGCGCCCCGCGAAGCGATCGAGCAGGCCCGCGACGCGCAGCGAGGCCTCGGTGACGCGGCGCGCGTTGCTCGATGCGACGCACGTCGCGACGCCGCGCGCGGCGAGTGCGTCGAGCGCGACCTCGACACCCGGGACGGGCGCGAGCCCGCGCGCGAGCGCCTCGGTGCGCTCCGCGAGGTAGTCGTCCATGAAGCGCGGCGGCAGCGCGCGGCCGAGCCGCTCCTCGATCAGCGCCGCGCAGCCCGCGAGCGTGCTCCCCATGTACAGCCGCATCGACTCCTCGCGCGTCGTCGGGAGCCCGATGTCCGAGAGCCTGCGCGCGAGCACGTCGTTCGCGATGCGCTCGCTGTCGACGAGCACGCCGTCGCAGTCGAAGAGGACGAGTGCGGGTGCGTCGCGCACGGCCTAACGAGGCGCCCGCGCGATCGCCGCGCGCACGCCCGCCCCCTCGCGGCGCAGCGACGCGAAGCGCGGCGCGTCGGCGTCGTCGCGCAGCTGCAGGCGCAGCACGGCGCCCCCCTCCTCGCTCCACGCGCCGGCGAGCGGAGCGCCGAGCACGCGCCACCACGGCTCCTCCTCCGCCGCGGATCGCGCGTCGGCGGGGACGTCGTCGTCGCTCTCGAGCGGGAATGCGCAGAGGTCGCGCGCGCCCGGATCGGACGGAGCCACGAGCACGCGCCCGGCGTCGAAGACCAGCACGAAGGCGGCCCCCCGCTCCTCCGCGTCGGCGCCCGACGACGGCGGCACCCGCAGCACCGTGAGCAGGACGGCGCGCGCGTCGCGCGCGCGTTCGAGCAGCTCGAATCCCCTCATCCCGCGTTCCGCCTCCCGCGCGCCGCGCAGTCTACGACGCGCCCTGCGAATCCTCGACCGCCGCGCGCCCGCCGGCCGTACACTCCGCACTCCGCGATGTACGACGACGATGCCGAAGTCCGACCCGACGGGCTCACCGTCCGCAGGCTGCGCCACGAGCGCGGCTGGTCGCCGCGCGACCTCTGCTCGCACATCGAAGCCCGGCGCTTCGCGGCGACCGGCCTGCGATCGACGGTGAGCCCGAACCTGCTCGCCGGGATCGAGGAGCGCGACGAACGCGTCCCGTACGCCGTGCTCTGCCTCGTCTCGGACGCCTTCGACTGCGACCCGATCGACCTCGTGAACGTCGACCAGCGCGACCCCGCCGACGACGGGGACGAAGCAGGGGGCGACGGCGAGAGCGGCGCCGGCGAGGCGCGCGACCGGGCCCGCGCGCCGCGCGCGCGCGGGGCGACGCGCCCGTCGTGAGCGACGGCGTCGCGATCCGCGCGGGCCGCGACGGCGACCTCGCTCCGCTCGCGCGGCTCTACGACCACTACGTCGAGCACACGGCGATCACCTTCGACCTCGAGCCGTTCGGCGTCGAGGGCCGGCGCCCGTGGCTCGCGCAGTTCGCGGAGACGGGCCGCCACCGTCTGTTCGTCGCGGACGTCGACGGCGAGGCGGTGGGATTCGCATCGAGCCACGGGTTCCGCCCGAAGGGCGCCTACGCGACCTCGGTCGAGACGAGCATCTACCTGGCGCCCGGCTCCACCGGACGCGGAATCGGCGCGCGCCTCTACGATGCGCTCTTCGACGCGCTCGCGCGCGAGGACGTCCACCGCGCCTACGCCGGCATCACGCTCCCGAACGCGGCCTCGACGACGCTGCACGAGCGGCACGGCTTCGCGCGCGTCGCGGTGTTCGACGAGGTCGGCTTCAAGCACGGGCGCTACTGGAGCGTCGCGTGGTACGAGAAGCGGCTTCGCTAGTCGAGATGCGCGGCGGCCCGCGCGCGCGCGAAGGCGGATGCGTCGACCGCGCCGTAGTCCGCGGGCAGCCCACCGACCTCGATCCGCTCGAAGCGCGCGAAGCCGAGCCGGTCGAGCACGCGGCGCGAGCGCACGTTCGGCGGGTCGGTGCCGGCGTACACGGCGTCGAGGCCGAGCGCGTCGAACGCGTAGCCGAGCACGCCGACCGCGGCCTCGAACGCGTAGCCGCGACCCCAGCGCGCGGGGTCGAGCCCGTAGAGCAGCTCGGGGCGGGGCGCGCCTCCCGCGCGCGGGTCGGCGAAGTCGCGCAGGCCGCAGAACCCGACGAGCGCGCCGTCGTCGCTCGCGTGCGCGAGGCACAGGCCGTAGCCGCGCTCGGCCACGAGCGCCTCGCTCGCGGCGACGGCGCCCTCGACCGTCGCGCGGTCGACGACGACGTCGTCCCACAGGAACCGGCGCACGTCGGGGAGGACGAACAGCGCGTGGAGCGCGTCGACGTCGCCCGCCGCGAACGGGCGCAGCGCGAGCCTCTCGGTGCGGATGCGCACGCGACGCTAGGCGAGGGCCGTCATCGCGGCGGCTTCTCCTCCGGGAGCGCGGGGCGCCACGACACGCCGTTGATGTGCCCGCCGCCGTCGACGAAGAGCGTGTTGCCGGTGACGTAGCGCGCGTCGTCGCTCGCGAGGAAGAGCGCGGCGCCGCCGATGTCCTCCTCGGGGTCGCCCATGCGTCCGAGCGGGTTCTCCTTGAGCATCTCGGCGGCGGTCTCCGGGTTCGCGCTCGCGAAGGCCTTGTACGACTCGGTCGCCGCGGCCGGGCAGATCACGTTGCAGCGAACGTTGTACGGCCCCCACTCGACGGCCGCCGTGCGCGTGAGCGCGCGCAGCGCCTCCTTCGCCGTGTTGTAGTGCATGGTGAACATGTGCGCGTTCACGCCGTTCAGCGAGCAGAGGTTGATGATCGACCCGGCGCCCTGCGCCTTCATGTACGGGAACGCCTGCTTCATCGCGCGGTGGCAGCCGAGGAAGCCGATGCGCCAGGCGCGATCGAGCTCGGGCCGTTCGAACCACTCGACGCGCTGCGGCGGCCCGCCGGACCAGGCGTTGTTGACGAGCACGTCGATGCGGCCGAAGCGCTCGGCCGCCGCTTCGATCATCGCGTCGATCTGGGCCATCTCGCCGACGTCGGTGTGCGTGAAGAGCGCCTCGCTCCCGAGCGCCTCCACCTCCTCGACCGTGCGGCGGCCCGCCGCCTCCGCGTACTCGGCCACGACGATCTTCGCGCCCTCGCGCGCGAATCGCCGCGCGAGACCGCGGCCGATGCCCATGCCCGCACCCGTGATGATCGCGACGCGATCCCGAAGCCGTCCCATGCCTGCGTCCTCCCGCGCGCGCAGTCTACGCGTCGCGCCCGCGCGGAGGCTAGGTCGGAATCAGCAGCAGCTTGCCGGTGCTCGCGCGGCCCTCGAGCGCGCGGTGCGCCTCGTCCGCGCGCTCGAGCGGGAAGCGCGCGCCGATGCGGACGTCGAGCCGCGCGTCGGCCACGGCGTCGAGCACGTCGTTCGCGCGCATCTCGAGCTCTTCTCGCGTCGCCATGTAGTGCGCGAGCGTCGGCCGCGTCACGAACAGCGAGCCCATCGCGTTGAGACGTCGCAGCTCGAAAGGCGGCACCGGCCCGCTCGACTGCCCGAACGAGCACAGCAGCCCGCGCGGCCGCAGCGATGCGAGGCTGCCCTCGAACGTCGCCTGCCCGACCGAGTCGTACACGACGTCGACGCCGCGCCCGGCGGTGATGCGCTTCACGGCCTCGGGGACGTCGGCTTCCGTGTACCGGACGATGCGATCGCAGCCGGCGGCCTGCGCGACGCGCTCCTTCTCGTCGGTCGAGCACGTCCCGATCACGTAGGCACCCGCCGCCTTCAGCATCTGCACGAGCAGGAGGCCCGTTCCGCCCGCGGCCGCGTGCACGAGCGCGGTGTCGCCCGGCCGCGTCGCGCGCACGCCGTGCGTGAGGTAGTGCGCCGTCATGCCCTGCAGCATCGCGGCCGCCGCCGTCTCCTCGCCGACCGGGTCGGGGATGGCGACCGCCGCGCTCTCGGGGAGCACGATCTCGTCGGCGTACGAGCCCGGCGCGAACGGCCACGCGACGCGGTCGCCCTCGCGGAAGCCGCGCACCGCGCCGCCCACCTCCTCGACGACGCCCGCGCCCTCGTAGCCCGCCGCGAACGGGAGCGCGCTCGGGTAGAGCCCCGTGCGGTGGTAGACATCGATGAAGTTGACGCCGGCCGCGCGCACGCGCACGCGCAGCTCGTGCGGGCCGGGCGCGCGCGCCGGCACGTCCTCGCACGCCAGCACCTCGGGGCCGCCGGTCCGGTGGAATCGCACGCTTCGGGGCATGGCCGCGCAGCCTAGCACCCGCCCCGCGCGCGCCACCGCCGCGGCGCGGCCGACGGCCGGGCGCTGGGGCGCGCGTTCAGCGCTCCGTCCAGGGCCCCACGCGCGTCGGCGCGTCGAGCGCGCGCTCGAGCGCCTCGAGGAACGCGTCGCGCGGCCACTCGCGCGCGCCGAAGCGCGCGAGGTGCGCGGTGTGCATCTGACAGTCGACGAGCGCGCACCCGGAGCGCTCGAGGTGCTGCACGAGGGTCGCGAACGCGACCTTCGACGCGTCGCTTCGCCGCGCGAACATCGACTCGCCGAAGAAGGCCGCGCCGAGCGACACGCCGTAGCACCCGCCGACGAGCCGCTCGTCCTCCCACGCCTCGGCGCTGTGCGCGAGGCCGAGCTCGTGGAGGCGCACGTAGGCGTCGATCATCTCGGGCGTGATCCACGTGCCGTCCTGCCCGGGGCGCGGCGCCGATGCGCAGGCGCGCATCACGCCCTCGAAGTCCGTGTCGAAGCGCACCGCATAACGTCCGCGCTCGAGCGCCCGCCGCAGCGTGCGCCCGACGTGCAGCTCGCCGGGCACGAGCACCATGCGCGGGTCGGGCGAGAACCACAGGATGGGCGGCTCGTCGTACCAGGGGAACACGCCGCTCGCGTAGGCCGACACGAGCCGCTCGGGCGAGAGGTCGCCGCCGTAGGCGAGGAGGCCGCGCGGCGAGGCGTCGCGCACGTCCGGGAAGGGGAAGCGCTCGCGACAGTCGCGCACGAGCGCGTCGAGGCGCGCGCGCCGCACCGCGGGCGCGGCGCTCACGAGACGGCGAAGCCGCGCGCCGCTTCGCTCCAGGCCGGCGCGCGCTCGATCGCGGGCAGCACGTCCTCGGGCTCGTCGACCACGCACCACATCGCGCGGTGGGCGTCGCTCATGAAGCGCTCCGCGACGCAGCGCTCGAGCAGCTCGACGCACGGCGCGAAGAACCCGCGCGTGTTCACGAGCACGATCGGGCCCGTGTAGAGCCCGAGCCGCTTGAACGTGATCGCCTCGAACAGCTCCTCGAGCGTCCCGCAGCCGCCGGGCAGTGCGACGACGGCGTCGGCCGCGTCGAGCATGCGGCGCTTGCGCTCGCGCATGTCGGACACGAGCTCGAGGCGCGCGAGCCCCTCGTGGCCCCACTCGAGGTCCTTCATGAAATGGGGCAGCACGCCGTGCACGTGCCCGCCGTGCTCGATCGCGCCGCCCGCGAGCGCGCCCATCGAGCCGTGCGCGCCGCCGCCGTACACGATGCCGACGCCCGCACGCGCGAGCGCGCGCCCGAGCCGCGAGGCAGCCTCGTGATAGGCCGGGTCGCAGCTGCGGCTCGATGCGCAGAAGACGAGCACACGGCCGAGCCGCGCCATCGGAACCTCCCGCCGACCGACTCGCCGTGCGACGCGTCGCGGACGTCGGGCGAGGCTAGCTCGCTTGGCCGCGGCGGAGCCGCGGGCTACGCTGCCGCGCCAGGTTCGAACGACACAGGGACGATTTCAGGCGCTTGCAGGCCCTCGGACCCCCGCCTTCCGGCCGCGCCGCCCGGCTCCCGCGAGCCGCGCACGCGAGGCCGGGTTCCGGACCCGCGGAACCGACGTGCTAAGCGCCACGCGAAGCGGCGGCGGCGTGCCCGCGCGCCCTCCGGAGAGCGAGACGATCCGATGAGCGAACGACCCGTGAAGCCGGGGTCGCGCGGCGGCGCCACCTCGGGGCCGTCGACGCGCGCCGTGCACGGCGGCGAGCGACGCCACCGCGACTCCCACGCGGTGACGACGCCGATCCACCAGACGTCGACGTTCTGGTTCGAGAGCTCCCAGGCCGTCATCGACTACAACGAAGGCCGCAATCCGCGCGACGAGTACGGTCGCTACGGCAACCCGACGTGGCGCGCCGTCGAGCGCAAGCTGTGCGAGCTCGAGGGCGGCGAGGCGAGCGTGCTGTTCGCGTCGGGAATGTGCGCCGCGACGACGACCTTCCTCGCGCTGCTCCCGCCCGACAGCCACCTCGTCGTGACGAGCGACTGCTACCGGCGCACGCGCCAGTTCATCCGCCAGTACCTCGGGCGCATGGGCGTCGAGACGACCGTGATCGAGCCGAGCGACACGCAGAAGCTCGCGGCCGCGCTGCGCGACGACACCGCGCTCTTCTTCACCGAGTCGCCGACGAACCCGTACCTGCGCGTGATCGACGTCGAGGAGGCGTGCCGGGTCGCGCACGCGCGCGGCGTGAAGGTGGTGATCGACACGACGTTCGCGTCGCCCGTGAACCACCGCCCGCTCGAGCAGGGCGCCGACCTCGTGCTGCACAGCGCGACGAAGTACATGGGCGGCCACAACGATCTGCTGGCCGGCGTCGTGACGGGCTCGAGCGAGGTCGTCGAGCCGATCCGCGCCGCGGTCGGCGTGCTCGGCGGCGTCGTCGACAGCCACGCGGCGTGGCTCCTGCTGCGCGGGCTCAAGACGCTGTCGCTGCGCATGGAGCGCCACAACGCGAACGGCCAGGCGGTGGCCGAGTGGCTCGAGGCGCATCCGAAGGTGCGGCGCGTCTTCTACCCGGGCCTCGCGAGCCACCCCGACCACGCGGCGGCGAAGCGCCAGATGGGCGGCTTCTCGGGCGTCGTCACGTTCGAGCTCGAAGCCGACCTCGCGGGCGCGATCCGCTTCGTCGACGCGCTCGAGATCCCGTACCAGGCGCCGAGCCTCGGCGGCGTCGAGTCGCTCGTCGAGCTGCCGCTCACGATGTCCTACTGGGACGTGCCGCGCGAGGACCGCCTCGCCATGGGCATCACCGACTCGCTCGTCCGCTATTCGTGCGGCATCGAGGACGCGGACGACCTGCTGCGCGACCTCGCGCAGGCGCTCGCGCGCGTGTAGCGCGCCCCGGCGCGTGGCGAAGCCGCCCGACGAACCGCGCGCCACTCCGCCCCGCCGCGGCGCGCCCGCGCAGCTCTCGCTCGCGCAGGCGGCGCGACCCGAGGGCGCGGACGTCGAGGTCGCGGGCACGATCGAGCGCGTGACCTATCACGAGCCCGAGAGCGGCTTCGGCGTGCTGCGCGTGCGCGTTCCCGGCGAGCGCGAGCTCGTCACCGTCGTCGGCACCGTCCCCGACGCGGCCGCGGGTGAGGGCATCCGCGCCGAGGGACGCTTCGAGACCGACCCGAAGTGGGGCCTGCAGCTGCGCGCGAGAGAGATCGCGCTCGCGCCACCGGTGACGCGCGACGGCATCGAGCGCTGGCTCGCGTCGGGCGCCGTGCACGGCATCGGCCCCGAGCTCGCGAAGCGCCTCGTAGCGGCGTTCGGCGAGCGCGTCTTCGACGTCGTCGAGCGCGCGCCCGCGCGCCTGCGCGAGGTCGAGGGCGTCGGCGCCGTGCGCGCCGAGAGCATCGCGCGCTCGATCCGCGCGCAGCGCGAGGTGCGCGAGCTGATGCTGTTCCTCCACTCGCACGGCGTCGGCGCGGCGCGCGCGGTGCGCATCCACCGCCGCTACGGCCGGGACGCGATCGCGCGCATCCGCAGCGACCCGTACTGCCTGGCGCGCGACGTGCGCGGCATCGGCTTCGCGACGGCCGACGCGCTCGCGCGCCGGCTCGGCGTCGAGCCCGGCGCGCGCGTGCGCATGCGCGCCGGCCTGCAGCACGTGCTCGACCGGGCGAGCGCCGCCGGGCACTGCGCGCTTCCCGAGGCGGAGCTGCTCGCACAGGCGGGCGAGCTGCTCGCGGCCGCACCCGAGCGGCTGCGCGACGCGCTCGACGCCGAGGTCGCGTCGGAGGCGCTCGTGCGCGACGCGATCGGCGGCGAGCCGGCCGTGTTCCTGCCGCGCCTGCACCGCGCCGAGCGCGAGGCGGCCGCGCGCCTCCGCCGTCTCCGCGCGAGCGCGCCGCCGTGGCCGCGCATCGACGTCGCGCGCGCGATCGAGCGCGCGCAGGAGCAGCTCGGCGTCGCGCTCTCGGCGAGCCAGCGCGAGGCCGCGGGCGCGCTCGTCGGCGCGAAGCTCGGCGTGCTCACGGGCGGGCCCGGGGTCGGCAAGACGACGCTCGTGCGCACGCTGCTCGCGATCCTGCGCGAGAAGGACGTGCGCATCGAGCTCGCCGCGCCGACGGGGCGCGCGGCGCGCCGGCTCGCCGAGGCGACGGGCCAGCCCGCGCGCACCCTGCACCGGCTGCTCGAGGTCGACCCTGCGCGGCGCGAGAGCGGCGGGTTCAAGCGCGGCGTCGACGCGCCGCTCGAGTGCGACCTCGTCGTCGTCGACGAGGCGTCGATGCTCGACGTCCCGCTCTTCGCCGCGCTCCTGCGCGCGCTCCCCCCGCACGCCGCGCTCCTGCTCGTCGGCGACGCCGACCAGCTGCCGTCGGTCGGCCCGGGCCGCGTGCTCGGCGACGTCGTCGCATCGGGCGTCGCCGTGTGCGTCGAGCTGCGCGAGATCTTCCGTCAGGCCGCGGAGAGCGGGATCGTGCGCGCCGCCCACGCGATCCACGAGGGCCGCGTGCCGGCCGCGCGCGCGCGGGAGGGCGACGCGCGCACACCCGGCGCGACGGGCGCGACGGGCGACGACTTCTATCTCGTCGAGGCGAACGAGCCGGAGCGCGCGGCGGAGCTCGTGCTCGCGCTCGTGCGCGAGCGCATTCCGGCGCGCTTCGGACTCGACCCGCGGCGCGACGTACAGGTGCTCGTGCCCATGCACCGCGGCCCGCTCGGCACGCAGAGCCTGAACCGCGCGCTGCAGGCGGCGCTCAACCCCGAGGCGGGAGGCGCGCGCCGCCTCGAGCACGGCGAGGTCGCGTTCGCGCCCGGCGACCGCGTGATGCAGACGGAGAACGACTACGAGAAGGACGTCTTCAACGGCGATCTCGGCGTGGTCGAGGACGTCGACCTCGAGGAGCGCGCGCTCTCGGTCCGGTTCGACGGGCACGCCGAGCCCGTGCACTTCGCGCGCAGCGAGCTCGACGCGCTCGCGCTCGCCTACGCGATCACCGTCCACAAGTCGCAGGGGTCGGAGTATCCGGCGGTCGTGATCGCGCTCACGACGCAGCACTTCAAGATGCTCGATCGTCGGCTCGTGTACACGGCGGTGACGCGCGGGCGGAAGCTCGTCGTCGTCGTCGGGCAGCGGCGCGCGCTCGAGCTCGCGATCGAGCGCGGCGGCGCGGAGCCGCGGCACACGAAGCTCGGCGAGTGGCTCGCGGCAGCGCCGTGACGGGCGCGCGCTAGGCTGCCTCGCGCCGCCCACCGGGTCTCGCACCGCCCGAGGAGGACGCCATGCGCCATCGACTCTCGACCGGTCTCGCCGTCGCCCTCGCCGCGCTCGCCGCACTGCTGTCGCCGCTCGCCGCGGCGGGCGGCGACGACGCGACGAGCGTGCGCGTCTACAAGTCGCCGACGTGCGGGTGCTGCACGAAGTGGATCGAGCACCTCGAGGCGAACGGCTTCGCCGTCACGGCGACCAACGTCCCGGACGTCGACCCCGTGAAGCAGATGAACGGCGTGCCCGCGCACCTCGCGTCGTGCCACACCGCGCTCGTCGATGGATACGTGATCGAGGGACACGTGCCGGCGGCGGACATCCGCCGGCTGCTCGCGACGAAGCCGAAGGTCGCGGGCCTCGCCGTGCCGGGCATGCCGATGGGCTCGCCCGGCATGGAGGGCCCGCGCTCCGACCGCTACGACGTCGTCGCCTTCGGCGCCGAGGGCGGC